>DATJRV010000050.1:0-11269 GCA_035504435.1 Solirubrobacteraceae bacterium
GCGGCCGGGGCGCAGCAGCGCGGGGTCGAGGATGTCGGGCCGGTTGGTGGCGGCGATCATGATGATGTTGTCCTTGGCCTCGAAGCCGTCCATCTCGACGAGCAGCTGGTTGAGCGTCTGCTCGCGCTCGTCGTGGCCGCCGCCCAGGCCGGCGCCGCGGTGGCGTCCGACGGCGTCGATCTCGTCCATGAAGATGATGCACGGGCTGTTCTGCTTGGCCTGCTCGAACAGGTCGCGCACGCGCGAGGCGCCGACGCCGACGAACATCTCGACGAAGTCCGAGCCGGAGATCGAGAAGAACGGCACGCCAGCCTCGCCGGCGACGGCGCGGGCGAGCAGCGTCTTGCCGGTGCCGGGCGGGCCGTAGAGCAAGACGCCGGTGGGGATGCGCGCGCCGAGCGCCTGGAACTTCTTGGGGTTCTCGAGGAATTCCTTGATCTCGTGGAGCTCCTCGACGGCCTCGTCGACGCCGGCGACGTCGCGGAAAGTGATCTTCGGCGAGTCCGCGGACATGCGCTTGGCGCGCGACTTGCCGAACGACATCACTTTCGAGCCGCCCCCCTGGACCTGGTTCATGATGAAGATCCAGAAGCCGAGGAACAGGGCGAACGGGAGGATGTAGGTGAGCAGGCTGAGCAGCGCGCTGCTCTTTTCGGCTTCGAAGTTGACGGCGGCGCCGGCGCTCCTCAGTTCCTTGACCAGTTCCGGCGAGGCCTGTTCGAGGTAGCCGATTTCATATTTTTCCTTGTTTTTCAGCGTGACTTCGAGCGCCTTGCCCTTGTTCTTGAAGACCGCGGAGGAGACTTCCTTGTTGGGGATTTCTTTGCCGACCAGCGTCGCGTAGCTGTGCGAGCGGTGGTTGTTGGAGTTGTTGCCGACCAGTTTCACGGCCAGGAACGCGAGCACGACGACCAGCAGGATCGGAAACGCTGCGCTCTTGAAGAAGCGGCTCATGGCTCGTTAATCGGGGGTCTGGTCGCGGGCTGAAGTCGTGGGCGCCAGTGCCCTAGCGTACCATGCAGCCTCGGCCGTTCCGGCGGCTAAGCGCGGGGCTGGGCGGCTGCTGGAAGGTCGATCTGGCGCTCCAGGACGGCGACGAACGGCAGGTTGCGATACTGCTCTGCGTAGTCGAGCCCGTAGCCGACGACGAAGCGGTCGGGGATCTCGAAGCCGACGTAGCGGGTCGGCAGGTCGACCTTGCGCCGCTCGGGCTTGGTGAGCAGCGCGCACACCTCGAGCGTGCGCGGCCCGCGTGAGCCAAGGTTGCGCAGCAGGTACTGCAGCGTGAGGCCCGAGTCGACGATGTCCTCGACGATCAGCACGTGGCGCCCTTCGATGGCGGCGTCGAGGTCCTTGAGGATGCGCACCACGCCGGAGGAGTCGGTGGCGGAGCCGTAGGAGGCGACGGCCATGAAGTCGACCTCGACGGGCACGTCGATGTAGCGCATGAGGTCCGAGAGGAAGAACACCGCGCCCTTGAGCACACCCACGAGCAGCAGGCGCCGTCCGGCGTAGTCGCGCGAGATCTCCGCGCCGAGCTCGGCCACGCGCCGCTGCAGCTCCTCGGCGCCCACTAGCAGCTCCCCGAGTCCGGGCTCGCTCGGGACACGCGCGGTACTGGCCACGCCGGGAGTGTAGAGGTCGCCTTAGCTGGCACCCCTTGGCGGGAGCTTGATCATGCTCAGCCTGCCGCCGTCGATCACGGCGGCGGCCTGCCCGCCGAGGTGCAGCTCGGCGTGCCCACCGCGGCTGGCCAGCGCGAGGATCTCCTGCACGCGATCGCCGGCCTGGGGGACGTACACCCCGGTGGCGTCCTCGGCGAGGCGTACGACGACCATCCGCGCGAGCGCGCTGGGCAGTTCACGCAGGCGCGCGATCGCGATGCTGCCGCGGGCGCCCAGCTCGTCCGCCCGCCCGTCCAGCTCCTCGCTGACGAGCGCGTCGAGCAGCTCGCTCTCCTCGCGCAGCAGCGCGGCGGTGCGCAGCACGTTGGCCTCCGCGGCGGGGTGCACGGCGCGCAGCGCGGGCACCAGCGCGTGGCGCACACGCGCGCGCGCGAAACGCTGGTCGTCGTTGCTCTCGTCTTCGCGCCAGCTGAGGCCACGCTCGCGGCAGTAGGCGGCCGTCTGCTCGCGGTCGATGCCGAGCAACGGGCGGATCAGCCGCCCGTTGGCGGCGGGCATGCCCAGCAGCGCCCGGCGCCCTGGCGAGGCGGCGAGCCGGTAGAGGATCGTCTCGAGCTGGTCGGAGGCGGTGTGTCCGGTGGCGATCAGCGCGTCGCGCTGCTCGGCGATGCGGCGGGCGTGCGTGTAGCGCAGCTCACGCGCCCACGCGTGCAGGTTGCCGGGGTCCGCGCTCGCCCGCCCGCCGGCGTGGACGGTCTCGAGCTCGACCCCCAGCTGCCGGCAGAGCTCGCCACAGTGGCGCTCGTCCGCATCGGCCTGCTGGCGCAGGGCGTAGTTGACGTGCAGCGCGCTGACGGCGCCGGCGCCGAGCAGCGCGACGGTGACGTCGAGCAGGCAGGTCGAGTCGCGCCCGCCGGAGAGCATCACGAGCACAGCGCGATCGCGCGCGAACAGCCCACCCGCCCGCACCTGCTCGCGCACCCGTTCGTAGCTCACGCGCTGCTCCCGGCCGGCCGCCAAGACCACACGCCGTTCCCCGCCGCCCACGAGAGCTGCACGCCGCGCATCGCCTACGCCTCGTGGCGGACGGCAGCGGTGAACAGCTCGGTTGGCTCGGAGAAGCCCTTGAGCCGGACCTCGCCGATGCGCTTGAACTCGAGCCCGTCGATCCCCGCGGCGACGTCGACGACCGCGCGGGTGACGAGCACCTCGCCGCCGCCGGCGCGCGCGACCACGCGCGCCGCCTGGTTGACGTCGGCGCCGAAGTAGTCGCCGTCGCGATACAGCGCCTCGCCGTAATGCATGCCGATACGCGGCAGCGGGTCCCCTGCTGCCATCGCTGCGCCCAGCTCCACCGCCCAGCCGATCAGCGCGGCCGGGTCGGGGCCCACCACCATCACCTCGTCGCCCAGCGTCTTGATCACGCGCGCGTCGATCGGCAGCGTCTGTTCGACGGCGGCCACGAAGCGCTCGACGGCGCCGAGCGCCGCCTCGTCGCCGAGCTCGACGGTCAAGCGCGCGTAGCCGGCGAGGTCGGCGAACACGATCGCCACGCGCACGCGCCCCTGCTCGAGCGCGTCCTGGTCGATGTCGGCCTCCATGTGGCCGATCATGTCCTGCTCGACGAACTGCGCGAGCAGGCGGCTGTGGAAGTAGTTCATGAACGGCGTGGCAAACGGCAGCACCTCGCGCGCGAGGCCCTCCATCTCGTCGGCGATCTTCACGCTGGTGACCCCCGAGCGCATCAGCGGCTCGTGCACGTACAGGTGGATCAGGCGCACCTCGGCGTCGGCGATCTGGGCGACGGCCTGCCCGTAGACGCGCATCAGCTGCACGAACGCGGGCAGCGGCAGGCCGGCGTCGAGCACGGCGGCGGCGTATTTGAGGATCTGCACGTCCTCGTCTGAGAACCCGTCGGGCGGCATGCCCAGGCCGGTGGTGGTGTAGATGCGCTCGATCATCTCCGCGCTCAGCCCGCTGAGGCGCACCGCCTCGCGCAGCGAATGGCGCGGCCCTGGCTGGCTGAGCAGGTTCTCGATCGGCCCGGCCGCCAGCTGACCGGCTTCGCCGGCGCGCTTGATCTGCGCGAGCGTGTGCCCGCGCGCCCGCAGCCTGGCGATCACGCGCGTGTAGGCGGCCGCGGCGGGCGTCCAGCTGCCGTTGTAGCCGGGGATCAGGCCGCCGTGCACCCAGCGTTTGACGGTCGCCGGCGCGACGCCCGCGCGCGCGGCGACCTGCGCGAGCGTCAGCTCGCCCGTCTGGCTGACGGGATCATCGGCCACTCAGGCACGCGCGGCGACGGGGCGCAGGGTGGGCGGGCATTGCGTCCAGAGTCTAGAGTCGCCGCGGTGCCACACGCCGAGACTTTTCACCTGCGCCCTACCGCGCCGCTGGCCGAGCGCGTGCTGCTGCCAGGCGATCCGGGTCGCGCGCTCGCGCTGGCCCAGGCCTTGCTCCAGGAGCCGCGCATGTTCAACCACCACCGCGGCCTGTGGGGCTACACGGGGAGCGCTGCCGACGGCGCGCCGCTGAGCATTCAAGCGACAGGTATGGGTGGTCCCTCGGCGGCGATCGTGCTCGCGGAGCTGATCGCGCTGGGCGCACGGCGCGCGATCCGGGTAGGTACGTGCGGGGCGCTCGCGGCGGACCTCGAGCTCGGCTCGCTGGTGATCGCACGCGAGGCGATCTGCGCGGACGGCACCTCGCGCGCGCTCGGCGCGGGCGAACGGGTGAGCGCGCACCGGCAGCTGACGGAGTCGCTTGCCGTGTGCGCGCCGTCGGCGCGGGTGGGGGCGGCGATGAGCGTGGATCTGTTCTATGACGAGTCCGGGCGCCCGCCCCACGGCGACGCGATTGCGATCGAGATGGAGGCGGCAACGCTGTTTGCGCTCGGCGCGGCGAGCGCGATCCAGGTGGCGTGCGTGCTGACGGTCTCCGACGTGTTCAACGCGCGGGCACAGCGCACGCGCATCGACGATCACGCGCTACTGGCGGCGGCCGAGCAAATGGGCCGCGCGGCGATCGCCGCGCTGGGCACTGCGCCGGCGTGAGCGCCCAGCTGAGCGCTCAGCCTTTGCCGCGCCGTTTCACGCCAGCGGCGGGTTTCGCGCCCTTGGCGCCCTTCGCACCCTGCGCCTTGGCCTGTCGCTCCAGCCTGTCGGTCAAGCGCGCGAGCTGATCCTCGATCGCCGCCAGGCGCTGCGCCAGCGCACCGGCGTCGCCGCTCGAGCCAGCGCGCTGCTCGCCGCCGGCGAGCGCACGCTGCAGACGATCGAGGCTCTCCTCGATCCCCTCCAGGCGCAGGGACACCGAGCGCAGCCGCCGCGTCAGTCGCTCGATGTCTGCAGCCGAGGGCAGGTTCAGCGCGCCGAGCGCCACCTCCTGCGCCTGCGCGGCCTTCTCGCGTGCGTCGAACGCGCGCGAGATGGCGCCGGTGAGCAGCGGGTTCTCCAGCAGGTCGGACACCGCCCTGCCGAAGCGGTCTTCGGCGCCCGCGCCGAGACGCTCGCGCACGCTCCTGGAGGATGGGCTCGCGTCTGACACGCTGGCTAAGGATACGGTGCTGCCATGCCCCGGCAGCTGTTCGTGTTCATCCAGCTCGAGTTCCCCTGGCTGCTGGGCCCGGAGGACGGTCGCTACCTGATGCGCGCGCCAGACGACGAGCCGCAGCACGTGGTGGTGCTCACGACGCTCGCGGCCCCACGCCAGCCCGGCGCCGGGCCGGGCGCTGGCACGACGGCCGGCGCCTCGTCGTGGCGGCTGCGCGCACGCGCGCGCAGTGCGCCGACCAGCCCGGAGCCCGCTGCGGTGCCGACCACGCGCGTGACGGTGATCGATCCGATCTCGTTGGCCGCGGAGAGCCAGGCGCGGGCGTGGCTTGCGGAACTCGATCGCGAGCGCGAGAGCGACGCGGCGGTGGCGGTCGTCAACCGCGTCATCCACGCGCACCGCATCGCCTCCGCCGATCCCTACACGCACGAGGTTTCCGCCGCGCAGGCGCTGGTGATCCGGGCGGGCTGGGGCGAGGGCGAGCAGGTGGCCGACGGGCGCTGGCTGCACGCGCGTGCGCTGCCGTGGCGGGAGCCCGCGCCGGGCGCCGGCGGCGTGCGACGGCGTCCGCGGCGCGAGCGCACGCGGGCGCTGCGCCCGCAAGAGCGTCTGGCGGCGCTGCTGGGCGCGCGCAGCACGCCGCTGCTGTGCGAGGAGCTGACGCTGCGCGCGCGCCAGGACCTCGACCACGGCCGCCTGGCACATGCTGCGCTGGAGCTCGAGCAGGCGTACGCGCTGGGCGTGCCGGAGCTGCGCAGCGAGGGACGCCAGGAGCTGGCGATCAGGCTGGCGGAGCTCGAGCAGTTGCGTGCGGGCGTGCAGGCGCAGGCACGGGCGGTGCACGAGGGCGCTGCGCGGGCCGCAGCCGGCGGCGCAGCGCCGACGCCGCGTGCGGCGGTCGAGACGAGCGCTGGTGACGGGCTGGACGAGGACGTGCTCACGCACGCGCTCGAGCGCCTGGAGGCGGCGCTGCGCGCGCGTACGGCGGGCGGCCTCGGCCGCTAGCGAAGCCGCGTACAGTTATCGGTTGTGGACCCCACGAGCACCGCCATCGGCACATGGAGCGGAGGGCGCTTCATGCACTTCGGCGAGCCGCTGCAGGACGCGCGCCTGCAGGCGCTGCTCACGCCCGGCGACGGCATCGACACGGCGATCACGGCCGACGTGTACGGCGCGGGCGAGGCCGACGCGGCGCTGGGCAGGGCGCTGCGGGGGCTGGAACGCGAGCGCTACTGCCTGGTTGGCGCGATCGGGCACGACTTCTACACGGGTGAGCGCGACGGCGCGAAGGGCTTCCCCCGCTTCACCGATCCGCGCCTGCGCGGGCCGGACGGCTACGCGGCATACCTGCGCATGGCCGCCGAGCGCAGCCTTGCGCGCCTGGGGGTCGATCACTTCGACCTGCTGCTGCTGCACAACCCCGATCGCACGGGCTACTGCAGCCCGGCGGTGTGGGAGGGGATGCAGGCGCTGCGCACGGCCGGGCTGACCCGCCTGCTCGGCGTGGCGCCGGGGCCGGCGAACGGCTTCACGCTCGACCTGCTCGACTGCCTGGAGCGCTTCTCCAGCGTGATCGACTGGGCGATGATCATCCTCGGCCCGTTGGAGCCGTGGCCGGGCGAGCTGGTGCTCGGCGCGGCGGCGGCGCAGGAGGTGAGCTTGATCACGCGGGTGGTCGACTACGGCGGGCTGTTCCACGACGACGTGCTGCCCGGTCACCGGTTCGCGGCGCACGACCATCGCAAGTTCCGCCCCGAGGGGTGGGTGCAGGCGGGCCGCGAGAAGCTCGAGCGGATGCGCCCGTACGCCGAACGCCACGAGCTGACGATGCTGCAGCTGGCGTGCGCGTGGAACCTGGCGCAGCCGGCGGTGCGGTGCGTGGCGCCGACGCTGATCCAGGAGTCGGACGTCGATCCCGCCCACCCTGCGCGCGCGATCGAGGCCAAGCGCGCGGAGCTGGCCGCGCTCGCTGGGCGCGAGCACGTGTTGAGCGCGCAGGAGGTGGCCGCGATCCGCGCGATCGGCGAGAACACCGGCTGCATGGCGCTGAAGGGCGCAAGCCTCGAACACGCAGGTCCCCCCCGCGCCGACCGCTGGGGCCTCGACGGGGAGCTCATCGAGGTGGCGGGGCGGTGGGGCGTGGACCCCGAACGCGACCTGCTGGCGGGCGCCGGCGCCGTCAGCGCGACGACCGCGCGCGCCGAGCGCACGAGCTCAGCGAGATAGGCGGGCGCTGGTCGGGGGGCGCGGCCAACGCCCGCCCCTACTTGACTCCCCGCTGAAGCCGTTCGCCAATCGCCCAAACTCAGCGCCCCGAGAAACGCGGCGGGCGTTTGCCGAGGAACGCGGCGATGCCCTCGCGCGCGTCCTCGCTGGCGAACACCTCGGCGAACGCGCGCTTCTCGGCCTCGATCCCCTCGCCGAGCTCGCCGGCGCCGGAGATGCGCTTGATCTGCTCCGCGGCGAGCGGCGCCTGCTGGGCGAGCTTGCGCGCCCACGCCAGCGCGGTGTCGAGCAGTTCGTGGTCGTCGAGGACGCGGTTGACGAGGCCGAGCTCGAACGCTTCCTCGGCGAGCACGGGGTCGCCGATGAGGTTCATCTCGAGCGCCTTGTTGCTCCCCACCAGCCGCGGTAGGCGCTGGGTGCCGCCGAAGCCGGGGATGATGCCGAGCTTGATCTCGGGCTGCCCGAAGAACGCCGAGCGCGCGGCGAGGCGCACGTCGCAGGCCATCGCCAACTCACAACCGCCGCCGAACGCGAGGCCGTTGACGGCGGCGATCGTGACGACGCCATCCTCGCCCAATTCGCGCAGCAGGGCGTGCATGCTCTCGACGAGCCGGCGTCCGCCGGCCTCGTCCATGGTGGTGAACGCCTTGATGTCGGCGCCGGCGCTAAACAGGAACGGGTTGGAGGAGGCGATCACGAGCGCGCGTATGCCGGCGGACTTGACCTTGCTCCACACCTTGCCGAGGTCCTCGACGACCTGCGGGGAGATCGAGTTCATCTGCCCGTTGGCGAGCCACGCGATCGCCACGCCGTCGGCGCGCGTCTCGAGCTTGATGACACCGGCTGGCTGCTCCGCATCGGGCTGCGGGTAGGCATAGAAGCCCTGGCCGCTCTTCTGCCCGAGCCGACCCTGGGCGACGAGCCGGCGCAGGATGGTGGGTGGCGCGAAGCGCTCGCCGTGGCGCTCGGCGGCGTTCTCCATGCGCTCGAGGAGCGTGTCGAGCCCTTCGCTGTCGGCCTTCATGAACGGCGGCATCAGGCCGCGGCGGGGGTCCAGGCCGGCGCCCGCCATCATCCCGAAGTCGATGTCGCGGTGGGTGGCGACGCCCTCCTCGAGCACGAGGCACGCCTCGATGAGCGTCTTCAGCGACAACAGCTCGACGAGCTCGGCGACGTCGGGCTCGCCGTCACCGGCGATGTTGGGCTCGCCGGCGGGGTTGTAGAAGCCGTCGCCGCCGGTCTTCGCGCCGAGCTTGCCGTCGGCGACGAGCTTCTGCATGCCCTTGGGCACGTAGAAGCGTTCCTCGCCGTAGGACTCGAGCAGGTGCTCGGCGACGTGCAGCACGGTGTCCAAGCCGAGCAGGTTGACGAGGTAGTACGGACCGACGGGCACGACGCCGGCGGCGCCGACGCCCTCGTCGATGGCTTTGATCGACAGGCCCCGTTCCTCCTGCGCGCGCCACACCTCGGCGATGCCCGCGTTGAGGATGCGGTTGACGACGAAGCCCGGCACCTCCATGCACGTGATCGGCTGCTTGCGGATCGCCTGCGCGAACGTGAGCGCCGCGGTGACGGTCTCCGCGGAGGTCTCCTCACCCTCGACGATCTCGATCAGCGGCATGATCGAGGCGGGGTAGAAGTAGTGGAAGCCGACGACCTTCTCCGGGCGCAGCGTCGCTTCGCCGATCTCGGTGATCGACAGCGAGGAGGTGTTGGAGGCGAGGATCGCGTGGCCGGGCGTGGCGGCGTCGAGCTCGGCGAACACGCTCTGCTTGATGTCCATCCGCTCGGGCACCGCCTCGACCACGAAGTCGACGTCGCCGAAGCCCGCGTACGAGGTCGTGCCGTGGATGCGCCCAAGGATCTCCTGGAGCTGCGCCTCGCCTTGCTCGACGGTGAGCTTGCCTTTCTCCACGAGTTTGCCGACCTGCCCGGAGGTGACGTTGCGCGCCTCCTCCAGCCCGGCCTGCACGAGCGCATCGTCGATGTCCTTCAGCACCACGGGGATGCCCGCGGCGGCGATCGTCTGGGCGATCTGGCCGCCCATTGTGCCTGCGCCGACGACGGCGGCCTTAAAGACGAACATGCTGGCGGTCTCTCCTTGCTGGTTCGGGTTGCGTGAGCGTAGCGCGGGCGGCCGTGACCGCACCTGCAGGGCGGGCGCTCCTCCTTCAGCCGCGTGGTGCACGTGCGGCGCGGCGTCTACTTCGTGTTCGTGCAGGTCGCGGGCGGCGCGCAGCTCTCGAACAACGGCGAGCCGCTCGCGATCGGCTAGGTCGAGCGGCGGGGGCGCGGCGGCAGGGGCTGCGCTACGCGGGCACGGCCGTCGGCTCGGCGGCGCGCCGCGGCAGCAGTGTTTCGCGCGCGATCACCAGGCGCTGGATCTGCGAGGTGCCCTCGTACAGCTGCATGATCTTGGCGTCGCGAAACAGCTTCTCCACGGGGTACTCCTTGATGAAGCCGTAGCCGCCGTAGACCTGCACGGCGTCGGTGGCGACCTTCATGGCGGCGTCCGCGGCGAAGCGCTTGGCGTGCGAGGAGACGAGCGTGTTGCGTTCGCCGTTGTCGAGCATCACGGCCGACTTCCACGTCAGCTGGCGCGAGGCCTCGATTTCGGTGGCCATGTCGGCGATCATGAACTGGATCCCCTGGTGCATGGCGATCGGCACGCCGAACTGCACTCGTTCCTTGGCGTAGTCGGTCGCGAACTCGCAGGCCGCGCGGGCGATGCCCGTCGCCATCGCCGCCACCCCGGGACGGGTGCGGTCGAGCGTCGTCATCGCCAGCTTGAAGCCGTGGTTCTCCTCGCCCAGCAGGTTCTCGGCGGGAACCTCCACGTCGTTGAAGGAGATCGTCGCCGTGTTCGAGGCGCGCTGGCCGAGCTTGTCCTCCTTCTTGTCCACGACCACGCCCCAGTCGCGCTCGACCACAAACGCGGAGATGCCGCGATGGCCGGCGTCCTTGTCGGTCTTCGCGTAGACGGTGTAGAAGTCGGCGTAGCCGCCGTTGGTGATGAAGCACTTCGAGCCGTTGAGCACGTACTTGTCGCCCTTGCGCACCGCCGTCGTGCGCATGCCCGACACGTCGGAGCCGGCGTCCGGCTCGGTCAGGCAGAAAGATGCGAGCTTCGGCTCCTCGATCAGCATGCCGAGATACTTGCGCTTGACCTCCTCCGAGCCTCCCAGCACGATCGGCGCGGTCGCCAGGCCGTTGCAGCCGAGCGAGGTCTGGATGCCCGAGCAACCCCACGAGAGCTCCTCCTCGATCAGGCAGCCGTCGAGGTTGCTCGCGCCGGGGCCGCCGTACTCCTCGGGAATGTGCAGGTTCATCAAGCCGACCTCCCACGCCTTCTTGATGATCTCCGCGGGCCACGTGCCGTCCCTGTCGTACTCCCAGGCGACCGGACGTATCTCCTTGACGGCGAAGTCGTGCGCCATCTCGCGCAGGTTCAGCTGCTCGTCGGTGAGCGTGAAATCGACCATTGTCTTTGATCTCCTAATGTGGCCCAGGGTAATGATTGACTGGTCAGTCAACCCAACCTCGCCAGGGTAGCGAACGGCGGGCCGATGAGCAACAATCAGGGCGTGCGAGATGCCGCTGTCACGGTCGCGCTGGGCATCGCCCCCAGCACGATGAGCCTGGTCGTGTTCGCCACCGTGGCCTTCTCCCTGCTGATCTCGGTGCTGCTGTTGCTCACCCGCGGCGGCGGCGGGAGCGTGTACGACCAGATCGGCGCCGGCGGGATCTCGCGCGGGGAGGACTACGGCGCGGCGGCGCCCCCCGCGATCGACTCCCCCGCCGGGCAGGCCGAGCGCGAGCGCGAGATCCGTCAGTTGCTCGGCGCGCGCAACGAGCGGCGGGTGCGCAAC
>DATJRV010000051.1:0-43580 GCA_035504435.1 Solirubrobacteraceae bacterium
GCAGGCCTGCCGACTGCTCGAGCGCGCCGGCGGCGACGAGCGCGCTCAGCTCGCCCAGCGAGTGTCCCGCGAGCGCCACCGGACGGATGAACGGGGGGCGCTGCTTCCAGCCGGCGAGGCTCGCGCAGAAGATCGCGGGCTGCGCGTAGCGCGTGCTGTCGGTCACGCGCGCAAACGGATCCTCACCGACGAGCTCGACGCACTCGGCCGCCAAGCGCGGCACGACCCCCATGACGAGCTCGCCGAGTGAGCTCGTCTGGCTTCCCTGGCCGGGGAACAGGCCGGCTATGACGCCGCTGGACACTACGGAGACATTCGCCGGGCACACTGGCCAGTTACCAGGGATGAGGCCGAAACCGCCCAAATGGGGGGTGCGGCCGGGGCGCCTGAGGGGTCCGCGTGCTCAGCGGTGCAGCCCGAGGCGCTGCGCGCGCTGCACCGCGTCGGCGCGATTGCGCGCGCCGAGCTTGCGATACAGCGTGCTGGTGTGCTCCTTGACGGTGTGCGGCGAGAGGAACAGCGCGGCGGCGATCTCCCGGTTGGTGGCGCCGCCGGCGATCAAGGCGAGGATTTCGCCCTCGCGGTCGGTCAGCGTGGGCGCCTGGCGTCCGGTGTCGCGGAACACCTCCTGCCCGTCGCCGACCATGCGCACGAGCTTGGCGATCTCCGGCGCCGGCCAGTCCTTGGAGATGAAGCCCGCGGCGCCCGCGGCGCGGGCCGCGCGCGGCGAGATGCCGCCGGCGCCCGACATCAGCAGCACGCGCGGCGCGGGCGCCTCGGCGCGCAGGCGCTCGCAGATCTCGGGGCCTGACTCGCTGCCGAGGAACAGGTCCACGAGCGCCACGTGCGGCTCGTAGCGCCGGCACACCGCGAGCGCTTCCGCGCCCGTGCGCGCGCTCAGGCAGCGCTCCACCCACGGCAGCTGGCCGAGCATCAGGCGAAAGCCCCAGTGCACGACGTCGTGATCGTCGACCACCAGCACGCGCAGGCGCCTGCGCGCCGCGCGCTCGCGGCTCGCACGATCGGCGCCGCCGCTTGCTGCGGGAGCCCTGGGCGTGGGAGCCGAGGCGCTCACCGGCCGGTCGGCACCACCAGGCGCACCTGCCAGATGCCCGGCTCGGACTCCCCGTACTCGAGCACCCCGTCGTGCTGCAGCGCCTCGAGCGCCGCAAGCCGCAGGCCGACGCCGACGGGCCGGCGCTCGCGCGCGCCGGCGGCGTCCTGGCGCGCATCCATTTGGGCACAGGCGGCGAGCCCGTCGTTGCGCACCTCGAGCACGAACGCGCCGCCCTCGCTGCGCAGCGCCACGTGCACGCTGCTCGGGCTGGCGTGCTTGTGCGCGTTGCGCACGGCCTCCACCAGCACCGACTGCGCGAGCGCCTCCAGCCGCGCCGGAACCGCCTGGCGGCCGTCGAGCGAGATCGGCGGCTGCGGATAGAGCGCGCGCAGGCGCTGGAGTTCTTCGGCGAAGGTGACGCGCGTGTCGCGCGCGGTATGCCCGAGCGGACGCTTGAGCGCGGTGCGCAGGTCCGCGAGCGCCGTCTGCACCTCGGCCGCGCAGCGGCGCTGGCTGTCGGCGTCGAGCAGCTCATCGCGCGAAAGCGCGAGCGAGATGCCAAACAGCCGCTGCACCACGCCCTCGTGGATCTCGCGCGCGAGATCGATCCGCTGCTGCAGCTGACGCCGCTGCTCGTCGTAGGCGGTCACCTCGCGTGCGACCGAGGCCATCGCGATCGCCTTGCCGAGCGTCCACAGCAGCTGGCGCTCGTCCTCGTCCATCTCGCCGACGCCCGGCTGGCGCTCGGACAGCACGACCCCCACGTAGCGCCCCGCGGCAGCCATCGGCGTGCACACGATGCGCACGCCGGCCAGCAGCTCGCGCACGGCTGGCGGCACCTGGAAGTCCTCCGCGCCCAGCACCTCCAGCACGCGATCCTCGGCGAGCGCCTGGCGCGCGACGGGCACGGAGTCGACGGTCACGAACAGGTCGGCGAACGGCTCCAGCTCGATCCCGTGCGCGCCCACCGCGCGCACCCGCCGGCGGGCGCTGTCGTAGCGCACGAGCACCGCGCGCTTCATCGACGCCAGGCGGCAGATGGCCTCGCACAGGCTGCTGTAGAAGGCGTCAGGCGGCGAACCCTCGCCGATGCCCGACAACAGGTCGGACATCACCTCGAGCACCTCGATGTGCCCGGCGCGCGAGCCCTTGGCGGCCCGCCGGCGAGCGCGCTCGAGCGCCGGGTCTGACTGCAGCGAACCGGAGGTGGACACGTACTGAGAATCCCACGAACGCGCGCCGCACGCAGCGCGCCTTGCGCGACGAGGGCTGGCGGCGCCAGCAGCGAAGGCTCTTGGCAAGTTCTTATCCGGCCGTTCGCAACTTCTTCGAGATGCGACGTGTCCACGACTTAGGATTGCGCTTGTTCGCTCCCACGAAACTCCTATCCGCGAAGCGCCGTCGGCGCTTCGCAGGGCTGTGCATGCTCATGCCCACGATCTCGCTGCGTAGCGCGCTGCTCGCCGGCGTGGCGACCGCCGCGCTCGCCGGCCTCGCCACGCTGGCGCTGGACGCCGGGGAGATCAGCTCCGGGCAGGCTGCCGCCGCGAGCGCGCCGCGCTGCACGCCCACGACGCTCAATCGCTCCGCGGTGCTGCCGGGGACGAGCCTTGCGGTCTCGCCGCTGCCCGACTCCTACGACGCTTCGCCGGAGACGCAGATCAGCATGCTCGGCGTGCCGTCGAGCGCGCTCTCCGCCGTCAGCGCGACGGGCTCGCAGACGGGCGCGCACAGCGGGCGCCTGCTCGCGTACTCGCAGGGCGACGGCGCGAGCTTCGTGCCCGCCAAGGCGTTCGCGCCGGGTGAGACGGTCACGGTGCGCGGCCGTTTGAAGGTGGGTGCCGGCGAGCAGCCGTTCGCCTTCCACTTCGTCACCGCCCGCCGCGAGCCGGTGGACTATGCGGCGTCTGCGTCGGTGAGCGTGACGCGGGATTACAACGAGATGCAGCACTTCCACTCGCGCCCCGAACTGCAGGCGCCGGTGGTCGTCGT
The DNA here is from genome assembly GCA_035504435.1 of Solirubrobacteraceae bacterium. Classification (GTDB taxonomy): domain Bacteria; phylum Actinomycetota; class Thermoleophilia; order Solirubrobacterales; family Solirubrobacteraceae; genus Palsa-744. The sequence goes on from DATJRV010000051.1 coordinate 3,050, forward strand.
CACCACCAACTCCACGCAGAGCGCCGCCGGCGACCTGTTCACCGCACCGTACTCCGGCCCCGGCCCGAGCGGCCCGGCGATCTTCGAAGAAAACGGCAACCTGGTGTGGTTTCACCCGCTGCCGAAGGGCACCGAAGCGACCAACCTGCAGGTGCAGCAGTACGACGGCCAGCCCGTGCTGACGTGGTGGCAGGGACGCATCCCACCCCAGGGCTTCGGCCAGGGCGAAGAGATCATCGACAACACCTCCTATCAGGAAATCGGACGCGTGCACGCCGGCAACGGCGACCTGGTCGATCTGCACGAATTCCACATCACCCCGCAGGACACGGCGCTGTTCACCGTCTTTCAGCCGATCGCGTGCAACCTGTCGTTCCTCGGCGGTCCCAGCGATGGCGCGGTGACCGCCAGCATCTTCCAGGAAGTCGACCTGAAGACGGGTCTCGTGCGCCGCGAATGGGACAGCCTCGACCACGTGGGGCTGAGCGAATCCTACAGCTCGGCTGTCGGCTCGAGCACGATCTGGCCGTTCGACTACTTTCACCTGAACTCGATCGAACAGCTCACCGACGGCACGACGCTGATCTCCGCGCGCAACACCTCGACGCTGTATGAGCTGGACACGCAGACCGGCCAGATCACGACGCGCATCGGCGGCAAGAGCTCGACCGTAAAGCAGGCTCCCGGCGCCGCCACCGCCTACCAGCACGACGCGCGCGTGCTGCCCAACGGCACGATCAGCGTGTTCGACAACGGCGGCGTGCCAAAGGTGCACGCGCAGTCGCGCGGCCTGGTGCTGAGCCTGGACGCGCAGACGCACACCGAGAGCGTGATCGCCGAATACGACCACGCCGCCCCGCCGCTGCTGTCGGGCAGCCAGGGCGACGTGCAGGCGCTGGGCGACGGCAACGTGTTCATCGGCTGGGGCGCCGAGCCATACTTCTCCGAATACAGCGCCGGCGGCCAGCTCCTGTACGACGCGCACATGCACGGGTCGTATGAGTCCTACCGCTCCTATCGCTTCCCGTGGACGGGCGCGCCGAGCGAACCGCCGGCGATTGCCGCCAGCAAGGGCGCCAACCAGACGATCGTGTACGCAAGCTGGAACGGGGACACCCGCACCGCCAGCTGGCAGGTCCTGGCCGGGCCGACGCCGACGCAGCTGACGCCGGTGGCGAGCGCCGCCCGCAGCGGCTTCGAGACGGCGATCACCGCGCCGCTCGCGGAGGGTTACGTGGCGGTGCAGGCGCTCGACTCCGCGGGCGCGGTGCTGGGCACCTCGCGCACGATCGCCGGTTGAGATTTTGAGACGTCTGGGGCTATAAGCCTCAATGTATGGGTCAAGTTGATCCAGACAGTTTGATAATCTCGATTTTCGGAGAGTCGAGCGGAGGGACACTCTGAATGGCGTCTCGAAATGGCAGGCGAAGACCGTCGCGCGGCACAGGAGGCTCGTCGGACGGTGGCAACGGCGTGGCAACGGCATCGCCGCGAAGCGGCGATCGCTACCGGCCACTGCCAACCGGCACCCACGGGCTCGATCCTGAGCTCGTCAAGCGCGACCAGCGCGAGCGCCTGCAGCAGGCGCTGATCGAGCTGATCGCCGAGAAGGGCTACCCGGCGGTGCGCATCGTCGATCTCGCCAAGCTCGCGCACGTGTCGCAGCCGACGTTCTACTCCCTGTTCGCCGACAAGGAAGACCTGTTTCTGAGCGCCTACCACGACGTGGCGGTGCGGGCGGGCAGCAGCGTGCTCGCGGCTTACGCGGTCGCAGGCACCCACGAGCAGCGCGTGGCGCGGGCGATGCGCGCCTGGATGGAGCTCGCGGCAGCGGAGCCGGAGGCGATCTCGCTGCTGGTGCTCGGGGCGTTTGGCGCGGGCGCCAAGGCGCTGGAGCGGCGCAGCAGCATCCTCGAAACGCTGGAGTACAAAATCCACGAGAGCCGCGACGGGGTGGCGACGGCCGCGCCGAGCGACCTCGTCGTCAAGGCGCTGATCGGCGGCATCCGCGAGGTGACCGCGGCGCGCCTGCGCGAAGGGCGCGCGGAGGAGCTTCCCCGGCTCGCCGACGAACTGACGGCGTGGGCCAACTGCTATCCACGGCGCCTGCCCGACGGGCTGCAGGCGCCGCCGGCGAAACGCCGCAGCCCGGCGGGGGAGGGGGCGGTGATCGAGCCCTCCGAGCGCGCCCGCCGCGCCGAGGGGCGGCTGCCGAGCGGACGCAGCGACCTCCCGCGGCAGGTGATCGTGAAAAGCCAGCGCGAGCGGATCGTCGACGCGACCGCCGCGATCGTCGCCGAGAAGGGCCTGGCGGCCTTGACCGTGCCGGAGATCGCGCGGCGCGCAAACGTCTCGCACCAGACCTTCTACGACATCTACGCCTCCAAGCACGAGGCCTTCCTCGGCGCGCTGAAGGTGGGGTTGCACCAGGCGCTGACGATCGCCGTCGAGGCCTACCAGGCGAACGCCGACGATTGGCCACGCGCGGCGCGCGCCGGCATTCGCGCGCTGCTCGAGTTCCTGCGCTCAGAGCCCGCCCACGCCCATCTGAGCCTCGTCGACACGTTCGCCGCCTGCCCCGAAGCGCTCGAGATCCGCGACTCCACGCTGCGCGCCTTCGCCGCGTACTTCGGACCGGCGTACGAGCTCGCCCGCGACCAGTTCGAGGTGCCGGCGATCGCCGGCGAGGCGATCGCCGGCGGGGTCTGGCAGGTGCTGCACCACTACATCGAGAACGACTGCCTCGCGGAGCTGCCCGGCGTGCTGCCCCAGCTGACGTACTTCGCGCTCGCGCCGTTCCTCGGGCCGGCGGCCGCCGCGGACTACTCGCTGTCGGAGAGCGCGTAGGCGGCGCGCCCTTCGCGGCTTGCGCGCGTGACCCTGCCCGCCGCGAGCAGCCGGCGCAGGCTCTCGCGCAGCGCCGGCGCGGGCAGCGCGGTCACGACGCCGAGCTCGGCGAGCGTGTGCGAGCCGTGCTCGAGCGCCGCCACGATCGCCTGCTCGACCGCGCCCATACGCGCCTGGCGCCGGCGCGTGGGCGCACCGGGTCGCGCGGGCGCACCGGCCGTCGCCGGGGCGCGCGCAGACGCAGCGTCGCTCGCCGGCGCGCCGGCGTCCGCTGCCGGCTCGCCTCTGCGCCCGCCACGCCTGCGCTGCACGGGCTGGGTCGTGGCTGCCGGGGAGGGCTCGAGCGCGTCGGCGGCGCGCTGCAGACGTTCGTACTCGGCCACGGCGGCGCGCAACTGCGCCAGCCGGTCCTCGATTTCAGCGCGCACGCGCGCCAACAGCTCAGCGGCCATTCACACGTTTCTATCAGGTCCCGACGCCGCTGCGGGGCGTGCGCTCGCCGGCGCGCAGGTAGGCGAGCACCGCCAGCACGCGGCGGTGATTGTCGTCGCATGCCGGCAGCTCGAGCTTGGTGAAGATGTTCGTGATGTGCTTCTCGACGGCGCCCGGCGTGACCACCAGGCTCTCGGCGATCGCCGTGTTCGAGCGCCCTTCGGCCATCAGCGCCAGCACGTCGCGCTCGCGTGCGGTGAGCCCCCACAGCGCGTCGCTGGCGCCGTCGCGTGGTGCGAGCAGCTGGGCGACGACCTGGCGATCGAGCACGGTGCCGCCGGCGGCCACGCGATGCAGCGCGTCGAGGAACGCCTTCACGTCGCCCACGCGCTCCTTGAGCAGGTAGCCGATGCCGGCCGTGTCGTCGCCGATCAGCTCGCTGGCGTAGGCCGTCTCGACGTACTGCGAGAGCACCAGCACGCCAAGCGCCGGCTGGCGCCGGCGCGCCTCGATCGCCGCCAGCAGGCCCTCGTCGCGGAAGGTCGGCGGCAGGCGCACGTCGACGATCGCGAGGTCCGGCTGGTGCCCGGCGATCGCGCGCAGCAGCGACGGGCCGTCCTGCACCTGGGCGACGACCTCGATGTCGTTCTCGCGCAGCAACGCCACCAGCCCCTCGCGCAGCAACGCGAGGTCCTCGGCGATCACTACCCGCACGGGAGCCTCGCCTCGAGCACCGTCCCTGCGCCGGCCGCGCTGTGCACGCGCAGGCTGCCGTCGAGCGCCTCGACGCGCGCGCGCAGCCCGGCGAGGCCGGACCCCTGCGGGTCGGCGCCGCCGCAGCCGTCGTCGCCGACCAGCACCGCCAGCACCCTGTGCTCGTTGCGCAGCGTCACCCACGTGCGTTGCGCGTGCGCGTGCTTGGCGGTGTTCGTCAGCGCCTCGGCGATCACGAAGTACGCGGCGTTCTCCACCGCCGGCGCGAGCGCGCGGGGGGTGTCGGCTTCGATCGACGTCCCCAGCCCGTAGCGCGCGGCGAGCGATTCGACCGCCGCCACGAGCCCGCGGTCGGCGAGCAGCGGCGGCACGATCCCGCGCGCGAGGTCGCGCAGCTCGGCGATCGCGTGATGCGCCTCGCGTTGGGCGTCGAGGATCAGCCCCCGCAGGTCGGGGCTGTCCTGGACGCGCAGCTCGGCGCGCCCGAGCTGCAGCGTGAGCGCGACCAGGCGCGCCTGCACGCCGTCGTGCAGGTCGCGCTCGATGCGGCGCAGCTCCGCTGCCTGGGCGTCCACCGCCTGGCGACGGGTGCGCGTGAGCATGTCGATCCGCGCGCGCAGCGCCCGGCGCCCGTGGGCGACGAGCACGCGGTCGTGCAGCGCGATCAGCGAGTAGGCGCTGCCGGCGGTCGCCAGCGAGAGCAGCGCCCACGCGGGCCAGAAGCTGCGCGCCCCCGCCAGCAGCCACGTGAGCAGCCAGGTGCACACGAGGATCACCGCGGCCACGCCGACGAGCGTCCACACGCACGCCACGCGCCGCACGGCGCCGGGCGCCCGCGCCCACGCCCAGCCGGCGCCGACCTCGATCAACACCAGCACCCCCAGCCCCAGCCATGCCCACGCGGGCCAGAAGTAGCCTTGGCCGCCGAGCGCCCAGATCCCCGCCAGCAGCGCCGCGATCAGGAACGCCAGCCGGCGCTCCAGCGAGCGGGCGTACTCGCCGATCGACAGGCCCGCCGCGAGCGCCGGCATCCAGCGCCGCGACCGCACGCCCGGCGCCGGCGCGGGACTGATCGTCGCACCTACGCGCTGCTCCATCGAGCTATCGTCTCACGGCGGCGCCCGCGCGACGCCGGCCCCCGGCCGCCGCGGACTCGCTGAGAAACGCGTCCACAGCGCGGTGGGTGTGGCGGGGACGCTCGATCTGGGGCACGTGCCCGCAGTCGAGCTCCAGGTGACGGGCGGCGGGCAGCGTGTCGATCACGTGGCGCTCGAAGGCGATCGGCACCAGCTTGTCGCGCCTGCCCCACACGAACAACGCCTCGGCCTGCAGCTCCGCGAGCCGCGGCCAGAAGCCACTCTCGCCGTGCGGTTCCTCCAGGTAGATGTGCCGCGCGGCGGCGTAGAAGGCGGCGCGGCCGGACGGCGTCAGGTACGCGCGCAGGAACTCGTCCACGCCAGCTGCCGTCCAGCCTTCGTCGGCTCCTGGGATCAGGCGGTGCACGATCCCTTCGACCAGCGGTCGCGGGGCGATGTGCACGAGCCCCAGCTTCGGCTGCATCAGCCTCACGAGCGGCGCCCACGGGCGCTCGCGCCGCCACGCCAGGGAGGGGCACAGCAGCGCCAGCCGCTCCACGCGCTCGGGGTGCCGCATGGCGACCTCCAGCGCCACACGCCCGCCGAGGCTGTTGCCGATCAGGTGCGCGCGCTCCAGCTCCAGCGCGTCGAGCAGGCCGATCACCGCGCGGGCGAAGAAGGCCGCGTCGTAGCTGGCGTTGATCGGCTTGTCGGAGTCGCCGAAGCCGGGGAGATCGAGCGCGATCACCCGGTAGCGCTCGGCGAGCGCGGCGACCGTCGGCAGGAATGAGCCCTTCGTGGCGCCGAGCCCGTGGATCGCGAGCAGCGGCGGGCCGCTGCCGGCCTGCAGCGTCGACAGGCGCCCGCGGCGGGTGCCGACCATCTGGAAGCGCAGGCGCTCGGGGCCGGTGATGGAGCTCGTGGCCGCGAGGAACCCCACGCCGAGGTGCAGGTTGCGCCGCACGCTCAAACGCCCGGCGAGGTAGGCGTCCATGCCGCCGCGCACGTCCTCGGCGATCACCCGCCACGCCGGCAAGCTGGCGCTGATCGTCGCGTCGGGGTTGCCGGCGGGCGCCGCCAGGCGCGCCGTGCCTGCCTCGAGCAGCACATCCCATGCGTCGCTGCCGAGCACGCCCAGGCGTAGGCGCGCGCGGCCGCCCAGCGGCTCGAACGCCGTGTTGTCGTAGCGATCGATGAGCGTCTGCAGCGGACGTGGAGGCGATGTCAACGAGCGGCCCTAACTGGAACGGGCGGCCAACCGTAGCACCGCGAGCGGCTTGCTTCGCGGGCGCGCGCCGGTCACGGCCACGCATTTGGCGGGCTGCTCAGAGCGCCTTGGCGGCCTGCCTGCTCGCGCCGATCCGCTGCACGTCCCACACCAGGCCCACGCGCTCCAGCGCGCGGATGACGAGCGCCGAGATGTCCAGCTCGTCCGGGCCCAGCCCGTGGAAGGCCGAGGTGGGGAACGCGTGGTGGTTGTTGTGCCACGCCTCGCCCAGCGAGAACGGCGCCAGCCAGCGCAGGTTGCGCGAGTGATCGCCGGTGGCGAAGCGCCGCTGGCCGAAGAAGTGGCACAGCGAGTTGATCGAGTAGGTGACGTGGTGCAGCAGGAGGATGCGCACGGCGCCGCCCCACAGCATGCCCTCCAGCCCCGCGGTCACGCTGCCGCCGATCAGCACGCCGAGGCCGAACGGGATCGCCAGGCCGACGAGCGACCACAGCAAGAACGTCCTGTCCACGAACGCGACCACCGGGTCGGCGAGCAGGTCGGGGGCGAAGCGTTCGCGCGAGGCGCGCTGGGTGTGGTCGAACAGCCAGCCGACGTGCGCGTGCGCGAGGCCGCGCAGCGCTCCGCGCCAGCCGCCGCCGCGTTCGACGTGCGGGCTGTGCGGGTCGCCCAGGCGATCGGAGTAGGCGTGGTGCTTGCGGTGGTCGGCGACCCACGAGATCACCGGACCCTCGATCGCCATCGTGCCGAGCACCGCGAGCAGGCCGCGCAGGACGGCGGAGGTCTTGAAGCTGCGGTGCGTGAGCAGGCGATGGAAGCCGACGGTCACGCCGAGGCCGATCGGCAGGTACATGATCGCCAGGATCACGATGTCGCGCCAGCGCAGCTCGTGATTCCACATCTGCCAGCCCGCGAGCACCAGCAGCACGGGCGGCGCGAGGGTGATCAGGCCGGTGATCGCGCGGTCGAGGTTCTCCATCACCGGCTCCTGGATCTCCTCGGGCGTGGGGCCGGCGAGCGTCGCGCCATCGCCCGGCCCATCGGCTGCGCTGGTGCGAGGCGGGGCAGCGGCGCTCATCCCTGTTTGATCTTGAAAGCCGTGGGCATGGTTGTCGATGCGGCCCGCCACCGAGCAGCGGGGGGTCTGCTCCCTACTACGTGGTGGGGATAACCCCCGTACGCAGGAGCGCCCAAACTAGCCGCCGCTCAGGCGGAACGGACGTCGAGCACGATCTTGCCCGTCGCGCGGCGCTCGTCGAGCAGCTTCAGCGCATCGGCGGCGCGCTCGAGCGGGAAGCGCGCGCCGACGATCGGCTCGACGAAGCCCTCGTCCACGAGCCGGTTCACAGCCGCGCCGATCTCGCGGTTGAGCTCGGGCTTGCTCATCACGTAGGCGCCCCACCCGGCGCCCACGACCTCGGTGTTCTTCAGCAGCAGGCGGTTGACGCGCACCTCGGGGATCGCGCCGCCGGTGAAGCCCACGACGACCACGCGCCCGTTCTCGCGCAGCGAGCGCAGGCTGTCGGTGAAGCGCTCTCCGCCGACCGGGTCGAGGACCACGTCGACACCGCCGCCCGAGCGCTCCAGCACCGCGTCCTTCCAGCCCTCCTGCGCCAGCAGCGTGTGGTCTGCGCCAGCCTGTTCGGCGACCGCGCGCTTCTGCTCGCTGGAGACGAGCGCGATCGTTTTTGCGCCAAGCCCCTTGGCTACCTGCAGCGAGGCGGTGCCCACGCCGCCGGCCGCCCCGTGCACGAGCACCGTCTCGCCCGCCTGCAGGCGCCCACGCATGTGCAGCGCGAAGTAGGCGGTGTGGTAGTTGAGGATCAACCCGGCGCCCTGCGCGAAGTCGAGCTTCGGCGACAGCGGGAGCGCGAAGAACTCCGGCGCGACGGCCGTCTCCGCGAAGCCGCCGAGCGCGCAGAAGGCGGCCACGCGGTCGCCGGCCTCCACCTGCGCGCCCTCGGGGGCGCTGCGCACGATGCCCGCCACCTCGCTGCCGGGCACGAACGGCAGCGGCGGTTTGAGCTGGTACTGGCCGCGCGTCTGCAACAGCTCCGGGAAGGACACCCCGGCGGCATGCACGTCAACGACCACGCCCGATCCCGGCGCGAGCGGGGAGGAGGGCTCGGGCTCGGGCAGCTCAACGAGCGCGAGTGCGCTGTCGGGGCCTGTCTCCGCGACGATCTGGACGGCTCTCATCGGCGGGCATTATGTCCGACCGGCCGCGCACGCGCTGTCACAGCAGGCACGCCGGGTGCCGGTGGTGAGGCTGGCCGGCGCCCCGGCCGACCCGCACCGAGGCGGGCCGACCGGGCGCCGTAGCGACCTGCCTGTTGGTTCTCAGGGCACCGACACGCCGTTGGCCGGCGGCGCGGGCTGGGTGACGGTGTAGGGCGTGATCGGCGAGCTGGCCGTCGGCTCGGTGACCAGCGGGCCGCCGAACAGGGCGATCTTGCCGTTGCGCACCTGCCCCATCTCCACGCCGGCGTAGCCGCCGTGCTCGCTCTTTGAGTAGCGATACGGCACGAGGCCTGGGCCGGTCAGCTTGGCGCCGCTTTCGTCGACCGCGTCGATCAGCTTTTCGCGCGTGAGGTCCTTGCCGGCCAGCTCCAGCGCCTGCGCGAGCGTGTACGCGTTGGCCATCCCGTACACGACGTTGTTGTCGAACGGCGCGCTCGCGTCGTATTCGGCGTGGACTTTTTTGAACAGCGCGATCCACGGGTTGGTGGGTTCTTCGGCGGGCGGCAGGTAGCCGTCGGTGATCGCGCCTTCGATCAGTTCCGTGCCCGCCTTGCCTTTGGAGAACGTCTTCAGCAGGCCGCCCACGGTCGTCGGGTCGATGCCCACGTCGGAGACCACCAGCTGCGGCTTGTAGCCGAGCGTGAACGACGAGAGCTGGCCGAGCGCCGTGTAGATCGGCACGGTGAAGTCGACCAGCACTTCCGCGCCGGCGGCCTTGATCGCGGCGATCTGCGGCGCGACGTTGGTGGTGCCGGGCTGGTAGGGCTGGGTGGAGACGATGTCGCTCTTGGGCACCTCGTATTCGATCCCCGTCAGGCCGCCTTTGCCGAAGTCGTCGTCCTGGTAGAAGACGCCGACCTTCTTGCCGGCGAAGTGCTGCTTGATGTACTGGCCGAGGATCTTGCCCTCGATCGTGTAGTTGGGCTGCCAGCCGAAGGTCCACGGCTGCGCGGTGCCGTCATCCCAGCACGGGCAGCCGGAGGCGACGAACATGTCGGGGACCTTCGAGCTGTTGAGGAAGCCGACGACCTTCGTGTGGGTGGGCGTGCCGAGCCCCTCGAAGATCCCGAACACGTTGTCCTTGAGCACCAGTTCGTGCACCACGTTGACGGTGTCGGTGGGGTTGTATTCGTCGTTCTTGATGATCAGGTGGATCTTGCGCCCGTAGATCCCGCCTTTGGCGTTCAGGTAGTCGAAGAACGCCTGCGAGGCGGGCGCGATCTCGCTGTAGCCGGGGGCGGCCGGGCCGGTCAGCGGCTGGTGGGTGCCGAACGTGATGCTCGTCGCGCTCACCCCCGGCACGCTCGGGCTGCTGCTCGAGCCGCAGCCCGCCACGACCAGCGCGGCGAGTAGCGCGCAGGCGCCCCCCACTGCCCGCGCCGTGTGTCTATGTGCTCTCATGGCTTCCTCCTCGTGATGCTGTGTTGAGTGCTGTCAAGTGTTTCGTGTTGTCTACCCCCCGCGCGCCGGGCTTCGACGTGCGACGGTGAAGATCCTGCGCAGCGCACCCTGGATGCCGCTCGGCCACACGAGCATCGCGCCGATCAGCACCACGCCGTAGATCGCCAGCGGCAGGTTGGCGGAGACCTGGGTGGACAGCGAGAAGGAGTGCGCGACGTCGTTGGTCCAGCTCGGCAACAGCACGAGCACGGCGGCGCCCCAGATCGCGCCGAGCTGCGAGCCGAGCCCGCCGAGCACGATCGCCGTGAGCAGCGACAGCGACAGGCCGAGCTGGAAGGCGCCGGGGGCGGCCAGCTGCAGCACGATCGTCAGCATGCCGCCGGCGAGCCCCGCGCACGCGGCGCTGACGACGAACGCCAGCGTCTGCCAGCGCCCGACGTGCAGGCCGCACAGCGACGCGGCGATCTCGTCGTCGCGCACCGCGCGAAACGCGCGCCCCACCCCGCTGTGGGCGAGGTTGTGCATCAGGAACACCACCACCAGCGCGCCGACGCCGGCGATCCACGCCTCCCAGCGCTCCAGCGGAAAGCTCTGCCCCAGGCCCGCGGGCACGCTCGGGGGGTTGATGACCAGGCCGTTGGCGCCGCCGAACGTGCCCGCGTACCTTTCCGCGAGCGCCGGCAGCCCGACGGCGAACGCGAGCGTCGCGCCGGCGAGGTAGGGCCCGCGCAGGCGCGAGGCGGCGGCGCCGACGAGCACGCCGACGGCGCCGCCGACCGCCGTGGCGGCGGCGAGCGCGGGCACCAGCGCCCAGTGTTCGTTGCCCACCAGCAGCGCGACCGTGTACGCGCCGACGGCCATCAGCGCGCCGTGGCCGAGCGAGATCTGCCCGCTGAGGCCGGTCAGCACGGTCAGGCCGGCGAGCGCGATGAAGTAGTAGGAGCCGCTGGCGAGCTGCAGGTCGTCGTAGCTGCCGAGGGCCTCGCTGGCGAGATAGAAGACGATCCCCGCCGCCGCCACCAGGCCGAGCGAGCGCGCCAGCGTGGCGCTCGGCATGCGCAGGCGCCGGCGCTGGCCGCTGGGCCCAGCGCCGGCCTGCCCGCCCAGGGTGGGCGTGGCCTCGCTCACACGCGCCGCTCCCTGGTGGTCGAGAACAGGCCGCCGGGGCGGATCATCAGCACCGCGATCAGCACCACGAGCGCCGCCAGCGTGACCAGCGAGGCGCCCTCGTAGCCGGAGACGTAGGAGAGCACGAGGCCCAGCAGCAGGCCGCCGACGACCGAGCCCGGCGGGCTGTCGAGGCCGCCGAGCACGGCGGCGGTGAAGCCGAAGATCAGGATCGGGTCGAACTGGCTGGGGCCGACGAACACCGACGGCGCGACCAGCACGCCGGCGAGCGAGCCGACGAACGCCGCGAGCGCCCAGCCGAGCGTGAACATGCGTCCCACGCGCACGCCCAGCAGGCGCGCCACCTCGGGCGCGAGCGCCGCGGCGCGCATGCGCAGGCCGAGCGCCGTGTAGCGGAACAGCGCCGCCAGCGCGAGCGCGACGCCGATCACCACCAGCACGATGAACGTGTCGTTGGGCGCGAACAGCAGGCGCGTGCCGCCGACGTCGTAGCCGCGAATGGAGAACGCGGGGGGAAACGAGCGCGGCGTGTTGCCCCAGATCATGCCCGCGATCGCTTCCAGCAAGATCAACAGCCCGAGCGCCACGATCACCGCGTTCAGCGGCGGGCCGCCCTCGATGCGGCGGATCAGCACGCGCTCGACGAGCGCGCCGAGCACCAGCCCGCTCGCGAGCGCCACGGCGAAGCCCAGCCAGTAGGAGCCGGTGGAGCCGATCACGTCGGAGGCGATGAACGTGGTGATCATCAGCATCCCGCCCTGGGCGAAGTTGACGATCCGCGTGGCGCGCCAGATCATCACCAGCGCGAGCGCCACCGCCGCGTACACCGCGCCGGTCGAGATGCCGTCGAGCGTCAGGTCGATGAACTTCGTCATCGTTCACCAACGCGCACGCGGACCTCGCGCATTCGCTTCACAACCCCAGGTAGGCCTGGCGCAGGCCCTCGTCGGCGGCCACCGCGCCGGCCGCGTCGTCGGCGACCACCCGGCCGAGGTTGAGCACGACGCCGCGGTCGGCGATCGACAGCGCGCTGCGCGCGTTCTGCTCGACCAGCAGCACCGCCAGGCCGCGCTCGGAGGCGAGCGTGCGGATCAGCGCCATGATCTGCGCGCTGATCAGCGGCGCGAGGCCCAGCGAGGGCTCGTCGAGCAGCAGCACGCGCGGCCTCGCCATCAGCGCCCGGCCGATCGAGAGCATCTGGCGCTCGCCGCCCGACAGCGAGCCGGCGTGCTGCGTGCGCCGCTCGCGCAGCGGCGGGAACAGCTCGTACACGTCCCCCAGCTCGGCGGCGTCAGCCCCACGCCACAGGCCGCCGAGACGGAGGTTCTCCTCGGTCGAGAGCTCGGTGATCACGCCGCGCCCCTCGGGCACCTGCGCGAGCCCGCGCCGGACGCGATCCTCCACGGCGATCCCCAGGATGTCCTGCCCGGCCAGGCGCACGCGTCCGGCGCTCGCCGGCTGCAGCCCGGAGATCGTGCGCAGCAGCGACGTCTTGCCCGCGCCGTTGGCGCCGAGGACCGCCGTGATGCTGCCCTGCTGCACCGCCAGCGAGACGCCGTCGACGGCGCACACCGGGCCGTAGTGGGTGCTCAGGCCCGCGACCTCGAGCACCGTCTGCGCGCTCATGGCGCGCTCCCGCGCGCCGCGCCCGGGCTCTGCCCACCGGCGTCCGCCTCCAGCTCGCGGGCGTCCTCGGGGCTGGCCTCGCGTCCCAGGTAGGCCTCGAGCACGCGCGGGTCGCGCGCCACGGCGGCGGGCTCGCCCTCGGCGATCACGCGCCCGAAGTCCAGCACCGTGACGCGGTCGCACGCGGACATCACGAGATCGACGCGGTGCTCGACGAGCATCACGGCCATCGATCCGCGCAGCGCGCGGATGCGCTCGCCGAGCTCCCGCACGTCGTCCGCTCCGAGCCCACCGGCGGGCTCGTCGAGCAGCAGCAGCGCGGGCTCGCTGACGAGCGCCCGCGCGAGCGCCACCCGCTTTTGCACCGGGTAGGGGAGCGTCGCGGGCATGCGCTGCGCGACGTCCTCGCAGCCCAGCTCGCGCAGCATCCCCAGCGCGCGCGCGCGCAGCGCGCGCTCGTCGCGATCAGAGCGCGGCAGGCCGAGCAGCGCGCTCGCGATGCCCGCGCGGCGAAAGCGCTGCGCGCCGGTCATCACGTTCTCGAGCACGCTCAGCCCGCTGAACAGGCCGACGCCTTGCAGCGTGCGCGCGATGCCCAGCTTGGCGAGGCGGTTGGTGCGCACCCTGGTCAACGTCTGCCCCTGCCACTCAAGCGTCCCCGAGCTCGGCTGCACGAACCCGCAGATGACGTTGAAGAGGGTCGTCTTGCCCGCGCCGTTGGGCCCGATCACCCCCAGCACCTCGCCGGCGTTCACTGCGACCGAAACCGCCTCCAGCGCGGTTATGCCACCGAAGCGGACCGTCAGCTCACGCGCGGCAAACCCACCTCCCGTGCGGGCGTCACCCTCAGCTCCCATCATCATGGAAGCTACAACCCGCAGCGGGCGTATGAGTCACGCTTGGACTTACGTCTCGTCGTAGCGCGCGACGGTGAAGCCAATCAGCACCGGCACGTGCACTGCAAACACGACCAGCGACAGCGTCAGCACGACCAGCGGGCCGCCGCTGGTGTGGTTGCGTACGAACACGTACTCGATCAGCCCGGCGATCAACACGTAGGCGAGCAGCGCCCACCTGGCGATCTCGAAGAACCGCGCCCATGCAAAGCCAGCTACCCGCGAGAGCGCCAGCAGATTGCCGGCGAGCAGCAGCGCCGAGGCGGCGAGCAGCGCGATCGCGGGCGCCAGCGGAACGTGTTTGGGCAGGTGCGCCGACAGATAGATGCCGGCGGCGACGATCAGCGCCAGCGAGGCCATCCCCAGCTGCGTGACCGGCGGCAGGCGCACAGCGTCGCCGCGCACGGCATCGGCCGGCACTGCGCCGGCCCGCTCATCGTGCGCGCTCATCCGCTCGCGAGCTTGGTCATGATCACGAGCGTCGCGATCTGCATCAGCCCGGTGGCGCCGGATGTGTAGATGAAGCGCTTCATCAGCCGCTCGACCACCTCCGGGCGCGGCTGGGGCTTCTTCAGCTCGGTCAGCACCGCGATGTTCGCCGGCTCGAGCAGCCCGAGCGCGATCACCGCCATCACCCCCACGACGATGTAGCTGGCGACGATCCAGCCGTGCAGGTAGAAGCTGCTCTGCACCGTGCCCAGATGGGTGGCGAGCTGCCAGCCGGCGGTGAGCGTGACAATCACCGCGGTGGGCATGATCAGCACCATCTTCGGCATCAGCCGCGTGGTCAGCGCCACCCGCGCGGGGATCGGCAGCGAGCCGAGGATCGGGCCGAGCACGAAGCCGAGGAACAGGTCGATGATCGTCCACGCCGCGCCGCCGACGACGTGCAGGAACATCAGCGGCCACAGCTTGTTGGCGGCCACGGCCACGATCAGCGCGACCAGCACGACCGCCACGATCGGCAGCCCGCGGCGCGGCACGACCTGGAAGTCGGGGCGTTCGATGCCCGCGGGCGGGCCGGCGGCGGGAGCGGAACCCTCCCCGACGAGCATCCCCGGCGACGCTGCTGCTTGTGCCATTGCGTGCAATCTAGCGCGTGGGCTGGACCGACGCCTCGGCCACGGCCGCGTACATGCGCGTGAGCTGCTCGACGATCTCCTCCTTGGAGATGTCGAGGTCCCCGTGGATCCAGTCCACCAGCACCTCCATCGAGGCGCCGATCAGCGCACGCGCGGTCAGCACCGGGTCCATGCGCAGCTCGACGCCCGCGCCGGCGAGCGACAGCGCGTTGCGCAGCAGGATGTCGGCCATCGCGTGCCGGTTCTCGCGGCGCACGCGTTCCAGGCGCTCGCTCACGCCGACCACCTCGAGCACGATCACGCGCGCCTTGCGCCGGTCGCCGGTGAGCACTTCCCAGGAGGCGCGCAGGCCCTCCCGCGCCTGATCTTCGACCGTCTGCTGGGATGCGGTGGCGGCGATCACGGCGCTCGCCACGTCCTGTACGGCGCGCTGGTAGACGTGGTAGAGCAGGTCCTCGCGGCTGGAGAACGACTCGTAGAAGTAGCGCGAGTTCAGCGACGCCGCCGCGCTGATCGCACGGATCGAGCTGCCCGCGTAGCCCTCTGTGCCAAACAGCTCGAGACCGGCGTCGAGCAGCTGCTCGCGCCGCTGTTCGCGTCGCTCTACGACGCTCAAGCCCCGATAGCGCCGCGGCTCTCTGGCTGTCTGCGCGGGGGCAGCGATCTCCGCTGACGACATGGTGTGAGCTCAACGATAGCTGGGCGCAGTCACCGTCTTTGAGACATAGACATATGTGTGTAGCACGTGCTACATTTGCCCTGCCAATCAGGCATGGCAGTGCTACAAAACCAAGGAGAGGGGTCTTGCAGTGTCAAGTTTCAGGGGAATGGCGCGAGCTGCGCTCGCGCTGACAGCGGTGCTCGCGCTGGCGCTCGTGTCGTCAGCGGCAGCAGCGCCCGTCGAAGGGCCGGCGGGCGAAGCGTTCTACACGCCGCCGAGCAAAACGCCCACGGGCGTTGCCGGCGAACTGGTCTGGTATCGCCCGGCCACGATCAACCTCAAGGTCTCGCTGCCGGAAAACAAAGCGTGGACGGTGCTCTACCAGTCCACCGCGCAGCGGGGCGAAGCCGACTTCGTGACCGGCACGGTGATCGTGCCGAGCGCCAAGTGGAGCGGCAAAGGCGCGCGTCCGGTGGTGACGATCGGGATCGGCACCCAGGGCATCGCCTCGAAGTGCGCGCCGTCCAAGCAGATGATCACCGGCAGCGAGTACGCGGGCGGTGAAATCATCGAGGCGCTGAAAGCCGGCTACGCCGTGGGCGTGACCGACTACCAGGGCTACACCAACGGCGCCATCCCCACGTACACCGCGGGCAAGGCCGAGGGCCAGGCGGTGCTCGACATCGTGCGCGCCGCCCGGCAGCTGCCGGGAGCGGGCCTCAGCGAAAGCGACCCGACCTACGCGTGGGGCTACTCGCAGGGCGGCCAGGCCGTCGGCTGGGCGGGCGAGCTGCAGTCGAGCTACGCGCCGAACGTGCCGCTGTCCGGCATCGCCGCCGGCGGCGTGCCCGCCAACCTGGCGGAATTCGGCGCCTTCAGCGGCGCGTCGGTGGGCTCGGGGCTGGGCATCATCTCGGCCATCGGCCTGCAGGCGGCATACCCGGAACTGAAGCTCGGCACGCTCACGCCAGCCGGTGAAAAGGCGGTCGGCGAGGCGCTCAGCGAGTGCGTGACCGAACTGCTCACCACGCTCAACGGCGCGAGCTTCCAGGAATTCACGACCGAACACAAGTCGCTTGAAGAACTGGAAAAAACAGAACCGACGTTCAAGAAAGTGCTCGAAGAATCGTCGCTGGACAAGAAAGCGGTGTCCGCGCCCGTCTACCACTACCACGGCCTCGAAGACGAGCTCGTGCCGCTGGCGCAGGACGTGAACCTGCACTACGACTGGTGCAAGCTGGGCGTCACCGACGACTTCCAGCTGTACAACGGCGAGCACCTGTTCACCGCCGGCATGGCCGCGCCGGAGGCGATCAAGTGGATCGAAGAACGCGTGGCCGGCAAGAAGGCGCCGAGCACGTGCGGCGAGCACGAACCGGGCGACGCGCTGCCCGCCAACGCGCGCCTGACGCCAGAGGTCGGCGACCTGATCGTGAAGCTCAACGAATGGTCGCTGAAAGGCAAGGTCACGGAGAAGAAGTCGGGGATCTCCGAGGAAGTCCCCGCGGGCGCGACGATCAGCTCGACGGCCAACGCCACCACGGGCGCGCTGGAAGCCACGCTGGACATCCCGCCGATCAACCAGACGTTCTGGATCGGGCTCGTCCCGGTGACGATCAGCGGCGGCCTGACGCCGACCGGCCCGGCCAAGGGCACGTTCGGCTTCAGCGAAAACGGCAGCGAAGTGTTCGAGAGCGCCGAAGGCAAGGCCAACGAGGAAGTGAAGGGCATCAAAGTCGGGGTCTACCCGGTCCCGATCGGCTGCAAGACGGTCGAACCGATCGACCTGCCGCTGAGCATCCGCGAGCCCACGAACGCGCTGTCGACCGGCAACTTCTCGTTCAAGGCGGAAGTGACGGTGCCGGAATTCGGCGGTTGCGGCCTGTACGGGCCGCTGATCTCGGCTGAGACGTCCGGGCCGGGCAACACGGTCGAAATGACCGCGTCGCCGCCGGCGCCGATCAACTGGTAGGTCACTGAAGCGAACGCACCAGCACGGCGGGGGCCCTCCGGGTGGGCGGGGGGGCCCCGTCATGCGGGTGGGCGGGGGCCCGCGTCATGGCTCGCCGCCTGGCGTCGGACCCGGCCCGAGGCCGCTCACGCGGCGTCCGCGCCCGCCTGCTGGGCGCTCGTGCCCTCCTCGACCACGCGCGGCAGCACGAGCAGCGAGCAGCGCGCGTGGCGCTCCAGGTACTCGGAGGTGCTGCCGAGCACCAGGCGCCGCAGCGGGCCGTAGCCGCGCGAGCCGACAACCAGCAGATCGACGTCTTCGCCGAACTCGGCCAGCTCCTCGCCCGCGAGCCCGTACGCGGCGCGACCTTCGACGCCTGGCAGTTCGCTCATGCGCGCCTTGGCGTCGGCCAGCAGCAGTTCGATCGTCTCACCCATCGGCGGCGCCATCACCCCCGTGAACGCATACGCGGGCACCGCGACCACTTCCATCGCGCTGACCGTCGCCTTCGTCGGCTGCGCCACTTCGAGCGCCACCGCCAGCGCGTGCTTGCTCTCCGGCGAGCCGTTGTAGGCGACCCCCACCTTGGCGATCGGGCTCGGGTGCGCGCTGTAGGCGCGCGCGGCGATCGCCACCGCGCACGGCGCCCCGTTGAGCGCCGCGCGCGTGTCGTCGCCGAGCATCGCGCGCCCGAACACGCTGCGCGAGCTCGAGCCCACGACGAGCACATCGGCGCCCTGTGCCTCGGCCTGGCGGTGCAGGCCGGCGCCGGGGCTGGAAGCGACCACGCTGACGAGCTTGGCCTGCACGCCGACCTCGGCGCGCTCGCGCTCGAGCAGCGCCAGCGACTCGTCGCGCTCTTCATCGAGCAGACCTGGGGTGATGGCGTGCAGCGGGTGCAGCTCTCCCAGGCGAACGTTCGCCAGCGTCAGCTTGCCGTCCGCCCCGGCGAGCTGCGCGGCGAGCGCGATCGCGTCGCGCCCGTAGGCATTGCCGTCAACTCCAACGAGCACGTTGTCGAACACGTCGTCTCTCCTTAGTAGGTCGGCTGCAGGGAGCACGGTAACACCGCCGGAGAGGCGTAGCATGGGGCGGTATGCCGGACGAGGTGGGCAGCACGTCGAACAGCGGGGCCGCCGGCCCTCCCGCATCGAGCGCCAACGACGGCGAGCGCTCCGAAGCGCATCCGCCGCTGCCGCGCGACAAGCGCGGCTGGCAGGTCGCGCCCGCACCCGACGGCCGCGGCATGCCCGAACACGCCAACCCCGGACCGCCGCCGCATCGCATGCGCGGCTTCTGGTACTTCGTGCTCGCGCTGATCGCGCTGAACTGGCTGTCGGTCCTGTTCTTCGAGCCCTCCACCGGCGAAGAACGCGTGACGGTGCCGTTCAGCCCGTACTTCCTGACGCAGGTGAAAGGCGACCACGTCGCGTCGATCTCCTCCAAGGGCGACACGATCCAGGGCAAATTCAAGGCCAAGCAGCGCTACCCCGCGAGCGACAAGAAGGCCACGCCCACGAAGCTGTTCGCCACCCAGGTCCCGAGCTTCTGGAACGGCAACCAGCTGTCGGCGCTGCTGCAGGAAAAGGGCGTGCAGATCAAGGCCGAATCGACGAGCACGAGCGAGTCGCTGCTGGAGGAGATCCTGCTCGGCTTCGGCCCGACGCTGCTGATCGTCGGCCTGTTCGTGCTGATCTTCAAACGCGCCGCGAAGGGCGCCGGGGGGATGGGCGCGCTCGGCAGCTTCGGCAAATCCCAGGCGCGGCGCGTGGACCCCGAAAGCATCCGCGTCACGTTCAACGACGTCGCCGGGATCGACGAGGCCAAGGCCGAACTCTCGGAAATAGTGGACTTCCTGCGCAATCCTGAGCGTTACGGCAGCCTCGGCGGGCGCATGCCCCACGGCGTGCTGCTCTCCGGCGCGCCCGGCACCGGCAAGACGCTGCTCGCGCGCGCGGTCGCCGGCGAGGCGCACGCCGCGTTCTTCTCGATCTCCGCCTCCGAGTTCATCGAGGCGATCGTCGGCGTCGGCGCGGCGCGCGTGCGCGACCTGTTCGCCAAGGCCAAGGAGGCGGAGCCGTCGATCATCTTCATCGACGAGCTCGACGCGATCGGGCGCTCCCGCCAGGGCCAGGTGTCGGTCACCGGCGCCAACGACGAGCGCGAGCAGACGCTCGACCAGATCCTCACCGAAATCGACGGCTTCGAATCCTCGCAGGCGGTGATCGTGCTCGCCGCGACCAACCGCCCGGACGTGCTCGACCCCGCCCTGCTGCGTGCCGGGCGCTTCGACCGGCGGGTCACGGTGCAGGCACCAGACCGCAAAGGCCGGGTGGAAATCCTCAAGGTCCACACCCGCTCGATCCCGCTGGACAAAGACGTGGACCTCGAGGCGCTCGCCTCCAGCATGCCGGGCATGGTGGGCGCGGACATCGCCAACCTGACCAACGAGGCAGCGCTGCTCGCCGCCCGCCGCGCCCACAAGAAGGTGCACATGGCGGACCTCACCGACTCGCTCGAGAAGATCATGCTGGGCGCCCCCCGCGGCCTGGTGCTGGAACCTGCGGACCGCGAGCGCACCGCCTACCACGAGTCCGGCCATGCGCTCGTGGGCATGCTCACGCCCGGCGCCGACCCGGTGCGCAAGGTCTCGATCATCCCGCGCGGGATGGCGCTCGGCGTGACGCTCTCGACGCCGGACACAGACCGCGTGTCCTACTCGCTGGAAGAGCTGCAGGCGAAGATCCGCGTGGCGCTCGGCGGGCGCGTCGCCGAGGAGGTCGTGTTCGGGAAGATCACCACCGGCGCCGAGTCCGACATCCAGCAGCTGACCCAGATCGCACGCCAGATGGTCGGGCGCTGGGGCATGAGCGAGACGATCGGCCCCGTGGCGGTCCTGCCCGACGAGGCCCAGGGGCCGTTCCTCCCTGGCGTCAGCGAGACCTCGCAGGAGACCCAGCGCATCGTGGACAACGAGGTGCACACGCTGGTCGAAAGCGCCCACCGGGAGGTCACGCAGCTGCTGGAAGAACACCGCGACCAGCTGGAGGGGCTCGCGCAGGCGCTGCTCAAGGCCGAGACGCTCGACGCGCCCGAGGCCTACGCCGCGGCGGGCGTCCCCCTCACCGAGCAGGAACCGGAGCCCGCGCCGGCGCCGGCCTGAGCAGCTCCACGCCGGCGCTGCTCGCGGCGAGCACGCAGCGATCGCCGCCGGCAGCTTTAGGTAGTTTTCCCCCATGCGACCACGGGTTTGCGCGGCTGCCCAAGGCTGCGCGGAAGGTAGGTTGAACATATGACCATCGAGGGCTCCCCTTCAAAGCTGCGGGTGCTGATCGCGGGCGGCGGCGTCGCGGCGCTGGAGGCGCTGCTCGCGCTGCACGACCTCGCCCCGGCACAAACCGAGATCACGGTGCTGGCGCCAAACAGCGAGTTCGTCTACCGGCCGATGACCGTGCGCGAGCCGTTCGCCTACCCACGCGCCAACCGTTACGCGATCGCGCCGATCGTGCAGGACGCGGGAGCGGAGCTGGTCGCGGACGAGCTCGCCGAGGTGGACGGCGCCAAGCGCGTCGCGCACACCGCGTCCGGGGCGCAAATCCCGTATGACGAGCTGGTGCTCGCCCTCGGCGCGCACGCGTCGCCGCGCTACGAGCACGCGATCACGATCGACGACCGCCGGCTCGACGACACCCTGCACGGGTTGATCCAGGACGTCGAGGGCGGCTACGTGGACAGCGTCGCGTTCATCTCGCCTGGGCGGATGGCGTGGCCGTTCCCGCTGTACGAGCTCGCGTTGATGCTCGCCGGGCGCGCGTACGACATGAACGTCGAGCTCAAGGCGACGATCGTGACCCCCGAGGACAAACCGCTGGCGATCTTCGGCGAGACGGCGAGCAGCGGCGTGGCGAAGCTCCTCGCGCAGGCACACATCGAGACGCTCAACTCGGCCTACGCGGAGATCCCCCACGCCGGCGAAGTCGTCGTCCATCCGGGCGACCGCCACCTGCACGTCAAGCGGGTGATCGCGCTGCCAGAGCTCTACGGTCCAGGCGTGCGCGGCGTGCCGCTCGGCGAACACGGCTTCCTGCGCGTCGATCCCCACTGCAAGCTGATCGACATCGATCACGTGTACGCGGCCGGCGACGCGACCGAGTTCGCGGTCAAGTTCGGCGGCATCGCCGCACAGCAGGCCGACGCGCTGGCGGAAGCGATCGCCGCGAAGGCCGGCGCCGAGATCACCCCGCAGCCGTTTCACCCGGTGATCCACGGCATCCTGCTCACCGGCGACGCGCCCCGCTACATGACCGCGCGGATCACCGGCGGGCAGGGGTTCAGCTCGGACTTCGACGTCACGCCCTCGTGGTCGCCGGCGATGAAGATCGCCGCCAGGTACCTGGCGCCGCTGCTCGACCGGCTCGACCGCGCCGGCGCGGCGAGCTAGGCGCGGCGGGCCAGCGCCGCTGCCCGGCCGCAGTTCGCCGTCGCGCACGCCCAGCGCGGCCGGCTACCCCGCGGGCGCGAGCGTCATCCCCATCCACACGTGCGCGATGCCGGCTTCCTCGAACGTGTCCGACTCGACCGTGAAGCCGACCTGACGGTATAGCTCGGTGGCCGCCACCTGGGCGGCCAGGCGCGCGCCTGTGCACCCGCGCTCGCGCGCGCCCGCCAGCGCGAGCACGAGCATGCGCGAGGCGATGCCCCGCCGGCGCCACTCCCGATCGACGGCCACGCGCCCGACTTTCGCGTGCTCGCCGGCCACCAGCAGGCGCAGCGTGCCGATCACCAGCTCGCCGCCGGGCGCGAGCGCCACGACGTGCCGCGCTTCGTCGTCGCGCCCGTCGAGCTCCTCCGCGACCGCCACGCCCTGCTCGCCGCAGAAGACGCGTTCGCGCACCGCGAAGGCCCCCAGCACCTCCGCCCGGCTGCGCGCCCAGCGCACGCACGCGGCGTCCGGGTTCTCAATCGCGGCAGCGGACACTCACAGATGCTTGCACGCGCGTGCAACGCGCACGCAGGCCTACGCGCCGCGCCGCCCCAGCTCCTCGCGCACCGCGCTGATCTGCTCGTGCACGTGCCAGATCCACTGTTCGCGCAGCGCGTCGATCGCCGGCGGCTCACCCTCAGCCCATCCCCTGTGGATCACGACCGCGGCGAACAGGGCATTGATGAGCAGCTGCGGGCTGTCTTTGGCCGCCAGGCTGATGACCGCGAAGAGCTCGCCCGGCTCGGTCACGCCGTACAGCTGCTCGAGCCCGCCGTGCCCGGAGTCGAGCGCCGCGATCAGGTCGGCCTCGGCGGTTGCAGCGCGCGCCTCAGCGAGCGCCAGCAGCGCAGCGCGACGCTCGGGCGCCAGCGCGTCGATCGCCGCGTCGCGCGCCTGCTCGGACATCGATGCGAACTCGGATAGGAACTGCAGCAGCCAGTCGTCGCCTGCGTTCATCGGCCTCGTCTCTGCGCCGCACGCTAGCAAGCCACCCGCGCTATTCGTGCGCGCTGTCCGGTGGGCCGTGCGCCCACGAGGGCTCGCGCGCGTGAAGGCGCAGCAGCGCTTTCCATGTGGCGGGCGTGAGCATCCCGTTCGCGGGCAGTCGATGACGGGCTTGGAGGTGAGCGACCGCGGTGGCTGTCTGCGTGCCGAAGAACCCGCCCACGGGCAGGTGTGCGCCGGCGGCGTTCAGCAGCTCCTGCGCCCACACGATCTCGTCGCCGTCCGCGCCGGCGCGCAGCGTGGGCAACGGCAGCACGCGGCGGGGGAGCGCGGCGGGCGGCGTTGCCAGCGCCACGAGCTCGTCCGGCTGCGCGACGTCGAGATCGAAGAAGCTGACGCCGGGAGAGCCGTAGCTGCCGGCGAGCGTGCGAAAAAGCTCGAGTTCGCTCGCCGTCGGGGCGCCCGCCAGCTGGCCGACGGGAACGATCTGGCGGCCGTAGATCGCGTTCGCGGGCAGCGCCGCCGCGTATGCGCCATCGACGCTCAGACCCAGTTCTAGCCAGTACAGCTGCGGCATGTCGAAGTTGAAGCCCCCCGGCCCGAGGAACACGGAGTAGGGGAACTGTGGGTGCTCGAGCACCTCCGCCTCCCCGGCGAGAGCGATCGGGAAGCTCGCGCCGAGCGCCGCGCGCAGCGCCCGCACATACTGCTGGGCCGCGTAGTAGCGCCCGTCATACTGGCCCTCCGCGTCCACCACCAAGCATTGCGCCCCGTCGCGCACAGCCGCCACCGCCACCGCCGCCTCGGCGAGGGGGTCTTCACCGTAGGCGAACGTCCATGCGCACACCGACAGTCCGGCCGCGCGCAAGCCGGCGAGCAGGGTTGCCGAGAACTGGAGTTCCGGCGCGGTGCCTTCGGCGGCCTTCACGAACAGCGTGCGCGCACCCGCCTGGGCAGCCTCCGCGGCGAGCTGTTCGGGGGTGCTCAGCACGGGCACCTGCGTGACCCACAGCGCGGTGCCGGCGAAGGGAGAGGTCTCGCCGGCCGCGCCGGCCGCGGGCGGCACACACGTAACCGCGAAGCTGCCAGCAAGGGTGAGGGCGAGCGTCAGGCGGCGCATCCGCTGGAGCGTTTGCTCCACAGCGTCAATCGTAGTGAGCCACGGCGTTCGAAGCCGTCGTATTCTGTAGCGATGGCGATTGGTTCCGCGCACAGCGGCGTCACACCGATTGCACAAGGTTGGAAGCGCACACTGCTCGGGGTGGGGGCCGGGGTGACAGTGGTCTTCGTCGTCGTGGCCCTGGCGGCGCTGCTGCTGTCGGGCGCCTCGCTGGCGAGCGACTCGACGGCGTTGGCACGCGTCTCCGTGCAGCCCTTGGGCGGCAGCATCAAGCACATCCAGGCGTTTGGCCCCCACGGGCAAAGCATCCCGATCGCGGTGCACGACGGGCGTCTGACGCCGCTGCGGCGGCTGGCGCCCGGCGAGCTGGTCGCGGTGGACGTCGCGGTGCGCCGGCCGGGGTGGATCGGCTGGGCGCTTGGCAGCGAACACACGGTGCGCCTGACGCTGCACGCGCCGCTCGCACAGGTGACCGAACGCTGGATGACCGTGCCCTCCGGATCGATGGTGCGCGTGAGCTTCAGCGAACCGGTGAGCACCGTCACCTACTACGGCGGCGCAGGTGGCGTGACGCACCGTGTGCTCAGTGGCAATCCACAGCGCACGGTCTCACTAGGTCACCAGCCGGCGACCGGCGCGACCGAGATCGCAGCCGCACCGCGGTCGTGGGAGACGGTCGGCGCACCCATGCAGGTCAGCTGGTTTCCGCCGTCGAGCTCGCCGGTGATGGCCTCGATTCCGGCCGCCGGCGACCAGGTCTCCCCCACGGCCCCGATTTATTTGACGTTCTCCAAGCCCGTCAGCGAAGTGCTGGGCGAAGGGCATCCGCAGGTGTCTCCTCACGTGCCAGGGCATTGGAGCGAAGCGAACAGTCACACGCTCGTGTTCACGCCCTCCGGCTTCGGCGCGCCGCTCGGCTCGCAGCTGAGCGTCCGCCTGCCGAGGAGCGTCGCGGTCACCGGCGCCGGCGGCGCTCTGCGCGAAACCAGACAGATCCAGTGGGCGGTGCCGCAGGGCACGACGCTGCGACTGCAGCAGCTGCTCGCCGAGACCGGCTACCTGCCGGTCGTCTGGCATCCGTCCGGCCCGCCCGTGGCGCACACGCCGAGCGCCCAGGCACAGGCGGCGGTGGACCCGCCGAGCGGCAGCTTCAGCTGGCGCTACCCGAACACGCCGGCGCAGCTGAAGGCGCTGTGGGCGCCGGGTGAATGGAGCGAGATGATGAAAGGCGCGGTGATGAAGTTCGAGAACAGCAACGACATGGAAGTGGACGGCGAAGCCGGCCCCAAAGTGTGGACCGCGCTGCTGCGGTACGTGCTCGCGGGCAAGCGCCTGAGCGAACCGTACAGCTACGTGTACGTGCACCGCGAAGTCCCCGAGACGATGACGCTGTGGAGCGCGGGCCACGTCGTCGAGACCTCGCCCGCCAACACCGGGATCGCGGGGGCGGAAACGGAACTGGGGACGTTCGCGGTGTTCGAGCACATCCCCGAAGGCACGATGAGCGGCACCAACCCCGACGGCTCGCACTACGAAGATCCGGGCATCAAATGGATCAGCTACTTCAACGGCGGCGACGCGCTGCACAACTTCGATCGGGCGTCGTTCGGCACGCCGCAGAGCCTTGGCTGCGTGGAGCTCCCACTGGAAGCGGCAGCCGAGGAGTGGCCGTACACGACGATCGGCACGCTCGTCACGATCGAAACCTGACGCGAGCGCAACCACGGGCGCCGCGACGGGTTGTGCGCTACATCAGAGGGCTACAGCCGCACACCCTCAGATCGCCGGCGAACGCCCTGCTGGGAGCGTTGACGGTCGTGCTCGCGCTCAGCGCGGCGCCCCCGCCGGCGGCCGGCGCGTCGCTCAGCTGGTCGGCGCAGGCGCTGCCCTCCGGCGGGCGCCTGGTCGCGGTGTCCTGTCCCTCGGAAGCGCTGTGCGTGGCCGTGAACCGCGAAGGCGACGCGCTCACCAGCACCGACCCCACGGCCTCCAACCCCAGCTGGAGCCCGGTCGCGGTGGCTGGCGGCGGCGCCGAACTGACCGGCGTGTCGTGCGCGCCGGGCGGACCGTGCGTGGCGGTGGAAAGCAAGGGCAGCGCGTTCGTGAACCTCTCACCCGGCTCCTCATCCTGGGCGCGCATGCCGCCCCTGGGCGCGGCCAAGCTCACCGGCGTGTCGTGCCCGAGCGCCTCGCTGTGCGTGGCGGTCGACGAAGCGGGCGACGTGTGGACGAACACGAGTCCCGGCGTGGGCGTGTGGACACCCACCGAATTCCCCGCCGAATCGGGGGAAGAACACCACTGGAGCGCCGTCTCGTGCGCCTCATCGTCGCTGTGCGTGGCGGTGGACGCGCAGGGCGAGCTGATCGCGAGCGCCAATCCGACGGGTGGACGCGGCGCGTGGCACGAGCAGAAGCTCGACGCAGGAGCGCTGCTGGCCGTCTCGTGCGCCTCCTCGGCGCTGTGCGTGGCGGTCGGCGAAGCCGGCGAGACGCTCGCCAGCGCCGACCCCGCCGAAGCGGCGCCCTCGTGGACGATCACGCCGGTGGACTCCGGTGAAGCGCTCACGGGCGTCGCGTGCACCGCGCTCGGGCTGTGCGCCGCGGTGGGCGACGCCGGCAGCGGGCTGGTGAGCGCCAACGCCAGCGCGAACGTGCCGAGCTGGTCGCAGGCGAGAGGCATCGACGCGTCCGGCCTGACAGGCGTCGCATGCGTGCCGAGCGGCTTCTGCGTGGCGGTCGACGACCAGGGAGACGCCCTGCGCGGGCACGTCCCTGCGCCCGGCGTCACGACGCTCGCGCCCACGCAGCTGACATCCGCCGGCGCGCTGCTCGCGGGCGTCGTGGAACCGAACGCCGCGACGCTGGGAACGTGCGTGTTCGAATACGGGCCGGGCGCCGCGGGCGCCGCGCTCACGCAGTCGCTGCCCTGCTCGCTCGCGCCCGCCGCGATCACCGCCCGCGCGGAAGTCTCCGCCCAGCTGAGCGCCCTGCAGCCGAACACCACCTATCACTACCGTCTGGCCGCCGCCAACGCGATCGGCACGGGCACCGGCGAAGAAGTCACGTTCACGACCGCCGTCTCGCCGCTGATCGCGCTCGTGTTCCCCCACCCGTCGATCACCGGCACGCCGGCGGTGGGGCAGCGCTTGACCTGCCACCCCGGCACTCCGGCGGGCACCGAAGCGAAGCTGAGCTACGCGTGGGTGCGCGACCAGATCCCGATCCCCGAAACCGACGAGACGACATACACGGTCAAAGGCCAGGACAGCGGACACCACCTGCAGTGCCAGGTCACCGCCACCGACGGTGGCGGCAGCGCGACCGCGAAAAGCGCGTTCGTGACGATCCCCAGGGGCGGCGTGCCCGTGTCGGCGGGCGAGACGATCGTGGGCGGCGCGACGTTCGCTCACGACAGGGTTAGGGTGCCGATCACCTGCTCGCCGCACGCCGCAGGCGGCTGCCGGGTCGCGCTGCGCCTGGCTGTCGTGGAGACGCTCAGCGACGGGCACGTGGTGGCGGTGGCAGCACGGGCGCCGCGGCCTGCGCGCGGCGCGGGGCATGCGCGCGGCAGGGAGGCCGGCCTACGGCACGTGACGCTCACGCTGGCCAGCGTGAGCACGCGCCTGCCGACGGGCGCGCATGCGACGCTCAGCGCCGGCGTCGGGTCGAGCGGCAGGCGCCTGCTGGGGGCGCTCAGGCGCTTCTCCGCTTACGTGTACGTGCGCGGGACGGTGATCGGCACGATCGAAGCGCAGCTCGCGCGCGAGCTCGTCACGCTCAGCTCATCCTCCGGCCACGCCGCCAGACATGCGCGCCGGCGTCCCTGACGCTCGCCGGCGTCGCTCGCTCGGCGCGCTCGCCGTGGTAGCCGCGCTGGCGCTCGCCTGCGCCCCGGCGGCCCCGGCCGCGCCCGGCATCCTCGCCGCCACCCCGTACATGGGCTGGGACACGTACTTCGCGCTCGGCGGCAACTACAGCGAGGCGACGATCCTGGAGCAGGCGAGCCAGCTGCGCGCGCTGGGGCTGGAGCAGCGCGGCTACCGCTACGTGTGGCTGGACGTCGGCTGGTGGCACGGCACGCGCGCCGCGAACGGGGAAATCACGGTCAACCCGAGACAGTGGCCACACGGCATGGCGTGGCTGGCGCGCACGCTGCACGCGGCCGGGTTCCTGGTGGGGCTGTACACGGACGCCGGCCCCAACGGCTGCGGCGGCGCGGGCGAGGGCAGCTACGGCCACTACCAGCAGGACGCGAACACGTTCGCCGCGTGGGGCTTCGACGCGGTCAAGGTGGACTTCTGCGGCGGCGCCGAATACGGGCTGAGCCCCGCGAGCGCGTACGCGGCGTTCCACGAAGCGATCGCGCACAACGCCAGCCACCGGCCGATGCTGCTGTCGATCTGCAACTTCCTGCAGCCCGAACAGTACGGCGAAGGCAAGCCGCTGATCGACGAATCTGCCTTCGCCTCCTACACGTTCGGCCCCAGCGTGGGCAACAGCTGGCGCACGGACACCGACGTGGGGGCCCCCGGCGACGTGTCGTTCACGGACGTGCTGCGCAACATGGACGCCGACGCCGCCGCGCCGCAGGCGGCCGGGCCGGGGCACTGGAACGACCCCGACTACCTGGGACCCGATCAGGGGATGTCGGTCACGCAGTTCCGCAGCCAGTTCAGCATGTGGGCGATGCTCGCGGCGCCGCTGATGATCAGCGACAACCTGGAAAAAATCGGCAAGTCGAGCCTGGAAGCGGTGGAGAACGGCGAAGTGATCGCCATCGACCAGGACCCGGCGGGCGTGCAGGGGACGCTGCTGTCCTCGTCGGGCAACGGCGAGGTGTGGGTCAAGCCGCTGCTCGGCGGCGCGCGCGCGGTCGCGCTGCTCAACCGCGGCTCCAAGACGCTGTCGATCAAGACCAGCGCGCACGCCGTCGGCATGCCGGCGGCGCCCAGCTACGCCCTGCGCAACCTGTGGACGCACACGACCGCGTTCACCGGCGGCGCGATCAGCGCGCGGGTGCCGGGCGACGGTACGGTGCTGCTGCGCGCCTCGCCGCGCTAGCTCTGTGGCGTGCGAGCAGTTCCCGTGCGCCGGCGAGCGCCGCGGCGGCCAGCACCGCGAGCGCGATCAGCACGTACGCGTCGGCGAATACGAGCTGCAGGGCGTTCAGGTGCAACTCGGAGTGCGGCGGATGGTCGATGGGCACCCACCAGATGACGTGCACGTAGGCGGGCAGCGCGGCGAGCGCGCAGGCGGCGAGACCCACGCGCGAGCGGCGCCTGCGGGCCTCGAGCGCGAGCAGCGCCAGCGCGGGCACGGCGAGCACCCAGTGGTGCGACCAGGAGATGGGCGAGACGAGCAGCCCGGTGAGCGCGCACAGCGCGAAGCCCCGTGCCTCTTCGCCCCTGCGCGCAGCCGCGGCCGCGAGCGCCAGGCCGATGACGGCGAGGATCGCCGCGAGGCACAGCCACAGCTCGGTGACGTTGGCGGTGTGCAGCACGCGCGCGAGCGCTCCGCGCAGCGACTGGTTGGCGGCGTTCTCGATCCGTCCCACGCGGTCCGGTTCGGCGAACGCGCCACCCCAATATTCGCGCGAGTCGCCGGGGAGCGCGAGGTAGGCGACGGCGACGGTGGCGGTGAACGTCGCGAGCGAGATCAGCGCCGCGCGCGTGCGCCGCGTGAGCAGCAGGTAGACGATGAAGATGGCGGGCGTGAGCTTGAGCGCCGCGGCAAGGCCGATGCCCACGCCCCGCGAGCGGGCGTGCCCGGCGCGGCTGAGGTCCCACACGACGAGCGTCGCGATCAGCAGGTCGATCTGGCCGTAGCGCAGCGTCGTCCACACGGGCTCCAGCCACAGCGCCGCGGCGGATAGCGCGAGCGCGAGCGCCCACCGCGCATGCGCCGGCCGGGGCCGGTCGAGTCGCAGCGCGAGCGCGAGCATGAGCGGCAGCAGCGCCAGGCTGACGGCGGTCAGCAGCGGGGCCAGCAGCGCGCTCGCCGGCAGCGTGAGCACGG
Organism: Solirubrobacteraceae bacterium; assembly: GCA_035504435.1. GTDB lineage: Bacteria > Actinomycetota > Thermoleophilia > Solirubrobacterales > Solirubrobacteraceae > Palsa-744. The sequence continues at coordinate 32,896 of DATJRV010000051.1, forward strand.
CGAGCAGCAGCGCGGCGAACGGCGGATAGGTGAAGGCGAGCGCCCCTGGGAAGCGCAGCGCATACAGGTGCGCGCCCGCGCGCACAGCCGCGCCGCTGCGCTCGTACACGTGCAGGTCGACGAAGCCCCAGCCGTGGCCCATGTGGCTGAGCAGCAGGACGAGGATCGAGATCGCGTACAGCGCGCCGCCGAGCCACGGGTTGCCTCCTCCTCGCATCTCCTATGAGGGTAGAGCCGGCTCACACGCTTGCACGAGCTACATGGAGGCCGTGATTCAGACCGTGATTCCGGGTAGCCGACTTTAGGACGGGAAACAGCGGATGGCGTGCGCGCGCGAGGCGCGTAGCGTGGGTCTATGACTGCTACTGAGAGGGCCATGCACGCAAAGCCGAACGCCAGGGCGCCGACGCGCGTGGCGATCTGCGGCGGTGGGGTGGCGGCGTTGGAGGCGCTGATGGCGTTGCGCGAGCGCCTGCCGATCCACCCGCACATCGACCTGATCGCGCCCAACCGTGCGTTCGTCTACCAGCCGCTGGCGGTGGCCGCGCCCTTTGGGCTCGCCAGCACGCACCTGTTCGAGGTCGCCGACATCGCCAAGGAGTTCCACGCGCAGCTGCACGTGGGCGCGCTGGCGCGCGTGGACGGCGCCGCTCGCAGCTTGGTGCTCGCCGACGGCACGCGCCTGCGCTACGACGCTGCGATCGTGGCGGTCGGAGCGCGCCGCATGGCATGGCTGGACGGTGCGCTGTCCTTCGGCGGCGCCGCCGACGTGGACGCGTTCGCAGAGCTGATCGCACGACTCGACGCGGGGGAGCTCCAACGGGTGGCGTTCGTGTCCCCGCCGCTGCTCACGTGGACGCTGCCGCTGTACGAGCTGGCGCTGCTCACCGCCGCGCACATCGCCGAGCAGGGCGTGAACGGCGTCGAGCTGAGCGTCTTCACAGCAGAGGCGGACCCCCTGAGCATCTTTGGCGCGGCAGCCAGCACGATGCTGCGCCGCCAGCTCTCAGACCGCGGCATCCGCCTGCACGCGGGCGCGCGCGTGGAGCGCCGCACTGCAACCAGCCTTCAACTGAGTACCGGCGAGCAGCTGCAGATGGACGCGGTGGTCGCGCTGGCGCAGCTCGTGGGACCGGGCATCGAGGGACTGCCCGCGGACGCCGCCGGGTTCATCCCAGTCGACGACCACTGCCGGGTGGTGGGGATGGAGGACGTGTACGCAGCTGGGGACGGAACGGCGTTTGCGGTCAAGCAGGGCGGCATCGCCACCCAGCAGGCGGACGTCGCGGCCGAGCACATCGCCGCGCGACTCGGGGCCGTCGCGCAGCCGTCGGTGTTCAGGCCGCATCTGAAGGGGATGCTGCTGACTGGCCTGGCGCCGATGTACCTGCGGGGCAGCTCCTCGCTCACGAGCGCCGCCGGCGGCGATGTCGCCGCCAACCCGCTGTGGATGCCGCCCACGAAGATCGCCGGCCTGCACCTCGGTCCGTATCTCACACGTATGAGCACGCTCGGCGGGCGTCCAGTGCTGGAGGAGCGCCGGTCGTCCGCGCACGACGCGCAGGAGCTGCAGGCAGCCCACGGCGAAGCGCGCGAGCTGGCGCTGACGATGGCCGAGGCCGACGCCCGCGGCGGCGACTACCAGTCGGCGCTCGACTGGCTGGACGCGGTCGAACGGCTCGACGGGCTGCTGCCCAGCGGCTATCTCGCCAAGCGCAAGCTGTGGAAGGCGCTCGCCGCGGGCTAGCAGTGGGCTAGCAGCGCAGGCGCCATCAGCTGCCAGGGGGCCCAGGCGTGTTCACCGGCCTCAGCCGGTAGGGATAGCCGCTCGGCGTGCGGCCCGCGGCGATCTCGAGGAGTCGTGTGCTTGCGTGCGGATCGCGCGGGAGCTGCGACAACGAGGTGTCGCGGCTCCACGTCAGCTCCGCTTGGCGGCCGGAGGCGTCCGTGACCAGGTAGCTGAGGGATACCTCGTTGTGTGCGAGCGCCGACACGATCTCGTACGTCGTCGCGTGCACGCGGTTCGCGTAGGCGAGGACCTTCTCGCTCGAGGTCCAGAATCGGTCTGTCGTGGTGCTCGGCGCCGGCGCCGGCGTGTCGAGGGCTCGGGGGAGCTCCCGCAGCCGGTCGGCGAGGCGGTTCCACGCGCGCGCGTCCGGCAGGCGGCGCTGGCCGTTGGCGTGGCGGAGCTCGCCGATCGCCCCCCGAAGCTGCTCGAGGTGCTCGCGCCAGTGCTCCTCGGGGCGACGATCCACCAGGACGGCAGTCACCGACGGCAGCTCCGCGGCACAGTGCTCGAGCGCGCGCAGCGCGGGCAGGTGATCGAAGCGCGAGCGCAACGGGGCGGGCACCGCGCGCAGCAGCCCGCCGGCGTGCGCGAGCGCGCCGACCGCGTGGCGGAAGCGCTCCTGGCGCGCCACGGCCGCGGCGAGGTCCTCGTGGAGGCTCGCGAGGTAGCCGTCGAGCGCGGCGAGTGCCACGGCGATGTCCCGACGCAGGATGTCGGTGGTGCGCACCGGCAACAGCAGCCACGACGCGGCGACCGCCAACGCCGCTCCCAGGAGGATCGCCTCCAGCCGCGTGGCGACCAGACCCACACCACGCTGTCCGTAGTAGCCGTAAAGCAGCGCCAGCACGGCGGTCATCCCGCCCGCCCAGTAGGCGTAGCTGATCGAGCGCAGCCACAGCGCCACCGCCAACACGAAGAAGATGACGACGATCGACCACGCATCGCCGGGGGGAAACGCCCCGGAGAGCGCTGTGGCGGCGAGCGTCCCCACGCCGGCGCCGGCGAGGCGCATCGCGGCCTTGTGCACCACGTCGCCGCGTCCCCGGTTGCCGCTGCAGACGATGAACGCCGTGAGCACCACCCACGTCCAGTGCGCGCCGAACAGGCTGCGTCCGAGCGCAAACGCGCCGCCCAGCGCGGCGGCCATCTGCAGCGCCATCTTCGTGCTCGCGGCGATCCGCCTGCCGCTGCGCCGCGCCGATGGCGCCGGCGGCATTGGTGCGGGCCCATCCGCGGCGGGGACGAGGATGCCGCTGCGCTCGGCGAGGAGACGGGTGACGGTGACCCAAGCGAGCGCCACGAGCGCGACGAGCGCCGCCCACCAACGCCCGTCGGCTGCACTGCCACCGGTGGCTTTGGTGGCGATGATCGGCGCGGGGACGATCAGCATCGCGACCAGCGGGAGCGTGGCGAGCCGCCCGATCTGACGAGCCTTCGGGCCGAAGCGACGCACCCAGATCGTGGCGCTGATCGCGAGCACGAACAGCGCGTCACCGACGTCCGGCTGCTGGAAGATCCGTCTGCCGACCTCGTTGGCGGCGACGGCCACAAACGGCAGCACGACGGCTGCGAGCGCCCGGCCCCGGTGCGTGCGGTCGTCGGCTCGTTGCCCCGAGCGCCCGAGCGAGATCGCGAGCGCGACGGCCAGGATGACGATGCTCGTCGAGAGCCCCGCCGCGTGCTCGAGCGCGAGCGCCGTCGCGAAGCTCGCGAGCGTGGCGGCCATCGTGACGAGCGCCTCGCGCAGGTTGAGCAGGCCAGGGTCAAACCGCGCCACCAGCGCGTGGAGCCGCGCACGCACGCACGCCGTCCAGCCGCTCGGGCTCGCCGGCGCCGCGGCGAGCGGCTCCTCGACGGGATCGAGCTCGGCGATCGCGATCCCCGACTCGCCTGCCACCGAGTACAGCAGGTAGGTGCGCTCGTCCTGCTGGAAGATCGCCGGGTCGCGCAGCTGGCGCACCGGCTCGTCCACCCAGCCCCGCACGGAGGGCTCGAGCGCCAGCTCGGCTCCCTCCCACGGCTCCACCGGCTCGAGCACCTCCACTGCCGGCCCCGCGCGCCAGCTCGTCCAGTCGCCCTCCAGCGCGACCGTTGCGCACAGGATCCGCTCGGGGCGATCGCCGACGCGCGAGAAGAACACGAGCAGCTCTTCGCCCCGGCGCAGTAGGGCGCTGTGGCGCATCGAGCGATCGAACAGCCGCTGGGGGGCGCGCTCGAAGCCGCTGAGCCCGTCGGCGGAGCGATAGAGGATGCCGGGCATGGCGAGCGCGTACCACCACCCGTCGTACGCGAACACGCGGAAGTACGGCCGGCCGAGCAGCTGCGGGCGCGCCTGGAAGTGCACGCCGTCGCTGGACACTGCAACGCGCGTGTGCTGCTCGCGGGTGGCGGTGTCGAGGCCGTGGTAGTACATGCGCAGCGTGCCGCTCGCCCGATCGACGTGCACGTCGGGGGAGGCGATGTGCGGGCGCCGGCCCTCCGTGGGGAAGTGCGACTCCGCCAGCTGCAGCGTGCCGGGCGCATAAAGGCGCCACGGTCCCTCCAGGCGGTCGGCCGTCGCCAGACGGATGAACGTCCCGCGATGGTGCGCGAAGTACAGGTAGTAGCGCCCGAGCGGACGCTCGATCCACGGCGGCGCGGCGATCAACGACGGCCCGTTGATGTTGCGCCCCACGCCCGCGGTCGTGTCGCGGTGCACGATCGGGTTGCCGCCCAAGCGCGCCAGCGTGAAGCGCGAGCTGACGATCCGCCCACCTTCGCGGCCGGCACCGGGGTCGATGTCCGTCCTTGTGGTCGTGCTCATCGTCTCGCCATCTACGGGAAGCCCGGAAATCCTCATGGTCACTGTAGCCGCGGCTCGGCGCCCCGGCGCTGCTCGATTTGTGGTCGGTTCGGTCCGGCTGCGCCGGCACCAAGGTGACAGTGACCGCACACGCCGGATCGGCTGTCGCGAGCTGGACAGGACCCTCCGCGAGGAGCGGTAGCGCGGCGTACTGAGGGTGGGATGGGGCGGATCGTCGCCGTCAAGCCGCGCGATGCCTTCGCGCCCTACTTCGTGGCGACATCCCAAGCTGCCGCCGAAAGTCGACTGGGAACGCGGGGTGACAAAAGCGGGCGCGACGGGACTCGAACCCGCGACCTCTGCCGTGACAGGGCGCGAAAAAGTCGCCCAACGTCACCGAGAGTAGCCTACCTGCAGGGGAAACGCGGTTCTATGGCGACCCCGTAAGACGCTGGAAGAGGATGAGATGTACGTCGTGGGTACGTCGAAGCTGGCGGCCGCTGCGAACAGAGAAACGGGACCGGACCACGCCAGCTTTTCGCTTCGACCGGCTGTTGAGCGCTGCTCGTGCTCCTGAGCATCTCGGTCGACGGGGCGCTGGTACGTGCTCGTCGCGCGAAGCGGGGGCGAAGGGGAAGTGTGGGGTGAGATGCCGGAGGATGGACGCCGACACCGATACGTAGCAAAAGTAGCTGCTACTATCGCTAGTTATGATGTTGAGTGGACGCCCCCTTCTGGCGACGGCCGCCGACCGACGCTATCTCGTCGAGCGCGCCGAGACGGATCTGGTGCTCGGCCACGTGCGTGCGGGCATGAACACCTTGGTCTTGGCCGAGCGTGGGATGGGCAAGACGACCTTCCTACATCATCTCGAGGGGCGATTGGAGGACGAAGCAGGTATCAGCACCGTCTACCTTGACGGACACAGGCTGAGCGACTCGGCGATGATCTTGCTCGCCGTGCGCGATCGGCTGGAGGGACCACGCACCGCGATCGGTGAGAGTCTGCGCATGGCCGCACTGCCGTTCACACCGAACCCGATCGAGGCTCGTAACGAACAGGCGCTGCAGCTCGTCCGAGCACTAGCTGCCGAAGCGGAGAAGCGCCAGGTGTTCGCGTTGCTCGACGATCCCGATCCAGAAGTCGCGCACCGCCTGTTCGGCAGGTTGCGCGACGAGCTGTGGCAGACGGGTCTGGTGTGGGTCGTAGCGGGGGACCGGGCGCGTCGCCAGCAGTATCTGGCGCCGCCCGCCGACGCGTTCTTCGAGCGAATCGTGGAGCTGGCGCCGCTGACCGACGCGCAGCAGCGTGAGCTGATCCGCCGGCGCGTGGATCGTCGGGACAACAGAGAACTGCTGGATGTTCGGGTGCAGAGCGGCAGTCCGCGTGCGTTGCTCGCTTCGGTGCGCGACGCCGCAGACAGCACGGATGACGTCCAGGCAGTGCTGGCCCGCCGCGCCGAACGCGAGACGCGAGCCGCCAGCAAGCTGGGCAGGCTGGAAAGCATGATGCTGGCCGAGATCGAAGACGGCGCCGCCGCGAGCGCCTCCGACCCCGACTGGACTGGGCGCTTCGGCATCAGCCGCCAGCGAGCGCAACAGGCGCTCGCGGTGCTGGAGCGCGAGCAACTCGTCCGCGCCGAGCGCCTGCCGGGCCCAAACGGGCGCCCGCGCAAGGTCTACCGGCGAGTGGAGGACGTGTGACGCGCGCGCAGCTCGACTCGCTGCGAGCGGCGAACGCGCTGCCGCACACGTTGCGCTACGACCAGCTCGTGCCCTACCACGTGCCGTTCGACGAGCTGTGCGGCGGCAGCGCGGTGGAGGGCGAGCTCGCGCACTGGCTCGCGCACCGCGGGCGCGTAGCGTTGATCGGGCCGAGCGGCTCGGGGAAGTCAAGCGCACTTGCCTGGGTGCTCGCCCATCGGAGACCGGAGAACCTCGCCGTCCTGCGCATCCCGATTGCGCTCGCCGACGATGACACCGTCAAGACGACGGCCGGGTTCGCCCGTCATCTCATACGTCGGGTGATCGCCACCGCCCGTTTCGGGGACGGCGAAACCGGCGATCTGCGTAATCGCGCGGCCGACACGCTGCGCCGCGGCGGCGGTGCGCGGCAACGCTCGCACAGCTTGGGTCTGAACGTCTGGGTGCTTAAGGGAGAGCTCGCGCGCGAGCTGACTCGCTCAGGCGATGAGTTCGAAGAGCAGATCGGTGCCAGGGAGGTTTTCGAGGGTCTCCAGCGTCTTGTCGAGCTCTTCCGTGCCCGCGATACAGATCCCGTACTCGTGTTGGACGACACCGACACCTGGATAACTCGCCCGCATGACCGGCAGCCCGCGCAGCTTGCCGATGCGTTCTTTGCCCGCAACGTGCGCATGCTTGCCAGCGAGATCGACTGCGGCTTCATTCTGGCGGTGCACACCAGCTACCTCGACCTACCCGCCTATCGCGAGATCGCCCCACGACTCGAGCGCATCCGAGTCCCCCAGCTCGGTCAGCCCGAGACCGACCTTACGCGCATTCTCACCCACCGACTTGAGGTCGCCGGTCTCGACATCCCCCTCGATCAGATTTTCGAGCCAGCCGCACTCAAGGTTCTCGCCAACACTTACGAAGACCTACCCGACGTGAGGCGAGCGATAGCGACTGCCGCGAGTGCGATCCGGCTCGCCCTCGAGAACGACGACCTGGACCGCGTCACGCCCGCGGCAGTGCGAGCTGCCGCAGCAGAAGGCACGGCAGACGGGGCAAAATCGTGACCCGACTTGCCGCTCACCCTCGAGTTCGATTCAGATCGCAGGCGAGCAGACTACCGTCGTGAGCGCCAGCGGCATCACACCGCACACACGCAAGCGACTGTGGGGGCGTTCGGGTAATCGCTGTGCTTTCCCCGGATGTGAACAACGTCTGGTGGAGCCGACCAGAGACATCGCCGAGGATACGGTCGTCGGCGAAGAGTGTCACATCATCGCAAGACGGGACTCGCCGAGGGTTGCGAGGTCGGTAAGCCTGCTCACCGCCCAAGAAAAGGAGCTCTATGCGGCGCTGATCGCCGACAGAAACGGCTTTGAGAACTACGTGTTGATGTGTCGCGTCCACTCTGCCGTGATTGACGACATTGCGCAGAGTTACTCGGTCGCCGACGTGATTGAGATGAAGCGCACTCACGAACAAGCGGTCGAGAGCGAACTCACGGCGCCGTCAGTACCGATGAACAGCTCAGAAGCCTCAGATACGGGGTCCGGGCGTGCCGCCGCGTTTCGGCTGCTTGTGCTTGAGGACGTGCCAGCATGGGAGCGCAAGGCCGTCGCACGACTCGCAAGGTCCGACCCGAGTGCCCTGCAATGGCTGCAGTCCGAGGTGGGAGAGCCAGCCGATCCAGACATGGTGGCGGCGCTTATCCGGCGCTGGCCTAAGCAGCTTGCACAAGGCAACTTCGATCTCATCCACACAGTTGTGCGCCAAGCGGAGCGAGGTGCTAGATGGAGTGAGGCCGCCGACGTCTGGGAGCGCCTCGCTCACCGTGCAGAGGGAGCGCTTAGAGCTGACCACCTGGTTTGCGCAGCCGTCGACGCGAAGGTCGGCGGCGAGCCCGAACGCTATGCCACGCTCCTGGATGAGGCCGAAGCAATTGATCCGACCGCGCCTCGCCTACGACTTGTCCGTCTCGATGAAGTCGAGCTGGATCGTCGTGCAAGCGAGCAGCTCCAGGCTCTTGAAGAACTCGATACAGAGGACCCCGCCCTCGCTTCGATGATCAGCGTCCAGCGAGCACGAGCGGCCATGCTCATTCCCGACCTCGAGCTCGCCGAGACGCACCTTCAACGCGCAAGCGATCTGGACGCCGAGTCAATCGCGGTCGCGTCGATGCGTATCAACCTCCACATACAACGGGCGCGAATCGCCCTTCACGAAGACCGTGACTTTTCACTCGCCGAGACCATGAAGGCCAAGGAAGACGCCCTTGCGCTTAGGCATGACCTGATGAGCATGGGCCGATGGGAGGAGAGCGCCCGGGTGCTCATGCTCGCCGGCGATGTGCCAGCGCTGCTACGCGACTTCCCCGGTGCCCGGGAGATCATCATGCAGGCAACACCTGAGGAGCTCGCCGCAGGTGATGGCGCGATCGTACTTGGCGAAGCTGCCTTGCGGGTCGCCGCTACTGACTTGGCACTCACGCTGACCGCCAACGCCGAGCGCAACGACGCGATCCGCCGAATACGGGCCGCCGCGACAATCGATCTTCTCAACGCACCGGACGCTACGAGCCTTCAGGAACTACGAACGATCGCGCTTAGCGGGGGGCGAGAGAGCGAGAACGCGGCCATCGCACGACTCGTAGCATGTCTACCACCGGTCGCTGCGCCGTGGGATGAGGACGTCGCACAGGTCGTCAAAGGTGTGGGCGCTGAACGATTCGTTCCGTCACTACGCATCTACAACCTCGCGGCGACCGGCCATCCAGACCAAGCGCAGACACTCGCAGCGGAACTGCCTGACACCATGTGGGCCGCAGAGCTCCAACTCCGAGTGATCGGACCCAGCGGTGCATCCGCCGCCCTGGTCGCGGCAGCGGAGAAGTTCCTGCGCTTCGGGCCCGACGCCTCCGGACGACTCCTCGCGGCAACGGCGCTGGATAAGGCCGACCAAGCCGAGCGAGCAGGCGAGCTCCTGGTGACCATCGCACACGAGACGAACGCATCACCCATTACACGATCAAATGCCTTTGCCACGCTCCTGCAGTCACTCTGCAAGCGCGAGCTATGGGGTCTCGCACGAACCGAGTTCACCGCCTGGAAGCAACTCGCGCACGATCTACCTCGCCCCGATCAACGAATAAGCGAATGGGAAGTCCGGATCGCGCGGCATCCCCGGTAGTCCGCTTCACTATCCATGCGCCGCTCACCCCCGCTCTGCCCAGTGCGAGCGAGCGTCGCCCGACCGCGTGCCGGACGATTGGGGCTCGCCCGAGGCGGGCGTATGGGCGAGCCCCGATGACGCCCCTTGTGACCGAAAGCGGCCGGGAAACATCAATCGGCTGGTTGGCAGCCCCTATTCCGCGTTTGCCCTTCGGGCGAGGAGGATTGTTGCAACGTCGGTTACGTGGGCCTCAACGCTCTTGAGTTCAGCACCGCTGAAATAGTTAATAGTCTTGAGGAGTTTTGCTTTGTGTCTGATGACGTCCTTCTCAACATCAGCGCGGCATGCGACATGGAGGACGCCGTCGACGACGTCGATCGGAACCGCGTCCCCTAGTGAAATGCCAAAGCGCGCGTCGGGATGAGCTGGGTCACGATCAGCGAGGCCCCGCAACGCATCGATCCAGTGGGGGAGAACCCGCGAGAGAGCCTCCTGGTCGTCCATACTCGATACCGTATCGAAGCCGCTGAAGAGCGGCCGTGATCCGGCCACGTACGCCGACGGGCAGCAGCGACCATAGACAGCGTGCCAGGGTGTCCCTCGCGCTGCTGCTTCGCGGAAGCAGCAGCCTGGACCGGGCCAGGTGGACTCGATGCTGCTCGGCTACCAGACCGGAAGCCTTCGAGTGCGTTGTCGCCTCGCACGGCTGACACTACCGACGACCCTCGAGAGCGCCGACGCGACTCGGCACGGCGCCCGCCCGCACCGGGCGAAGCGGAAGCGCGCGCCTCGCCTGATCGCAAGCCCGGCGCTCGTCCGTTGCGCAAGCGCCGGGCGCAACCCATAGGGCGCTCGCCTTCTGCGGCGCAAAGCTGCGCGGCGATGAACGTCATGGCGGATCGACGCCACTAGTGGGCTTCGGGCACAATCCGGAATCGACCCGCGCGCTAGCTGACGCTAGACGCAGCCGCCGTGCCCACCCCCAACCCCTAGCTTTTCCTCATCTTCCGGTCCAAGAACCCGCTGAAAGGAAGCCTCTGTGCGTCTCTCGTCGTTCCGTGTCCGTGTTTTCAGGAACATCATCGACTCTGGCGAGATCAAGGTAGATGATGTGACGGAGCATGTCCCGCGCGGCGTAGAAATTGAGGTGGCGGTCCTCCTGCCCTCGTCCGCTGCCGTTGGCAGCGTGTAGGGCGACTCAAGTCCATTCGCCGGGGTTGACGCTCCGGCACGAAGACAGGAGAACCGCCATGAA
>DATJRV010000052.1:0-8398 GCA_035504435.1 Solirubrobacteraceae bacterium
CAACCTCAAGGACGACCTCGCCTACGCGCTGGCGGCGACCGACATCCGGATCCTCGCGCCGATCCCGGGCAAGACGGCCGTCGGGGTCGAGGTCCCGAACGCGCGGCGCAAGATCGTCCACCTCGGCGACGTCTTCCAGGAACCGCCGGCCGACTGGTCGCCGCTGACCGTCTGGCTCGGCAAGGACATCGCCGGCCGCGCCGTCGGCGCCGATCTCGCGAAGATGCCGCACCTGCTCGTCGCCGGCACGACCGGGGCGGGCAAGTCGGGTGCGATCAACGCGATGCTGTGCAGCGTGCTGCTGCGCGCGACGCCGCACGAGGTGCGGCTCGTGCTGGTCGACCCCAAGCAGGTCGAGCTCAACCACTACGAGTCGATCCCGCACCTGCTCACGCCCGTGATCACGAGCCCGCGCATGGCCGCCAACGCGCTCCAGAACCTCGTCAAGGAGATGGAGTCCCGCTACGGGATCATGTCGCTCGCGCGTACGCGCGGGCTGGTCGAGCTCAACGGCGCGCGCGCCAAGCGCGGCGAAGCCCCGCTGCCCTACATCCTGTGCGTGATCGACGAGCTCGCCGACCTGATGATGGTCGCGCCCGCCGACGTCGAGGACTCGATCATCCGCCTCGCGCAGAAGGCACGCGCCGTCGGCATCCACCTGGTGCTCGCCACGCAGAGTCCGCGCGTGGACGTGATCACCGGCATGATCAAGGCCAACGTGCCCTCGCGCATCGCCTTCGCCGTCTCCTCGCAAACCGACTCGCGCGTGATCCTCGACCAGAACGGCGCCGAGTCGCTGCTCGGGCAGGGCGACATGCTGTTCAGCCCCGTCGGCTCCTCGCGCCTGCAGCGCATCCAAGGCGCGTTCATCGACGAGGCCCAGATCGCCAAGCTGACAGAGGGCTGGCGCCGCCAGGGCGAGCCCGAGCTGCGCGAGGAGCTGCTCGAGGAGGTCGCGCCCGAGGAGGGCGCAGACGGCGGGGGCGCCGAGTTCGACCCCGACGAGGACCCGCTGCTGCGCGACGCGATCACGCTCGTCGCCGAAATGCAAACCGCCTCCACCTCCATGCTCCAGCGCCGCCTGCGTCTCGGCTACACGCGCGCCGGGCGCATGATCGACATGCTCGAGCGCCGCGGCGTGATCTCCGGCTACGAGGGCTCCAAGCCGCGGCAGGTGCTGATCAGCGAGGCCGACCTGCCGCGCGTGCTCGCCGCGCTGGAAGTCGCGCCCGCTGCCTCCTCATCACAGATCGATTCGGCCGTCGCTCCTGTGAGTGACTAGCCTTTCGGTGCATGCCGGAGATCGGAGCAACGCTACGCGAGGCACGTATGCGGGCCCGCATCGACGTGTCCGAGATCGAGGCCAAGACGAAGATTCGCGCCAAGTACCTGCGCGCGCTGGAGAACGAAGAGTGGAGCCTGTTGCCGGGGCCGACGTTCGTCAAGAGCTTCCTGCGCACCTACGCCCAGGCACTCGACCTCGACGGCAAGGCGCTCGTGGAGGAGTATCGCCGCCACCACGAGCACCCCAGCGACGCGCTGCTCGAGCCGATCGTCCCCACCCCGCAGAGCAGGCGCCGCGGCCAGGGCGCCCAACGCGGACTGTCGGGCGCCGGCGGGCGGGGTGCAGGAGACGGCGGACCGTCGCGTGGCTACATGCTCGCCGTCAGCGCCATCGGGCTGGTGATCGTCGTGCTCGTCGTGCTGCTGATCGCCGGCGGCGGCGGTGGCTCCACGAACACCGCCGGGACCTCCACCACCACCGCCGCGCGCGGCGCCGGCGCGCCCGGCAAGCACGGCACGCGCCCCGCCGGCGGCCACCACGCCACGAACAGCACCACGCCGGTCGTGGCGCTGTCGCTGCGCGCGACGGCGCTCGTGTACGTATGCCTGATCGGCGACGACGGACGCCGCCTGATCCCCGGCATCGAGCTGCAGCCGGGCGAAAGCACGCCCACCTACCACGCAAGGCGCTTTGAGATCACGCTCGGCAACGCCTCCGTGACGATGGTCGTCGACGGCATCCCGCGCAGCGTGCCGCCCTCCAGCCAAGCGATCGGCTACGCGCTCACCAAGGCCACCGGCCGCCAGCCGCTGGCGCCCGGCACGCTGCCCACCTGCACGTGAACGACTCCTCACCCACCGGCGCCGCGACCGCCTCCGGCACCCTGCAGGGCACAAGCGGGCGAGCCGTGCGCGCGGGCATCGTGGTGACGGGCACCGAGGTGCTGAGCGGCAGGGTGAGCGACCGCAACGGCCCGTGGCTCGCCGGGCGGCTGCGCGAGCTGGGGGTGGATCTCGCGCACACCACGATCGTCGGCGACCGCCCGCAGGACATGCGCGCAGCGCTCGCCTTCATGGCCGCCCAGGGGCTGAACGTCGTGATCACCAGCGGCGGGCTCGGCCCCACGGCCGACGATCTCACCGCGCAGGTCGTCGGTGAATTTCAAGGCCGCGAGCTGGTGTTCGACGCGGCGCTCGAGGGGCGGATCGCCGCGATCCTCCGCCGCCTCGCCACGCGCTTCCCGCATCTGGACATCGATGCCGTGCGCGCCGGCAACCGCAAACAGGCGACGATCCCCCGCGGGGCGACCGTGCTCGAGCCTGTCGGCACCGCCCCAGGATTGGTCGTGCCGCCGCCGGAGGGCGCCGCCGACGGCGCGCCCACGGTCCTCGTGCTGCCCGGACCGCCGCGCGAGCTACAGCCGATGTTCGCGCAGGCGCTGCGCACGCCGGCGCTGCAACAGGCGATCGCCGGCGCCGGCGTCTACCGCTACGGCACGCTGCGCCTGTTCGGGCTGCCCGAGTCAGAGATCGCGCAAACGCTGCGCGAGGCCGAACACGAGGGTGTCGAGCTCGCGCGCATGGAGGTCACCACCTGTCTCAAACGCGGTGAGGTGGAGGTCGTCACGCGCTACGAACCCGACGCACAGGAGGTCTACGACGCGTTCGTCGCCGTCGTGCGCCGCCGCCACGCCGACACCCTGTTCTCGCTCGACGGCAGCACCATCGACGAACAGGTAGCCGCGCTGCTGCGCGGCGCGCAGCAGCCAGCGCGGCGCCTGCGCACGCTCGCTGTCGCCGAGTCCTGCACCGGCGGGCTGCTGGCAGCGCGCATCACCGAGCTGCCCGGCGCATCCGAGTACTTCCTCGGTGGCATCGTCGCCTACGCCAACGCCGTGAAGGTCGCGCTGGCGCGCGTGCCCGAGAAGCTGATCGAGGCGCATGGGGCGGTCTCCGCGGAGGTCGCCCAGGCGCTCGCCGACGGCGCGCGCACGGCCCTGGCGGCCGACGTGGGCGTCGGCGTCACCGGCGTAGCCGGACCGGGGGGCGGCACCCCGGAGAAGCCCGTCGGGCTGGTGTGGCTGAGCGTCACAACCGGCACCCACCCACCCGCGGAACCCTTGACGCGCTCCGTGCAGCTGCCGGGCGCCCGCGCCGACGTGCGCGACCGCGCGAGCACCGTCGCGCTGCACCTGCTGCGCCGGGCGCTCAGCGAGGCGTGAGCGCGCACGCGCGCAGCGGGGGCGCCGACGACCCGGCGTCCAGCCGGCGCTAGCATCGCCCGCGGCGATGTCGCGTGGTGCCACAGCCCGGCTGTTCGTGGCGATCGACCCGCCGCCCACCGTCGCTGAAGAGCTCGTCGCGTGGGCGCGCAGGGTGGCCTCCGCGATGCGCGCCCGTACCGGCGCGCGCGACGCCCCGCGGCTGCCTGTGCCCTTCAGGGTGCTGGACGCGGACTCGCTGCACCTCACGCTGTGCTTCCTCGGCGCGCGCCCCGCCGGCGAGATCGAGGTGTTGGCCGACGCCCTCGCCACGTGCGCCCAGCGGTCGTTCGAGCTGTCGGTCGGGGCGCCGCTGTGGCTGCCCGCGCGCCGGCCGCGCAGCCTGGCGGTCGAGGTCCACGATCGCAGCGGCGAGCTCGAGCGCGTGCACGAGCGCGTGACCGCGACGCTGCGCGGCGTCTGCACATGGCAGCCCGAGCGCCGTCGCTATCGGCCCCACATCACGCTCGCGCGCGTGCGTCACGGCGCCGGGCGCCCACAGCGGCGGGCGGGACGCCAGGACGAGGGCGGCGAGCAGCCGCTGGCGGCCACGCCGCAGCTCGCCTTCCACGCGCCCGCGATCGTGCTGTACCGCTCGCTGCTGGCGCCCGAGGGTGCCAGCTACCAGGCGCTCGCCAGCTGCGAGCTCGGCGCGCGCTGAACGCTCACCGGGCTGCGCCTGCGCCTGTCGGCGGGGCGCTCAGCTCTGGCCTTCGCAGCTCGCGTCGGCCGCTTCGCACGTCTGCGCGCCCGTTTCGCTGCTGCAGCCGCCTTCCTGCGTGTGCCCTTCAGGGTATTCTTCCTGTTCTTCGCATTCGGCTTCGCTACCGCCGACGGCTTGGTGTTCGCTGGGCGCCGGGCACACGAGGCTCTGGCCGTTGTCCGTGGGTGTCGGCGTGGCGCCGTTTTCGCATTCCGGTTCCGAGCCGTCTTCGCACGCGAACGTGCCTTCGCCGGCGGGCGCCGGCGCGCTGCCGTCTTCGCAGCTCGCGGCCACCGGCGCGCTGCCGGCGCGCGACTTGCCCTGCGCCTTGCGCTTGCCGTGCGCGGACTTGCGATGGCGCTTGGCCGCGCGGCGCAGCTTGCGTGTCGCGCACGTCCCGGTGTGGCGCGTGGCCCGTGCGCGAGCGCTCGCGGTCGTGCACGCGGTCTTCCCGCGCGTCTGCGCGAGCGACTGCGAGGCGCCCACCAGCGCCGCCGCCAGGGCGCATATCGACACGACGAGCGCCAGGGTGCGGATGAGGCTTCTGTGGGGGAGGCTGGAGGTCATGAGGGAGACAGGCCTGGCTTGATCTGTGGGTCTATCGGTCGCCTGCGCGGGGCGCGCGAGCCGGGGCGAGGGAGGCTGGACGAAGGTGTGCGCAGGCGAACAACTGTTCCGTCCGCAGCGCTGTCTAGCTTTTGCGCTCCATCTCAGACCAGAGGAGTGAGACCATGCCCGTAACCGACGAGGAGAAGGCCGCCAAGGCGCGCGACGCCGCCCTTCAGGGTGCGCTCACGCAGATCGAGCGCGAGTTCGGCAAGGGCACGGTCATGCGCATGGGCGACGAGGGAGCGCAGGTGCGCTGCGAGGCGATCCCCACGGGCGCGCTCTCGCTCGACCTCGCGCTCGGGATCGGCGGTGTGCCGCGCGGGCGCATCGTGGAGCTGTTCGGGCCCGAGTCCTCGGGCAAGACGACGCTCATCTACCACGTGCTCGCCGAGGCGCAGAAGCTCGGCGGCGTGTGCGCGTTCATCGACGCCGAGCACGCGATGGACCCGCTGTATGCCAAGCAGATCGGCGTGGACATCGACGAGCTGCTCGTCTCCCAGCCCGACTATGGCGAGCAGGCGCTGGAGATCGCGGACATGCTCGTGCGCTCGGGGGCCGTCGACGTGGTGGCGATCGACTCGGTGGCGGCGCTCACACCGAAGGTCGAGCTCGAAGGGCAGATGGGCGACCAGACGGTGGGCTCGCAGGCGCGGATGATGTCCCAGGCGATGCGCAAGCTCGCCGGCAACCTCAACCGCACGCAGACGCTGTGCATCCTCACCAACCAGATCCGCGAAAAGGTGGGCGTGATGTTCGGCTCGCCGGAGACCCAGCCGGGCGGGCGTGCGCTCAAGTTCTACGCCTCCCAGCGCCTGGACATCCGGCGCATCGAGACGCTCAAGGACGGCACCGAGGCGGTCGGCAACCGCGTGCGCGTGAAGGTAGTCAAGAACAAGGTCGCCGCGCCGTTTCGCCAGGCCGAGTTCGACATCGAGTTCGGCACGGGCATCTCCACCTCCGGCTGCCTGATCGACCTGGGCCTCGAGCACGACATCGTCTCCAAGTCCGGCTCGTTCTTCTCCTACGGCAAGGACCGTCTCGGCCAGGGCCGCGGCAACGCGAAGGCCTACCTGGATGAAAACCCGGCGCTGGCGAAGGAGATCGAAGGCAAGATCTACGCGGCGCTGGGCATCGGCCAGGAGCTCGTGACGCCGATCACCCATGCGGGCACAGGCGACCGCGACAAGGACGCCGCGCCGCCGCCGATCGCCAGCGAACCGGCTGTGGCTGCGGCGTAACCGCAGCGACATTCGTCCAAAGCGTGTTTTGAGTCGCGGCAAGGTGGGTATTGGTCGGTTGGTTCCAATCGTCGGGAGATACCCAGCATGGCAGTCGCATCCACGAGGCGCCGCGCAGCGCGGGCTCCGGTAAAGGGGGAGGCGGTTGGCCGCGCGACGGAGGGTTCGCGCGAGGGCGCCGGTCACACCCGCGACGAGGCCGAATACCCTGACGGGCACACGCAGGCGATCCTCGAAGACCTGCTCACGGCGCTGCGGGCAGCGCGCGCGGGTGACTTCTCGGCGCGGGTGAGCACGCGCCGGCGGGGGCAGCTGAGCGAGATCGTCACGGAGTTCAACGAGCTGGTGGCGACCAACAGGCGGATGGCCGAGGAGCTGGTGCGCGTGCGGCGGATCATCGGCCGCGAGGGTCGCATGACCGAGCGCGCGACGCTCACCGGCGCGAGCGGCGCGTGGGCCACGAGCATCGACTCGGTGAACGCGCTGATCGACGACCTCGTGCGTCCGACCACCGAGGTCGCGCGCGTGATCGGCGCGGTCGCGGAGGGCGACCTCTCGCAGAAGATGGCGCTGAAGATCGAGGGCCAGTCGGTGAAGGGCGAGTTCCTGCGGATCGGCACGACGGTGAACACGATGGTCGACCAGCTGTCCTCGTTCGCCGCCGAGGTGACGCGCGTCGCGCGCGAGGTCGGCACGGAGGGCAAGCTCGGCGGCCAGGCGGCGGTCCCCGGCGTTTCGGGCACGTGGAAGGACCTGACGGATTCGGTGAACTTCATGGCCAACAACCTCACCGACCAGGTGCGCAACATCGCGCAGGTGACGACGGCGGTCGCGAAGGGCGATCTCACGCAGAAGATCACGGTGGACGTGAAGGGCGAGATCCTGGAGCTGAAGGACACGATCAACACGATGGTCGACCAGCTGTCCTCGTTCGCCGACGAGGTGACGCGCGTGGCGCGCGAGGTGGGCACGGAGGGCAAGCTCGGCGGCCAGGCTGAGGTTCCCGGCGTGGCCGGCACGTGGAAGGACCTGACGGATTCGGTGAACTTCATGGCCAACAACCTCACCGGTCAGGTGCGCAACATCGCGCAGGTGACGACCGCGGTCGCCGAAGGCGATCTCTCGCAGAAGATCACGGTCGAGGCGAAGGGCGAGGTGGCGGCGCTGGCGGACACGATCAACACGATGGTCGGGCAGCTACGCTCGTTCGCCGCCGAGGTCACGCGCGTCGCGCGCGAGGTGGGCACCGAGGGCAAGCTCGGCGGGCAGGCCGAGGTCGAGGACGTCTCCGGGACGTGGCGCGATTTGACCGAGAACGTGAACCTGATGGCCTCGAACTTGACTGACCAGGTGCGCAACATCACGCAGGTCGCGACGGCGGTCGCGAAGGGCGATCTCTCGCAGAAGATCACGGTCGAGGCGAAGGGTGAGGTGGCGGCGCTCGCCGACACGATCAACACGATGGTCGAGCAGCTGCGCTCGTTTGCCGCCGAGGTCACGCGCGTCGCGCGCGAGGTGGGCACCGAGGGCAAGCTCGGCGGGCAGGCCGAGGTCGAGGACGTCTCCGGGACCTGGCGCGGCCTCACGGAGTCGGTGAACTTCATGGCCAACAACCTCACCGACCAGGTCCGCAACATCGCCCAGGTGACGACCGCGGTCGCCCAGGGCGACCTCTCGCAGAAGATCACGGTCGACGCGAAGGGCGAGATCCTGGAGCTGAAGAACACGATCAACACGATGGTCGACCAGCTCTCCTCCTTCGCCGACGAGGTCACACGCGTCGCCAGGGAGGTCGGGACCGAGGGCAAGCTCGGCGGCCAGGCCGAGGTCCAGGGCGTGTCGGGCACCTGGCGCGGCCTGACCGAGTCCGTCAACGGAATGGCGAACAACCTCACCAACCAGGTCCGCAACATCGCCCAGGTCACGACCGCCGTCGCCCAGGGCGACCTCACCCAGAAGATCACCGCCGACGCCAAGGGCGAGGTCGCCGCGCTCGCCGACACGATGAACGCCATGACCGACACGCTGCGCGTGTTCGCCGAGCAGGTCACGTCGGTCGCCCGTGAGGTCGGGACCGAGGGCGTCCTCGGCGGCCAGGCTGACGTGCCCGGCGTGGCGGGCACCTGGAAGGACCTCACCGACAACGTCAACGTGATGGCGTCCAACCTGACCAGCCAGGTCCGGTCCACCGCCACCGTGGTGACCGCGGTCGCCCGCGGCGACCTGACCCAGACGATCACGGTCGACGCCAAGGGCGAGGTCGCGACCCTGACGGACACGATCAACCGGATGGTCGGCACCTT
>DATJRV010000053.1:0-51579 GCA_035504435.1 Solirubrobacteraceae bacterium
ATCTCCCACCCACCCCTCCCCCACTCCGCTGTGCTGCCTGCCGGGCGGCTCGGCGAACGTGTTCGGCAAGATGCTGGGCATCCCCGGCGACGTGGTCGACGCCACCGAGCACCTGCTGGCGATGGCCGATGACTGGCGCCCGCGCAAGGTTGACGTGGGCGTGGTCAACGGCCGCTGCTTCACGTTCGCCTCCGGCCTCGGGCTCGACGCGAGCGTGGTCGAGCACGTCGACGCCAACCCTGGGCTGAAGGCGCGCTTTGGTCCGTACTTCTTCACGTGGGTCGCCGTCAGGACGTTCCTGCGTCGCTATCTCGTCTCGCCGCCGCGCCTGGAGGTGGAGGTGGACGGCGAGCCGGCGTACGCCGGCCCGCGTGTCGCATCGGCGCAGCCCCGCAAGCTGCAGGGGGTCACCGCGATCGTCCAGAACGGCTCGCCGTTCACGTACTTCAAGGACCGCCCGATCGAGATCGCGGACGGCGCCGCGCTCGACTCGGGGACGCTCGCCGGCGGGGTGCTGCGCCGCGCGACGCCGCTCGCGATGCCGTCGATCGCGCTGCGGGCCTTTTCCACGCACGCGCGCGTGAGCAAGCACCGCCAGGTCACGGGCCTCGACCCGACGTCCGAGCTGATCGTGCGCACGACCGACGGGCGCCCGTTGCCGCTACAGGTCGACGGCGACTACCTCGGCGAGGTCACCGAGGCGCGCTACTCGATCATGCCGCAGGCGCTGAGCGTCATCGCGTAGGCCCTACGCGCTCGCGCCGGGGGTCACGCGGTAGGCGTCGAACACCGACTCGGTGTTGCGCAAGCGCGTGATCGCGCTCTTCAGCGCGTGCGTGTCGGCGAGCTCGACGACGAAGCGATTCTTGACCATCGGGCCCATCGACAGGCAGCGCGCTTCGAGGATGTTCGCGCCGGACTCGGAGAAGGCACGCGAGAGATCCGCCAGCAGGTGGTGGCGGTCCCATGCGTCGATCTGGATTTCCACGACGAACGCCGTCGACTGGTCGCCTTCCCACGCTACGTTCGTGAAGCGCTCGGGGCTTTTGCCGAGCACGGCCGCGTTGGGGCAGTCCTGGCGGTGGATCGTGATGCCGCGTCCGAGCGAGATGTAGCCGACGATCTCGTCGCCGGGCACCGGGCGGCAGCACTTGGCCAGGCGCAGCATCACGTCGTCGACGCCTTCCACCCTGATCCCGTACTGGCCCGAGGACTTCGTCGGTCGCCGCCGCGGGCGCCCCACGCGCAGCAGGTCCGCGGCGGTGGCCTCACCGTCGTCGGCGGCCTCGCCCTGCTTCAGGCGCTGCATGACCTTGCTGACGACCAGCTTCGGCGACACCTTCGCGGCGCCGAGCGCGATGTAGAAGTCGTCGGCCTTGCGGAAGCCAACCTCCCTGATCACGTCGGCGAGCAGCGCCGAGCCGGTGATCTTCTGCGCCGGCAGGCCCTGTTTGCGCAGGTGCTCCTGCAAGAGCTCACGCCCGGTGTGCTCAGTGTCCTGGCGGCTCTCCGCCTTGAACCACGCCTTGATCTTGTTGCGCGCGCGTGTGGTCTTGACCATCGCCAGCCAGTCGCGCGAGGGACCGCGCTCGCGCTTGGCGGTCAGGATCTCCACGCGGTCGCCCGAGCGCAGCTCGTAGTGCAGCGGCACGATTCTTCCGTTCACGCGCGCACCCACGCAGCGGTGGCCGATCTCCGTGTGCACCTCGTAGGCGAAGTCCAGCGGCGTGGCGCCGGCGGCCAGCGACTTGACTTCGCCCTTGGGGGTGAACACGTACACCTCCTCCTCGACCAGGTCGTTGCGGAAGGTGTCCATGAACTCGCGCGGATCGGACAGGTCCTTGTGCCAGTCGAGCATCGAGCGCAGCCACTCGAGCTTCGCGTGCTCGTCGCCGAGCACGCCCCCAGGGCGCTTGTACACCCAGTGCGCGGCCACGCCGAACTCCGCCATCTCGTGCATCTCGTGCGTGCGGATCTGAATCTCCAGCGGTCGTCCCTCGGGCCCGATGACCGTCGTGTGCAGCGACTGGTACATGTTGAACTTGGGCATCGCGATGAAGTCCTTGAAGCGCCCCGGCAGCGGCTTCCACAGCGAGTGGATCACGCCGACCGCGCCGTAGCAGTCCTTCACCGACTCGACGATCACGCGCATCGCCGTCAGGTCGTAGATCTCGTTGAACTCGCGGCCCTTGTTGGTCATCTTCGAGTAGATCGAGTAGAAGTGCTTGGCGCGCCCGGCGATCCGCGCCTGGATCGCCACCTCGGCGAGCTCGCGCTGCAGGTACTCGCCGGCGCCCGAGACGTAGCGCTCGCGCTCCTCGCGCTGCTGGGCGACGAGGCTCTTGATCTCCTGGTACTTGCGCGGGTGCAGCGTCGCGAACGCCAGGTCCTCGAGCTCCCACTTGATCGCGTGGATGCCCAGGCGGTGCGCGAGCGGCGCGTAGATGTCGAGCGTCTCGCGCGCCTTCTCCATCTGCTTCTGTTTCGGCAGCGCCTCGATCGTGCGCATGTTGTGCAGACGGTCGGCGAGCTTGATCAGGATGACCCGCGGGTCGGTGGCCATCGCGACCATCATCTTGCGGTAGTTGTTCGCCTGCGCCTCATCGCGCGAGGAGAAGGTGATGCCCGTCAGCTTGGTCACGCCGTCCACCACGCCCGCGATGTCCTCGCCGAAGCGCTCGCGCACCTCCTCGATCGACGCCGAGGTGTCCTCGACGGTGTCGTGCAGCAAGGCCGCGCACAGTGTCTCCGTGTCCAGGCGCATGCTCGCGCAGATGCGCGCCACGCCGACGGGGTGCACGATGAAGTCCTCGCCCGACTTGCGCCGCTGGTCGGCGTGGTGCTCGCACGCGAACACGAACGCGTCCCGCACGCGCGCGCGGTCGATCTCCACCGCGGAGTCCGCGGCGTGCTCGGAGACGATCGCGAACAGGTCGTCCAGCAGTCGCCGCTCGGAGACGTCGAGCGCCGCAGGCGGCTGGGGCTCGTCGCGCTGCAGCTTGGGGTCTTCGGCGATGGCCATGGTCTAAGGGTAGGGGACGCCGGTTGCTGATTGAAGGCGTTGGCTACGGGATTGCGAACAGCACGAGCTCCGCGGGCGTCGCCTGCGCGCGGCGCAGCACCAGCCGCGGCTCGCTGACGCCGTTCCACTCGTTGACCTCGAGCGTGAACGTCGCCTGCACCGCCCCCGGCGCGTCGCCCTCGGCGGCGCTGGGCAGCGGCAGCCGTCCGCCGGTGCCGAACGCCACTGCGCGTGCGCGTACGCCGCCGGCATGGACGGTGAAGCGCGCGTGCCTGCCTTCGCCCATCGGCCTGACGTCGGCGAACGTCGCGTCGGCGAGCATCAGCGAGACGCCCGGATTGCCGCGGCCGAACGGCGCGAGCGACTGCAGCTCTTCGGCCAGCGTCATCCCCAGGTCCTCGCCCGCGACCACCGCGTCCACGCGCTCCACCGGCGTCAGCTCGCGCGGGTCGAGCGTGCGCTGCGCGTATGCGCAGAAGGCGTCCGCGAGCTCGCCCACCCGCGCGCGCTCGATCTCCAAGCCGGCGGCAGCGCGGTGGCCGCCGTAGCGCACCAGGTGCTCCTCGCAGGCGCTCAGCCCGGCGAGCAGGTCGAAAGCCTCGATGCTGCGCCCCGAGCCCTTGCCCGCCGCCCCGTCGAGCGCGATCAGCACCACCGGGCGTCCGCTCTGCTCGACCAGACGCGAAGCGACGATGCCGATCACCCCAGGGTGCCAGCCGTCCGCGCTCAGCACGTAGGCGGCGCGCTCGCCGAGCTCGCGCATCTGCGCTTCGGCCTCGTGGCGGATGCGCTGCTCGATCGCGCGGCGCTCGCCGTTGGCGCGGTCCAGCTCCTGTGCGATCTGCGCCGCCCTGGTGCGATCGGTGGTGAGCAGCAGCTCGAGGCCGACGTCGGCACGGTACAGGCGCCCGGCGGCGTTCAGGCGCGGGGCCAGCGCGAACGCGACCGCGCGCTCGCCCAGCTGCGCCGGGTCGATCCGCGCGACGGCCATCAGCGCGCGCAGGCCGGGCTTGCGCGTGCGCGCCAGCGCCCGCAGCCCGCGGCGCGCGAGCGTGCGGTTCTCGCCGAGCAGCGGCACGAGGTCGGCGATCGTGGCCAGCGCCACCAGGTCCAAGTCCTCCTGCAGCTGCTCGCCGGCCAGCGCGCGGCCGGCGCGCTCCGCCGCCAGCGGGCCGGCCTGGCCCCGCGCGGCCGTTCCCAGCAGCGCCTGGCTCAGCTTGTAGGCAACGGCGGTTGCGCACAGCTCAGCACACGGGTAGCCGCACAGGCGCGGGTGCACGATCGGCGCCTGCGGCAGCGTGCCGTCCGCGCGCGGCGCGTGATGGTCGCTCACCACCACATCCATGCCGAGCGCGCGCGCCGCCGCCACCTCCTGCACGGCGGTGATCGCGCAGTCCACGGTGATCAGCAGCTGCGTCCCGCGCGCCGCGAGCCGCTGCACGGTCGCGCTGCTCAGCCCGTAGCCGTCGCGCGCCCTGTCGGGCAGGTAGAAGTCCACGTCGGCGCCGAGCGAGCGCAGCGTTCGCAGGAGCACGGCCGTCGAGCAGATGCCGTCGACGTCATAGTCGCCGTGGATCGTGATTCGGCTGGCGCGCTCGGCGTGATCGAGAATGCTCGCCACGGCCTGCTCGATGCCGTGGAAGGCCTGTGGCGGGTGCTCCTCTTCGGCCGCGAGGAACGCCCGCGCGCGCTGCGGGTCGCCCAGCCCCCTGCGCACCAGGATCTGCGCGAGCGGATCGCTCACGCCGAGCTCGCGCCGCAGCTGCTCGGCCGCCGGCTCAGGGCAGTCGGCGATCTCGAAACGGCAGCGGCGCACGCGGCGAGGTTACGGGGCACGTGGGACGGAACCACGGCGCCGCGCTACCGGGGCTCGACCTGCGCTACGGGGGCTCAATCTGCGCTACCGGGGCTCGACCTGTGCCACCGGGGCTCGACCTGTGCCACCGGGGCTCGATCTGCGCTACGGGAGCTCGAGTTGCGCTGCGGCGCGTTCGTTGCGCATGCCGACGAGGTAGATGACCGCCATGCCGATCAGCGCGCCGGGCACCGCGTACAGCACGACGCCGACGTTCGTGGCCTTCTGCCCGGGAATCCGCAGCGCGGAGACTTTGATCCCGAAGATCAGCAGGCCGAACACGATCGAGCCGATCAGCGAGCCGACGAGCGCACCCACGATCCCGCCCCAGAAGCGGTCGGGCAGCCAGATCGTGTAGTGCCAGATCGCCAGGCCCATGATCACCCACGCGAGCAGCCCCATCAGCGTGACCTGCCGTGACGTTTGTTGCGCGGCCTCTTCTGGCGCGGCTTGCGCGTTTCCTTGAGCACGAGATCCTCGGGCGTGAGATCGGCGGCGGGGTCGCGCCCGGCGGCAGGCGGCTCCGCCGCCGGCGCCGACGCCGCGCGCGGCGGCGCGGCGGCGACGCCACCCTGGGCGCCACGCCCGCGACGTGCACCCCGTACCGGCGGCGCCGCCGGTGCGCTGTCGAGCGGGGAATCGACGTCGAGGTCGGCGACGAGCTCCTGGAACTCGTCGTGCGTGAGCTGCTGGCCGGGCCCCTCCGGCGCGATCAGGCTGCCACGGCGCGTGCGCCTGCGCTTCTGTTCCGGCTCGACGTCCTCCAGCGCGCCGGTGGCGTCCGTCGCGAAGGCCGGCACCTCGCCGAGTTCCCGCGCGATCCGCGCACGCCGCGCGCGGTAGCTGGGCTCGCGTTCCTTCCAGTGCATGAGCACCGGCGAGGCGATGAAGATCGAGGAGTACGCGCCGGAGGCGATGCCGACGACCAGCGCGAAGGCGAAGTTCTTGAGCGTTTCACCGCCGAACAACAGCAGCGAGACGACCGGCAGCAGCGTGCAGAAGCTCGTCGCCAGCGAGCGCGTGAGCACCTCGGACATTGAGCGGTTGAGGATCTGCGAGAACGCCGCGCGCGGCATGCGCGGGACGTTCTCGCGCACGCGGTCGAACACGATGATCGTGTCGTACAGCGAGTACCCCAGGATCGTCAGCAGAGCGGCGACTGTGGCCGTCGTGACTTCCCTCCCCGTGAGCGCATAGACACCGGATGTGATCAGCAGGTCGTGCATCAGCGCGATCAGCACGGGGACCGCGTACTTCCACTCGAAGCGCAGCGCGATGTAGGCGGAGATCACCAGCAGCGAGGCGATGATCGCGATCACCGCGGAGTTGGCCACCGATCTGCCGAACGTGGGGCCGATGGAGGTCGCCGAGAAGTCCTTGATCCCCGGTTTGCCGTTGTATTCGAACTTCCGGCTCAGCGCTTCTTCGACGTCCTTGACCTTCTTCGGTTCGAGCGTCTTGGTGGAGATCTGATAGCCGCTGCCGCCGACGCTTGCGTTGTTGAACTTCTGCACCTGGGCGCTCGCGTAGCCGGCGGCGGCGACCGCGCTCGCGACTTCGCTCTCGGACACGTGCGGCCTGGTGATCGCCGTCTGGACGCGCGTGCCGGAGGTGAAGTCGATGCCGAAGTTCAGCCCCTCTGCGCCGATCGCCAGCGCGCCGATCAAGAGGATCGTCCCGGACATCGAGAAGAACCACTTGGAGGCGCCCATGAAGTCGAAGCGCCAGCCCTTGCCGCGCCGCTTGGTGGCGAGCGCCGCGGGGTGCGTGACGGCGCGCGTCTGGCTCATCGTGCCCAGCGCGGCCTGCGTCGCGAGCACGGCGGTGAACAGCGACACCAGCGTGCCGATGCCGAGCGTGAAGGCGAACCCCTTGACTTCGGCGGTGGCCAGCGCAAACAGGATGAAGGCCGTCATGAACGTCACGACGTTGGCGTCGACGATCGCGGCGAAGCCGTGCTTGTAGCCGCTGGCGATCCCGGAGATCACCGATCTGCCGCCGCGGATCTCCTCCTTGACGCGCTCGAAGATCACGATGTTGGCGTCGGCGCACACGCCGATCGTGAGGATGTAGCCGGCGATCCCGGGGAGCGTGAGCGTGATCGGGATCAGCTTCACCAGCCCGTAGAAGTAGACGGCGTAGATCGTCAGGCCGCCGATCGCGATCAGGCCGAGGACGCGGTAGAAGAACAGCAGGAACAGGCACACGATCAGGAACCCCGCGAGCCCCGCCTCGATCGCCTGTTTGAGCGCCTGTTTGCCGAGCGTCGCCGAGACCTGCGATTTGGAGATCAGCAGCAGCTTCACCGGCAGCGCCCCGGACTGCAGCTCGTTGGCGAGGTTCTGCGCGGAGGTGATCGTGAAGCCGCCGGAGATCTCAGAACCGGTGGACGCGTCGATGCCTTCGGGGTACTGCTGGAAGTCGATCGAGGGCACGGTGATCAGCTGGTCGTCGAGCACGACGGCGAAGTGCTGCAGCGCCTCCGCATGCGTAACGCCCGGCAGCTGCGCTTCCTGGCCACGGTGGGCGATTTCCTTGGTGACGCGTTCGAACACCTTCTTGCCGTGCGAGGTGAAGCCGAAGGTGACGTTGGGCGCCCCGTTGCCGCCCGCGCCTTCGTTGAAGCTCTGGGTCGGGCTGGTGATGTCTTTGCCTTCGAGCACCGGGTTGTCGTTGAGCACGTAGTAGCTGTTGGGCGAGGCATCCAGGACCTTGCCCGTCGCTTCGTCTTCGGTGGCGTGCGCCTGGACGAGCACGGTGCCAGGGTTGATGTGCACCGCCTCGGTCTTCGCCCCCTTGGGGATCTTCAGGTCGCTGTACAGGTTGTGCTTGGTTTCTTCCGGCCCGCGCAGCACCTTTTCGTGCGCCGGTTCGACCAGGTACCAGCTGCCGTAGATGCAGTTGCCGACCTGCGCGGCCGTGCAGCCGGGCTGCAGCGACACCAGGTCGCTCGCCTTGGGCGGCAGGATCGGCTTGCGTTTGGCGGCGCGCAAGACGGCCTGGTACTCGGGCAGCCCGGCCGCCGCGCCGCCGGGATCGCCGGGATCACCGGTGGCCGTGCCTTCTTTCGGCGCCGGTTCGCCGCTCGCCCCGATGACGTTGGGCTCCCAGTCGTAGAAGAACAGCTGCGCGGTCTTGCCGACCTCTTCCTGTGCGCGCGTGTAGTTGGTGACGTCGGGCAGCGCCACGTCGATCTGGTCTTCGCCGGAGCTCTGGATTTCCGGCTGGGCGACGCCGAGCTGGTCGACGCGCTTGCGCATGATGCTGATCGCGCGTTCCAGCGATTCGCTGTCCACCTTCGACTGGGCGGTCGGCCTTGCCTGGTAGGTGAGTTGGACGCCGCCCTTCAGTTCGAGGCCCAGGCGGGTCTTTTTGGTGGCGATGACCGCCGCCGACGCGGCGATCAGGCCGGCGACCACCAGCAGGATCAAAAAGTTGCGCCGCCGGTCGGTCATGACTCTGGAGGATACCTCCACACGCCACGCTCGTAAGCGGGTCGATGGGATTGTCGCCGTCGTGGCGACATCGCGCAGCCGGCCACCTTTCGGCCCCTACTTGTCGGGCGTCAGCACGAGCAACAGCCCGCCGTCGTCGTCGTAGGCGGGAAAGATGTCCGCTTTGGCGCTGGCCGCGACATCGCGCTCGCCCGCGACCTGCACGGGCACCTCGAGTTTGCGCACCCCCCACTCGAGCACCGTGGCCACCGGGTCATCGCCGTTGGCGAAGCTCAGGCCGAGCACCTGCTCGACGCGCTGGCCGATCACCTCTTCCTCCTCCAGCCCGGTGAAGGCGAAGGAGTTCTTGCCGCAGCCGATGATGCGGCCCTCGCTGTCGCACACGAAGAACGCGGCATCCGGCGCCGGGTAGTAGTCGTCCAGGAGTTCGAACAGAAACGCGAAGCCGCACTTGCTGCAGCCCTTGGGCTGGCGCGTGAAGCCGATGTTGCGATCCAGCTCGCTGGTGCGGTGCCCGCAGTTGGGGCAGATGAAGGGGTGGGTCATGGCGTTCCCCACAGAGTAACCGCGGTAGGCGCTGAAGCCTCCGCTCAGCGCTCAGAACAGCGAGGCGTTCGCCTCGACCGGGGGCTCGAGGCCGAGATGTTCGTAGGCGGCCGGCGTCGCCGCCCTGCCGCGGGGGGTGCGCTTGAGCAACCCCTCCTGCAGCAGATACGGCTCGTAGACGTCTTCCAGCGTGTCCTGCTCCTCGCCCACCGCGACCGCGAGCGTGGACAGGCCGACCGGCCCGCCGCCGAACTTCGCGCAGATGACGCTCAGAATCTCGCGGTCGAGCCGGTCCAGGCCGCGGGCGTCGACCTCCAGCAGCTCCAACGCCGCGTGCGCGGCCTCAGCGCTGACGACGCCCGCCATGCGCACCTCGGCGAAGTCGCGCACGCGCTTGAGCAGCCTGTTGGCGACCCTGGGGGTGCCCCTGCTGCGGGTGGCGATCGCCAGCGCCCCGTCGTCCTCGAGCTCGACTTCGAGGATCGCCGCGGAGCGACGGACGATCGTGGCGAGCTCCTGCGGCGCGTAGGGCTCCAGGCGCGCCTGGATGCCGAAGCGGTCGCGCAGCGGCGTCGTCAGCAGACCCGTTCTGGTGGTCGCCCCCACGAGCGTGAACGGCGGCAACTCCAGCGTCACCACGCGGGCACCGGCGCCCTGACCGACGGTGATCGGCAGCCGGCGGTCCTCCATCGCCGGGTAGAACGTCTCCTCCAGCGTGCGCGACAGCCGGTGGATCTCATCGACGAAGAACACGCTGCGCGGCTCGAGCGCCGTCAAGAACGCGGCAATGTCTCCCTTGCGCTCGAGCGCAGGCCCCGCGGTCTGCACGAACGGAACCTCGAGCTCCGCGGCGACGATCTGCGCGAGCGAGGTCTTGCCCAGTCCGGGCGGACCGGCCAGCAGCAGGTGGTCGAGCGCCTCGCCGCGTGCGCTGGCGGCCTCGATCGCCACCGCGAGCTGCTCGCGCAGCGTCTCCTGGCCGACGAACTCCTCCAGGCGACGCGGCCGCAGCGAGCGGTCGAGCTCGTCCTCGGCGAGCAGGTAGGGCGTCTGGATGCGGGCCGCGGTGTCGTTCATCGACGTCTGCGCTCTCCTAGTCTGCGCTCTCCTATGCTCTGCTCCTTCACAGTCTCACAGTTCCACAGTCCCACAGGCTCACAGCCGCTCACGCGCCGGCCCGCGCCATCCGCAGCGCCGCCGCGAGCAGCTCCTCGGCGCTGTCCCCTTCCGCGCCCGCCAACAGCTCCTGCGCCTCGTCGGGCGCGTAGCCCAGCTCGAGCAGGCCTTCGCGCGCGAGCTGGGCGGGCGCGATCGAGTCCTGCGCGCCGGCGCGACGCGCGAAGATGGGCGAGCGCATGGCGCCGGCGTCGAGGCCGCGCGGCCCGAGGCCGAGCGCCTCCACCTTCTCGCGCAGCTCGACGATGATGCGCTCGGCGGTGCGCTTGCCGATCCCCGGCACCGCCTGAAAGCGCGCGGCGTCACCGGCGGCGAGCGCCGCGAGCAGCTCCCGCGGCGCGCCGGCGGAGAGCACCGCGAGCGCGACCTTCGGGCCGACCGCCTGCACGGACAGCAGCATCAGGAACAGCTCGCGCTCCTGCTCGCTGTGAAAGCCATACAGCGTGAGCGCGTCGTCGCGCACGATCAGATGCGCGTGCAGCGTCACCTGCTCGCCCACCGCGGGCACGTGCGCGAGCGTGTGCGCGGAGACCGCCGCACGGTAGCCGACGCTGCCGGCGAGGATCACCACGTGGTCGGGATGGCGCACGGCGACCTCGCCCTGCAGAAGCGCGATCATGCGACGCGTCCCCCGACGGCCACGCCCGCGCCGGCACCCGATGGCGGGGCGCCCCCCATGGCGGGGGGCAGCCCGGCAAGCGCAGCCGCGAACGGCGCGCAGTTGACATGGCAGACGGCCACTGCGAGCGCGTCGGCGGCGTGGTCGGGCCGCGGCTCCGCGGCGAGGCCGAGCAGCGCCTGCACCATGCGCGCCACCTGGTCCTTGTGCGCGCGCCCGCTGCCGCACACGGCGCCCTTCACCTGCTGCGGGGTGTAGCTGGCGCACGGCAGGTCGTGCTGGCCGGCGGCGAGCAGCACCGCGCCGCGCGCCTGGCCGACGGCGAAGGCGGTGCGCACGTTCTGCCCGAAGTACAGCTCCTCGAGCGCGACCGCATCGGGCCGGTGCTCGTCGAGCAGCGCGCCCACGGCCGCGTGGATCTCAACCAGACGCCGCTCCACGGCGAGCCCCGCGCGGGTCGCGATCACGCCGCCGTCGAGCGCCAGCAGACGCCCTCCACGGCGCTCCACCACGCCGTAGCCGGTGCTCGCGAGACCGGGGTCGATGCCGAGGACGATCACAGTCCGGTGATTCTGCGCTCGGCGCCGGACGCCTGCCTGAAGTGGGCTACGCTCACCGCGCGATGCCCGCCGACGCGCCCGAGCAGCCGGTCGATTTCGCCGCCGAGGGCCTGCTCGACGGGCTGCAGGGCGCGGCGCGCACGGAGCGCGTGGCGTTGCTCGAGCAGCTGATCGGCGAAGGCGTGCCGCTGTCCGAACTGCGCCGCGCGACGGCGAGCGGCGGGATCGTGTACCTGGCGGCCGACCGCGTGATCGGCGGCACTGAGCGCTACACGACGAGTGAGGTCGCGCAGCGCAGCGGCATCTCCGCGGAGTTCCTGGTGGCGGCGCGCCGCGCGATGGGGCTGCCGATCCCAGAGCCGGGCGAGGCCGTGTACACGGAGGCGGAGATCGAAATGGCGCGCATGTTCGAGGTGGCGCGCCAAGCAGGCATCTCCGAGGAAGAGTTGCTCGACCTGTTTCGCGTGCTCGGGCGCGGCCTCGGCCAGGCCGCGGAAAGCATGCGCGCGCTGCCGTTGCGGCTCGTGCTCGAGCCAGGCATGAGCGAGCGCGAGCTCGCGCAGCGCTACGCGAGCGCCGCCAGCGTGCTCTACCCGCTGGTGGACCCCCTGGTGAGCAACATGCTGGCGCTGCACTTGCGCCACGCCACGGAGAGCACTGTGGTCGGCGAGCTCGAGCGCATCGGCGGGCGCCTGCCGGGCTCGCGCGAGGTGGCGGTGTGCTTCGCCGACCTGGTCGGCTTCACCCGCCTCGGCGAGGAAGTGGCGCCCGATGAGCTGGGACACCTGTCGGTGCGCCTGGAAACCCTCGCGAGCGACGCCGCGCAGCCGCCGGTGCGCCTGGTGAAGACGATCGGCGACGCGGTGATGCTGACCTCGCCCGAGCCCGAGCCGCTGCTGAACGCCGCGTTGACGCTGGTCGATGCTGCGGACACGGAGGGCGAGGACTTCCCGCAGCTGCGCGCGGGCGCATCGCTGGGGCTGGCGCTGCCGCGCGCCGGCGACTGGTTCGGCCGCCCGGTGAACCTCGCCAGCCGCATCACCGGCGTCGCGCGCGCGGGCAGCGTGCTGGTGGAGCGCGCGGTGCGCGATGCGGTCAAAGACGACTACCGCTTCTCCTACGCGGGCGAGCGCCGGCTCAAGGGAATCCGCGAGCCAGTGGCGCTGTTCCGCGCGCGGCACAACACGGGCTGAGCGGCCGCTCGCCTGCTCCCCACAGCCGCCACGGCGCCCGCCCGGAGGCCCACAGGTCGTCCAGCGCGACGGCGTCCTTGTACGTGTCCATGCACTCCCAGAAGCCCGCGTGCCGGAACGCGCGCAGCTCGCCGGCGGCGGCCAGCCGCTGCAGCGGCTGGCGCTCGAGCACGCTGTCGCGCTCCAGGTAGTCGAGCACGCCCGCGTCGAAGCACATGAACCCGCCGTTGATCCAGTGCTCGGAGACGGGCTTCTCGTGAAATGCCACCACGCGGTCCGCGCCGCCCAGCTCAGCGACCCCGAACTGCAGCTGCGCGCGCACGACGGTCATCGTCGCAAGCGCGCGGTGGGCGCGGTGGAAGGCCAGCAGCGCGCCCAGGTCGAGGTCGGCGAGCCCGTCGGCGTAGGTGGCGCAGAACGTGCGCTCCCCCGCGAGCTCGTGTTCGAGCAGCTTCAGGCGCCCGCCGGTGGGCGTGTCGAGGCCGGTGTCCACGCACGCCACGCTCACCCCCGCCGGCCAGTCGTGCGCGGCGGCGAAGCGCTCGATCAGCTCGCCGCGGTAGCCGGTGGCGAGCAGGAAGCGGGTGAAGCCCTGCACGGCGTACAGCTGGACGACGTGCCACACGATCGGCACGCCGCCGATCTCCACGAGCGGCTTGGGGATCGCGCGCGCGTGCTCCTGCAGCCTGGTGCCGCGGCCGCCGCACAGGATCACGACAGGCGGCCGCGCCTCGACGCCCGCGCGCGCCTTGTCCGCCTCCACCGCCGCTGCCCTGCCCGCCGGCGCGCCTACCCGGCCACGCGTTCGAGCACGTCGGCCGCGACGTCGAAGTTGGCGTGCACCGCGCTCACGTCGTCGAGCTCTTCGAGCGTGTCGATCAGGCGCATGAGCTTGCCCGCCTGCTCCTCGTCCACGGGCACCGTGCTGGAGGGGCGGTAGACGAGCTCGGCGCTCTCGATCTCCACGCCTGCCTGCTCCAGCGCTCCGCGCACCGCGGCGAAGTCGGCGGGCTCGGTGATCACCTCGAACACGTCCTCGTCGGTGACGATGTCCTCGGCGCCGGCCTCGACGGCGACCATCAGATCGTCTTCGGAGTAGCGCGCGCCGTCGATCACGACCGTGCCCTTCTTGTCGAACAGGTACGCAACCGAGCCGGGCTCGCCGAGGTTGCCGCCGTTCTTGGAGAAGGCGTGGCGCACGTCGGCGCTCGTGCGGTTGCGGTTGTCGCTCAGCGCCTCCACGAGCAGCGCCACGCCCCCCGGCCCGTAGCCCTCGTAGAGGACGCTTTCGATCGCATCCGCTTCCCCGCCCTCGCCGGTGCCCTTGGCGATCGCGCGTTCGATGTTGTCCTTCGGCATCGACGCTTCCTTGGCCTTGCGGATCGCCAGCTCCAGCGCGGGGTTGCCGGTGGGATCGCCGCCGCCGTCGCGGGCGGCGACGGTGATGGCGCGCGTGAGCTTGGAGAAGTGCGCGCCGCGGCGCGAGTCGACGATCGCCTTCTTGTGCTTGATGGAGGCCCACTTGGAATGTCCTGACATGCCCCACAGCTTAGGATGCGCGGCGCATGGAGGACCTCGACCCGAGCATCTTCAAGGCGTACGACATCCGCGGCATCTACCCGGAGCAGATCGACGGCGAGCTGGCGCAGCGCATCGGCGGCGCGTTCGCGCGGGTGCTGAGCGGCCTGGCGGGCAAGCCGGTGGGCGAGCTGCGCGTGGGCTTGGGCCGCGACATGCGTCTGAGCGCGCCCGAGCTCGCGGCGCGCTACCGCGAGGGCCTGCTCGGCGCCGGCGCGAACGTGATCGACGCGGGACAGGTGGGCAGCGAGATGCTGTACTTCCTCGTCGGCTCGCGGGAGCTGGACGGCGGCCTGATGTGCACGGCCTCGCACAACCCGAAGGCGTACACGGGCGCGAAGCTGGTGCGCGAGGGCGCGCTCGCGCTGTCGGGCGACACGGGCATCCAAGACATCCGCGCGGAGGTCGAACGCGAATTGCAGCCCGGTGCGCCGCAGGCCGATCACCGCCAGCAAGGGGACGCGTTGCGCGGCAGCCTGGAAGAGGTGGACCTGTACGCGGAGTTCCAGGAGCGTGCGCTGGGGTTCATCGACCTCGACGTGATCCGCTTCACCGGCAGGCCGCCGCTGAAGGTCGTCCTCGATGGCGGCAACGGGATGGCCGGCCCGATGGTCGGCCCGCTGCTGGAGCGTCTGGGCCTGGATCTGATCGAGACCTACTGGACGCCGGACGGCAACTTCCCCGACCACGAACCGAACCCGCTGCTGGAGGAGAACAGGCGCCTGATCGTGCAGCGGGTGCGCGACAGCGGCGCCGACCTGGGCATGGCGTGGGACGGCGACGCCGACCGCTGCTTCTTCATCGACGACACGGGGGAGTTCGTGGCCGGGGACTTCATGACGGCGCTGCTGGCGAAGTCGCTGCTGCGCAAACACCCCAACCCGGCGCACCCGGAAGCGATCTTGTATGACGTGCGCGCTTCGCGCGCGGTCCCCGACACGGTCGCGGAGGCTGGCGGGCGTGCCTTCGTGAACCGGGTGGGGCACGCGTTCTTCAAGACGCGCATGCGCAAGGAGGGTTCGCTGTTCGGGGGAGAGGTGTCCGGGCACTACTACTTCCGCGACTTCTACTGCGCCGACTCGGGCACGCTGCCGGCGCTGCTGGTGCTCGAGCTGCTGTGCCGCGAGGGCGTGCGCATGTCCGAGCTGCTGGCGCCGTTGCGCGCGCGCTACTTCATCTCCGGGGAGATCAACTCGCAGGTGGCCGACCCGCAGGGCAAGATGGCGCAGATCGCCGCGTGCTACGCGGACGCGCGCCAGGAACGCCTGGACGGCATCTCGATCGACTACGAGGACTGGCACTTCAACGTGCGCCCGTCGAACACGGAGCCGCTGCTGCGCCTGTGCCTGGAGTCGCTGGTCTCCCACGAGGACATGGGACGCCGCCGCGACGAGGTGCTGGCGCTGATCCGCTCGCCGACGCCGTCGTGAGCGAGCCGGGGCAGCGTCACGCACAGCAGGCGCTGGCGCGCGCCGCGCAGGAGGGCATCCACTGCCTGGCGATCCCCACGCCGTTCATGGTGGGTCGCGTGAACGCGTACCTGATCGAGGACTCGCCGCTGACGTTGGTGGACTCCGGCCCGAACTCGGCGAAGGCGCTGGACGAGCTCGAGCAGGCGCTGCACGCACACGGGCACAAGATCGAGGACATCGAGCTGTTGGTAGTCACCCACCAGCACATCGATCACTTTGGCCTGGCGGCGATCCTCGCGCGCCGCTCGGGCGCTGAGGTAGCGGCGCTGGGGGCGCTCGCGCCGTTCCTGGCGAGCTACGGCCAGGAGGCGGAGCTGGACGACCTGTTCGCCGAGCGGCTGATGCTGCGCCACGGGATCCCGCCGGAAGTGGTGACGGTGCTGCGCGCGGTGTCGGCGGGCTTTCGCGCGTGGGGCGCGGCCGTGCAGATCACCCGGCCGCTGGCCGACGGCGCGCTGCTCGAGCTGCGCGACCGCAAGCTGCGCGTCCTGCACCGCCCCGGCCACAGCCCGTCGGACACGGTGTTCGTGGACGAGGAGCGCGCGATCATGCTGGCGGCCGACCACCTGATCGCGCACATCTCCTCCAACCCGCTGCTCGCCCGCCCGTTGGCTGCGAGCGCCGAGCACGACTACGACGGCCCGCGCCCGCAGGCGCTGCTGACGTACATCGACTCGCTGGAGAAGACGCGCGCGATGGAGCTCTCGCTGGTGCTCTCCGGGCACGGCCGCCCGATCACCGACCACGTGGCGCTGATCGACGAGCGCTTCCGCCTGCACCGCCGCCGCGCCCAGAAGATCGCCGGCCTGATCGCCTCCCAGCCGCGCACCGCGCACGAGATCGCGCAGGAGCTGTGGGGCAACGTGGCGGTCACGCAGGCATACCTCACGCTCTCGGAGGTGCTCGGGCACGTCGATCTGCTGCTGCGCGACGGGACCGTCGTCGAGCAGGAGCACGACGGGGTGGCGCGCTTCCGGGCAACTTGAGGCTCGCCAACGCCAGGGCGCACACCGCGGCACGGCGTCGCACCCCGGCGCTTACGAAGCTCGAGCAGGGCCGTGCGGCGGCCACGCCGAGGTCGGGCGCCCGATCTCCCAGTGGTGGCCGTAGGGGTCTTCGAGGCGCCCCATGCGCCAGCCGTGTTCGTCTGTGACCGCCCGGATCTCCCTGGCGCCGGCGGCGAGCGCTTTGGCGACCGTGGCGTCGGGATCGTCCACCACCAGCGCCAGGCGTGTGGTCGAGCCGCCGAGCGTCTGCGGGCTGAAGTTCAGGTGCTCGGGCGACTCGTCTGCCACCCACACGAAGCCGTCGCCGACGAGCAGCTGCGCGACGACCGCCTCGTGCGCGTCGCTGCCGCCGACGCGGTAGACCTCCACGGCGTCGAACGCCCGCTTGTAGAACTCCACCGCCTCGCGCCCGCGCGTGACGGACAGCTGCGGCTGCGCCCCTGTGCGGGCGGCGCGCGCGATGGTGGCGAGATGCGCAACGTTCGCACGGTCCTCTGGCTCCTCGCTTGGCGCAGCTGCAAACCACGCGTCGAGGATCTCTGTGAGCTCGGCCTGCGAGGTGGCGCGCAGGCTGAGCGCGAGCACGTTGGCGTCGTTCCAGCGCCGCGCCCCGGCGGCGGTGGCGGCATCCACGCACAGCGCCGCGCGCACGCCCGCAACCTTGTTGGCGGCGATCGACGCCCCGGTGCCGGTCCAGCAGCACACGATTCCCTGCTGTGCGCGTCCGGCGGCCACGTCGCGGGCCACCGCCTCCGAGGCCCACGCCCAGTCACAGCGCTCGGCCTCTGAGAGCGCGCCGTGCAGCAACGGCTGGTGGCCGCGCCCTTCCAGCTGCCCTGCGAGCGCGCCGGCCACGCCGGTCAGCTCGTCGGCGGAAAGCGAGATGCGCACCGGCGGAGTATCGCGTACGACCGGGCTCAAACGAGCGAGCGCCGGTAGCGGATCACCTCGGCGTTCACACCCCACGGCCGCTCATGGCGGTGTCCGCCGTCGCGCCGGTAACCGCGCGCCCGGTAGAAGCGCTCGGCTTGCTCGTTGCCGACCAGCACCCACAGAACCGCCTCGCGAAGACCCTGTCCGCGTAGGCGCGCCTCGACCTCGGTCATCAACAGGCTCCCGGTGCCCGCGCTCCAGTGTGGCGGATCTACGTACAGGGCGAACAGCTCACCGGCGTCCGCAGCGTCGACATCGCGCGAGCGCCCATAGGAGGCGAAGGCGGTGATCGCAGCGCTGCGCACAGCCACGATCGTGCGCGGCGCGTCCTCGTCCTCCGCGCCGAAGCTGTGATGCACGGCGCGCTCCTCCGCGCGCAGGGCATCCAGGTACTCGTCCGGCAGCAGCCCGCGGTAGGCGGCCTGCCACGCGCGGACATGGACGCCGGCCACCTCGTGGGCATCCTCGGGAGTGGCGTCGCGCACAGTCGCAGACTCCTGGCATGGCATGGCCGCAATTACAGCGTGCCCGCGCCTCGCGGGCGGGATCGTGGCGATCGGCTCGGCGTGGCTCGCGTTACGGCGTCGCGGTGCGTGAAACGGCGACGAGCTCAAGGAACATGCGGTGCAGCCGGTCGTCCTCGCCGAGCTCGCTGTGGAAGGAGACCGCCAACGCGCGCCCCTGGCGGGCGGCGACCGCGTGCCCGTCCACCTCGCCGAGGATCTCCACCTGTGGTCCGTGCTCGGCGATCCACGGCGCGCGGATGAAGATCCCCCGCACGGGCCCGCCGTGGAGGCCGCGTAGCTTGACGTCCGCCTCGAAGCTGTGCACCTGGCGCCCGAAGGCGTTGCGCTCGGCGCGGATGTCCATCACGCCCAGGTGCTCGCGGTCGAGCATGATCAAGCCGGCGCACGAGCCCAGGACGGGAATCCCGTCGGTCCGATCGGCGGCGATCAGCTCGCGCAGCGGCGCGGCGAGCCCCTCCCGCTCGATGCCGAGCGTCATCGTGGTGGACTCGCCGCCTGGGATCACGAGGCCATCCAGCCCGTCGAGGTCGCCCACCACGCGCACCTCGCGTGTGCGCACGCCCAGCCTTTCGAGCACCCGCGTGTGCGCCTGAAAGTCACCCTGCAAGGCGAGGACACCGATCAGAGGCGAACCGCTCATGGCGCGACCCGCGCCGCCGCGAGCGATTTCATCAAGCGTGGCTACCAGCCGCGGCGGGCGAGCAGTTGCTCGTCCTCTAGCTTGGAGCTCTCCAGGCTCTCCATCGCCGTGCCGAGCCCGCGCGAGGCGTCGGTCACGCGCTCGGGGTCCTGCCAGTGCGTGGTCGCCTCGACGATCGCCCGCGCGCGCGTTGGTGGATCGGCGGACTTGAAGATGCCCGAGCCGACGAACACGCCTTCCGCGCCCAGCGCCATCATCAGGGCGGCGTCCGCGGGCGTGGCGATGCCGCCGGCGCAGAACAGCACCACCGGCAGACGCCCGTCGCGCGCGACCACGCGAACGATGTCCAGCGGCGCCGCGAGCTCCTTGGCGGCGGTGGCGAGCTCGTCGTCGCCGAGCATCGTCAGACGGCGGATTTCGCCGGTGATCTGGCGCATGTGGCGCACGGCCTCGACGATGTCGCCGGTGCCGGCCTCGCCCTTGGAGCGGATCATCGCCGCGCCCTCGCCGATGCGCCGCAGCGCCTCGCCGAGGGTGGTGGCGCCGCACACGAACGGCACCTTGAAGTCCCACTTGTCGATGTGGTTGGCCTCGTCGGCGGGCGTGAGCACCTCCGACTCATCCACGTAGTCCACCTCCAGCGTCTCCAGCACGCGCGCCTCCATGAAGTGCCCGATCCGCGCCTTGGCCATCACCGGGATGGTGACCGCCTGCTGGATGCCGGAGATCATCTCCGGGTCGGACATCCGCGCGACGCCGCCGTCGCGGCGGATGTCCGCGGGGACGCGTTCGAGCGCCATCACCGCCGCCGCGCCGGCGTCCTCCGCGACCTTCGCCTGCTCTGGCGTGACCACGTCCATGATCACCCCGCCCTTGAGCATCTCCGCGAGCCCGGTCTTCACCCGGAACGTGGCCTCGTCACGCATGCCAGTAGTTTGACAGCCACGCGAGCGCGAGGCCGGCGCGTGCGCGCCGTCGGGCTCGCCGGCTGAGCGCAGCCGGTCGCGTCGGCCGTCAGGCTCGCGAGCCCGCCGGGAGCCGATCGCGTCAGTCGGCGGGCTGGCCGGTCGCGTCGGCCGTCAGGCTCGCCAGCCCGCCGGGAGCCGATCGCGTCAGTCGGCGGGCTGGCCGGCCTGACGGGCGCGGTCGCGCTCGCGATGCGCCTCGGCGGCGCGGTCGATCGCGGCGGCGAGCGTCGGCATCTGCTGGCGCACGTGGTGCAGGAAGTGCGAGGTCAGCACGATCCCGCGCAACGGCGTGGTCGCGACGACCGTCGCGGTGCGCATGCCGCCCGTGTCCAGCACCGCGAGTTCGCCGAGCGCATCACCGGCGCCAACCGTGTTGATCGCAACCCCGCCCTGGCGCACCTCCGCGGTGCCCTCCTCGACGAACACCACCTCGTAGCCGTAATCGCCCTCGTGCATCAGCTCCTCGCCGGGCTCCGCGTTGACCTCGTCGATCATCCGCGCAAGCGCCTGGCGCTCCGCGTTCGAAAGGTCCGCCAGCAGCTCGATCGCCTGCAGCCGAGCGGCCCCGTCGCTGCCGATCGATTTCCTTCGCATCGCGCGCAGCATCCTCTCAGAGTCGCGACATCGACGCGAGCGAGCGCGCGCAGGCCGCGCCACCGCGCGAACTACTTGAGACGAAACGCCTTGATCCGATCGTCGTAGGACGCGGTGTCCCGCGCGTAAACCCCATACGCGAGCGCCTGAATGATGCTCAACAGCGCCGTGTGCGAGCGCACATAGGCCGGACTGTTGGACGAGTAGTAGAGCTTGATCTGCGCCAGCTTCGCGACCTCCGAGAGCGTCGCGTCGGTGATCGCCGCCGTGTTCGCCTGCCGGTGGCGCGCGAGCTTCATCGCCCGCACCACCAGCGGATGCGGGCGCCCGGCCGACAGCCCGATCACGAGCGTCGCCTCGTCGATGCGCCCCAGGCGGCTGAGCGCCTCCTGCGACGGGCTGGCCACGACGTCCACGCGCAGGTCGAGCAGCATCAGCAGATGGCGCAGGTAGCTGGCGAAGAACGCCATCTGGTCGGTGCCCGCCACGAGCACTTTCTCGGCCGCCACGATCGCCTCGATCAGCGCGTCCACCGAGCTGCGCGAGACCTTGCGCGCGGTGTCCTCGACGTTCAGGTGGTCGGCGGCGAGCGCCGCCTCGAACTCGTTCTGATCGAGCGAGAACAAAGGCGCCGAGGATGCGGCGCCGCCCGCTGCGCCCTCCTTGGCGGCCTTGGCGTTCACGCGGCGGTATTCCTCGCGCGCGGCCGCCTGCAGCTCGGGGAAGCCCTCGAACCCGAGCGCCTGCGAGAAGCGCACGACGGTCGAGCTGGACGTGTTCGCACGGCGGGCCAGCTCCTCGGCGGTCTGGAAGGCGGCCTCGTCGAGATGGTCGACGATGTACTGCGCGACGTCCTTCTGCGAGCGCGAGCACTCGTCGAAGCGCGCCTGGATGTACTTGGACAGGCTCTGGTGCTCGCTCGTACCGTTCACAGGTGGCCGCTCGGCGGTCTTCGTCCCGACGCGCTTCATCGGCGCTTGTGTTCGACGTGTGCGCCATTCACTCCTTCTGCGATCCGCCAACTACTTCAACGCGCCGTCGTGCGGATAGGGTCTGCGCAGGGCGATGAGACGCGAGCTGTTCGAAGACCTGCACGAAGACTTCCGCGCGAGCTTCCGCACGTTTCTGGAGCGCGAGGTGGTCGGCGAGGACGACCGCTACGGCGCGTGGGAGCGCGCGGGCATCGTGCCGCGCGAGGTGTTCGCGCGCGCGGGGCGCGGCGGCTTTCTGGCGATGGCCGTGCCGGAGGCCTACGGCGGCGCGGGCGCCGAGGACTTCCGGCTGAACCTCGTGATCGGCGAAGAGGCGCAGCGCGCCGGCGTGGGCAGCTTCGGGCTGGGGATCACGCTGCACAACGACATCTCCCTCCCCTACTTCCTGCGCTACTGCACCGCCGAGCAGCGCGCGCGCTGGCTGCCGGGGATCGCCTCCGGCGAGCTGATCACCGCGCTGGCGATGACCGAGCCGGGGATCGGCTCCGACCTCGCGGCCATGAGCACCAGCGCCAGGCGCGAGGGCGATCACTACGTGGTGAGCGGCGCCAAGACGTTCATCACCAACGGCATCAACGCCGACCTCGTGATCACGGCCGTGAAGACCGACCCGTCACAGCGCCACCGCGGCATCAGCCTGCTGGTGCTCGAACGCGGCATGGCGGGCTTCGCGCGCTCGCGCAAGCTCGAGAAGATCGGCCAGCACGCCCAGGACACCGCCGAGTTGTCCTTCGACGACGTGCGTGTGCCCGCGGTGAACCTGCTCGGGGAGGAGGGCCAAGGCTTCCTCTACCTGGTGTCCAACCTGCCGCAGGAGCGCCTGTCGATCGCCGCGTCCGCCGTCGCCGCCGCCGAAGCGGCGCTGGCGTGGACGCTCGACTACGTGCGCGAGCGCCAGGCGTTCGGCCAGCCGATCGGCTCCTTTCAGAGCTCGCGCTTCACGCTCGCGGAGGTGCACGGCGAAGTGGAAGTCGCGCGCGTGTTCGTCGACCGCTGCGCACAGGCGCTGAACGCGGGCGAGCTCACCCCCGAGCAGGCCGCCACCGCCAAGTGGTGGACCACCGACCTGCAGGGCCGCGTGGTCGATCGCTGCCTGCAGCTGTTCGGCGGCTACGGCTACATGCTCGAGTACCCGATCGCACGCGCGTTCGCAGACGCGCGTGTCACCCGCATCTACGGCGGTGCGAACGAGATCATGAAGGAGATCGTCGGGCGCTCGCTCGGGCTGTAGGAGTAGGCGACGTGCGGTCGCCTGCACTACGCTCTCCCCTGTGAAGTTCCAGCCATCGGATCTTCGGTGAGCGCGTCGCGGGCGCTGAATCTCGATCTCCTGCTTGGCAGGACCAAGGATGCCTACAGCGCGCGCGTCGTAGGCTCGCCGGCCGGCGCGGAGCAGCTAACGAGCTTCCCACCGCCTTTCACCGGCAGGGAAGTGGAGGCCTTCGTGCACAAGATGAGCGCCATCGGGAGGCGGGCGAGGGAGCTCGAAGCCGCTCCCCTCATGGCCGCCAAGCAGTTCGGGGAACGCCTGTTCAACGCCGTCTTCGCCGGGTCGGTCGGCGAGTGCCTGCGTCGCAGCTGCGAGCACGCCGAAGGCGAGCACGCAGCCCTGCGCATCCGGCTGCACCTCTCCGCCTGCCCCGAGCTCACCGACCTCCCGTGGGAGCTCCTGTACGACGGCGACACGGGCCGCTTCCTCGCGCTGTCGAGCAGCACCCCTGTGATCCGCTACGTGCAGACGGCGCTCCAGCCGGCTGCCGTGCGCGTCGCGCTGCCACTGCGCGTCCTGCTCGTCACCGCCGAGCCCATCGATCGCCCCAAGCTCGACCTGCAGGCCGAGTGGACGCAGCTCGCCTCGGCGCTCGAGCAGCTCATCGACGGCGCCGCGATCGCCGTCACGCAGCTGGCCATCCCCACGCTCGGCGAGCTGCGACGTACGCTCATGCGCGCCGAGTTCCACGTGCTGCACTTCCTCGGGCACGGCGGCTTCAGCAAGCAGGACGGCGCCGTGCTGCTGTTCACCGACGAGCAAGGTCGCGCCGCGCCGGTCACCGGCGAGCGTCTGGGGGTGATCCTGCGCGAGCACCCGAGCGTGCGCCTGGTGGTGCTGGGCGCCTGCGACACGGGGCGCAGCGACCACGTCGATCCGTTCGCCGGCGTTGCCGCCAATTTGCTCCGCCGGGGCATCCCCGCAGTCCTCGCCATGCAGTTCGCGCTCGGCGAGCAAGCCGCGAGCGCGTTCGCGCCAGCCCTCTACGCAGCCCTGGCCGCCGGACGGCCCGTCGACGTGGCCGTCGCCGAGGCGCGCGAGGCGATCTACACCGTCAGCCAGATCGAGTGGGCCAGCCCGGCCGCGTACCTGCAAGGCGACGACGCGCGCCTGTTCGCGATCGCCGCCGGCACGCCGCACACCGTGGGCGCGTCGCCATCCGCCCTGGCGTCGTCATCGCAGGTGGATGACGACGCGAAGCTGGACGCGGTGGCGCAAACGAGGTGGGCAGACGATCTCTGCAGGCAGCGCCGCTTCGCCGAGGCCGAGAGCGCCTACCGTCACGCGGTCGAGCTCGATCCGACCCGCGCCGAGGCGCAGCGCGGGCTCGCGTGGGCTCTGTGCGGGCTCGAGCGCTACCCCGAGGCCGAGGCAGCGGCCAACGCGGCGCTCGCGCTCGCACCCACCGATGCGCTGAGCCACCTGCACCTCGCCGTCGCGCTCCACGGCCGGCGACAGCACGCGGAGGCGGAGAGCGCGTGCCGCGACGCAATCCGCCTCGACACCGGCGACCCCCGCTCACACTATTTGCTCAGCGTCCTGCTCACCGCCGCGCGCAGAAGCCACGACGCCGAGTCCGCCTGCTGGGAGGCGCTGCGCCTGAGCCCGTACGACGCCGCGCTGCAGGAGAACCTCCGCCTCCTCGTACGCCAGAACGCGGGTTAGCCCAGCCAGCATGTTCGAGCGCTTCAACGAAGGAGCCCGCCAGGCCGTCGTGCTCGCGCAAGCGCAGGCGCGCGAGCTCGGCGGGAGCTACGTCGGCGCCGAGCATCTGCTGCTCGGGCTTCTGCACGTCAAGGAGGGCATTGCCGCGCAGGCGCTCGAGAACCTCGGCGCCACCTGCGAGCCCGTGCGGGCTGAGATCGTCAGCCTCGCGGGCCCCGGCGAGGAGATCCACGCTGGCCAGCTGCCCTTCACGCCCGACGCCAAGAAGGCGCTCGAGCACGCGCTGCGCGAAGCGCTGGGCCTGCACCACGACCACATCGGCACCGAGCACATCCTGCTCGGACTCACCCGCGAGCACGACAACCTCGCCATCAGCGTCCTGCTCGCCCTCGGCGCCGACGCCACGAAGATTCGCGAGGAGGTCACCCGCCTGCTGCCCATACCGCGACCAGCGGCGTCGAGCGGGAAGGCGCCCACGGCGCGCGCCGGTACGGGCGTCGACCCTGGGCTGGAGCAGCGGCTCGAAACGATCCGGCGCGAGCATGAAGCCGCGATCGGAACGCAGGAGCTCGCGAAGGCCACCGCACTGGGCGTGCTCGAGCGTCGCCTCAGCGAGCGCAAGCGTCAGATCGACGAGCTCGACGCCGAGCTCCACAGCACGCGACGCGAGAAGGAGCAGGCGATCGCCGAGCAGCAGTTCGAACGGGCCGCCGCGCTACGCACCAGGGAGCACCGCCTGCTCG
Source organism: Solirubrobacteraceae bacterium (assembly GCA_035504435.1). Classification (GTDB taxonomy): domain Bacteria; phylum Actinomycetota; class Thermoleophilia; order Solirubrobacterales; family Solirubrobacteraceae; genus Palsa-744. Next base: position 24,816 of record DATJRV010000053.1, read on the forward strand.
ATCGCCGCTGCGAGCTGGAAGAGCAATGGCTGCGGGAGGCAGACGCCGGTTCGTCCGGCGTGGCCCGTCAACCCAGCTCGGGCGCCGACGCCGGCACGCCGTCGGAGATCGCGATCGAGCAGATCATGGCGACCATCCAGTCGTTGAGCTGACGTGCGACGCCCCCGGCCGTCACGCACCGTTCGACTTCGCGGCGCGGAGCTCGGCAGCGCCCAGCTCCCCGGCCAGCGCCACGAAGTAGTCCAGCGAGCGCGGGTTGGCGAGCGAGTCCACGCTCGCCGCCTGGCGCGGGTCTGCGCCCATCAGGATGCGCTTCACCGGCACCTCCAGCACCTTGCCCGACAGCGTGCGCGGGACCTCCTCGATCTGGCGGATCTCGTTGGGGACGTGGCGCGGCGAGCAGTCCTCGCGGACGCGCCGCTTGATCCGCGCCGCCAGCTCCTCGTCCAGCGTCACGCCGTCGCGGAGCACCACGAACATCACCATCCACAGCTCGTTGCCCTGGGCGCCGCCGCCGGGGGCGGTGGTCGGCACGTCCACCACCAGCGCGTCCATCACCTCCTCCACGCCCAGCGCCGCCCTGTAGATCTCCGCGGTCCCCATGCGCACGCCCATGCGGTTGATCGTCGAGTCGGAGCGCCCGTAGATCACCGCGCCGCCGCGCGCGGTGATGCGGATCCAGTCGCCGTGGCGCCACACGCCGGGGAACATCGCGAAGTAGCTCTCACGCAGCCGCGAGCCGTCGTCATCCCCCCACAGGTACAGCGGCATCGAGGGCATCGGCTCGGTGATCACCAGCTCGCCCACCTCGTCGACGAGGCTGTTGCCGTGCTCGTCCCACGCCGCCACCGCGCAGCCCAGCGCGCGGCACTGCAGTTCGCCCTCGTACACCGGCAGCAGCGGGCAGCCCGCCACGAACGCCGTGCACACGTCCGTGCCGCCGCTCGTGGAGAACAGCCACACGTCGTCCTTCACGTGCGCGTACACCCAGTGAAAGCTCTCCGGCGACAAGGGAGAGCCGGTCGCGCCCAGCGCGCGCAGCGCCGACAGGTCGCAGTCGCGGCCCGGCTCGATCCCCGCCTTCTCGCAGCTCGCCAGCAGGCCGGGGCTCACGCCCATGCACGTGATCCCCGCCCGCTCCGCCAGGCGCCACAGCACCCCCAGGTCCGGGTGCGCGGGGCTGCCGTCGTACAGCACGATCGCCGCGTCCGAGATCAAGCAGCCGACCAGGAAGTTCCACATCATCCAGCCCGTCGTCGTAAACCAGAACATGCGGTCGCCCGCGCGCAGGTCCAGGTGCAGGCGCTTCTTCAGCTGCTCCAGCAGGATGCCGCCGTGGCCGTGCACGATCGCCTTCGGCAGGCCCGTCGTGCCCGAGGAGTACAGCACCCACAGCGGGTGGTCGAACGGCAGCTGCTCGAACGCCAGCTCCGCGCCTGCGCCGCGGGCGAGCAGCTCAGCCCACGTAAGGGCGCTGCGAACGCCCGCCCCGCCGCCGAAGGCGGCTTCGTCAAAGTCGTCGTTCGACAGGTACTGCAAGGCGACCACGTGCTCCACCGTCGGCAGCTCATCGAGGATGCGACGCACGTTCTCGCCGCGCTCGAAGTCCTTGCCGCCGTGGCGGTAGCCGTCCACCGCCAGCAGCACCTTCGGCTCGATCTGCGCGAAGCGGTCGATCACGCTGCGCGCGCCGAACTCCGGCGCCGCGCTCGAGAAGATCGCGCCGACGCTCGCGCTCGCCAGCAGCGCGATCAGCGTCTCCGGGATGTTCGGCATGTACGCCACCACGCGGTCGCCACGCCCCACGCCCAGCGCGCGCAGGCCAGCGGCGCACGCCGCCACCCGTGCGCGCAGCTCGCCCCACGTCAGCTCCTCGAGCTCCTCACGCAGCTCCGAGCAGTGCAGCACCGCCACCTCGCCCGCGCGGCCCTCGCCGCGCGCCAGCAGGTTCTCCGCGTAGTTCAGCTCCGCGCCCGCAAACCAGCGCGCGCCCGGCATCTCCCGCGCGCTCAGCACCCGCGCGTAGGGCTTCGACGCGCGCACGCCGCAGAACTCCCACACGCACGCCCAAAACTCCTCCAGCTCGTCCACCGACCACCGCCACAGCTGCGCGTAGTCCGCAAACGGCTCACCACGACGCTCGCCCGCCCAGCGCATGAAGCGCGCCATCTCCACATCTTGAAGCTGCTCCGCGCTCGGCTGCCACAGCGGTCGCTGCGAGTCCACGCTTGCCATGCGGCTATTCTCGCGCTTTGTGAGCCTGCCGGCGTTGCGTGACCAGTTTCCCGTGCTGCGCACCGTCGCCTATCTCAACGCCGGCACCGACGGGCCGCTGCCCGCCCGCGCCGCCGACGCCGCCCGCGGGGAGCTCGAGCGCGAGCTCGTGGACGGACGCACGCAGGCGCACTTCGAACGCCGTCATGAGCTCACCGACGCGCTGCGCAGCGCCTACGCCAGCGTGCTCGGCGCACCGGCCGCCGACGTCGCGCTCACCACCTGCACCACCGAGGGCATGGCCACCGTGATCGCCGGCCTCCAGCTCGACCCCGGCGATGAGATCCTCACCAGCGACGAGGAGCACCCAGGGTTGCTCGGCGCGCTGTCCGCCGCGCGCGAGCTGCGCCGGGTGCGCGTGCGCGAAGTCCCGCTCGCGCAGATCGCCGAAGCGGCCTCGGCGCAAACGCGCCTCGTCGCCTGCTCGCACGTCGGCTGGGTCAGCGGCTGCTACGCGCCCGCCGAGCTCGCCCGGCTGGACGTGCCCGTGCTGCTCGACGGCGCGCAGGGCGTCGGCGCCGTGCCCGTCGATGTGCACGCCCTGCGCTGCGACGCCTACGCCGGCGCCGGGCAGAAGTGGCTGTGCGGGCCCGACGGCACGGGCATGCTCTACGTCTCCCCCGCGCTGCGCGAGCGCGTCGCCGTCAGCCGCCGCGGCTACGCCAACCTCGACGATCCGGGCGACGGGCTCGACGCCCGCCTGCACGCCGACGCGCGGCGCTTTGACACGCCCTCGCTGAACGCCGAGACCACCGCCTGCGCGCTCGCCTCCTTCGAGGTCCTCCAGTCCGCCGGCTGGGCCGACGTGCACGAGCACGCCAGCGCGCTCGCCGCGGGCCTCGCGGAGCTGCTCCGCCAGGCCGGGCGCGAGGTCGCGCCGCGCGCGCGCACCACGCTCGTGTCCTTCACCAGCGCCGACCCCGCCGGCGAGCGCGAGCGGCTCGCCGCGCGCGGCGTGTACGTGCGCACCATCCCCGACCGGCCGTGGCTGCGCGCGTCCGTGGGGGCGTGGAACGACGAGCGCGACCTCCAGCGGCTGCTCGACGCGCTCGACGCCTAGCCCAGCGTGCACCCCGTCCGCCCACGCAACGACCGTCTGCCGGCTTGGGTGCGCCCCCGCTTCGCGTACTCTCCATCCGTGCACCAGCCCATGACTCACGCACACCTGCCTTGAGCGCAGCCGCCACCCGCGCGCCAGACGTCGAGCCGCCCGAGCCGACCTCCGCGCGCCTGCGCCAGCGCGCCCGCCCGCCGCAGCGCCCACGCTGGCTGCCCTACGCCGGGCTGCCGGTCGTCGTCGCGCTCGCCGCCGTGCTCAACACCAACCGGCTCAGCAAAAACGGCTACGCCAACGTCTTCTACTCCGCCGGCGTGCAGTCCATGCTGCACTCGCTGCACAACTTCCTGTTCGCCTCGTTCGACCCCGGCGGGCTCGTCACCCTCGACAAGCCGCCCGTCGCGCTGTGGGTGCAGGTCGCGAGCGCCAAGCTGTTCGGCTTCTCCCCCCTCAGCCTGCTGCTGCCCGAGGCGATCGCCGGCGTGCTGTCCGTCGCGCTGCTGTACCTGCTGCTCGCCAAGCGCTTCGGCCTCGCCGGCGCGCTCGCCGGCGCGCTCGCGCTCGCCGTGTTCCCGTCGTTCGTCGCCGTCTCACGCGACAACGGCGTCGACCCCGTGCTGCTGCTGCTCATGCTGTGCGCCGCAGGCGCCGGCGTGAGGGCGTGCGAAAGCGGCCGCCTGCGCACCCTCATCGCCAGCGCCGTGCTCGTCGGGATCGCGTTCAACACCAAGACGCTCGCCGCCTACCTGATCGTCCCCGCCATCGCGCTCGCCTACCTGCTCGCCGCGCCCGGCTCGCTGCGCCGGCGCCTCGCGCAGCTGCTCGCCGCCGGCGTCGTCATGCTCGTCGTGTCCTTCGCCTGGATCACCTTCGTCGACGCCACCCCCGCCTCCAGGCGGCCGTGGGTGGGCAGCACCAAGGACAACTCCGAGCTCGGGCTGACCTTCGACTACAACGGGCTCGGCCGCGTCGAAGGCCAGGAAGGCGGACCCGGAGGCGTGCCCGTCCGCCCCGGCGGCTTCGTCCCGCTCACGCAAGAGCGCGCCTCCGACACCGCCGCCCGCAACCGCCACGAAGCCGCGCCGCCGCCCACGCCCGGCGAGCACATCCCCAAGCCCGAGCCCGCGCCCGCGCCCATCGCCACCACCGGCAGGGAAAAGGAGCCGATCCCCTTCGGGCCCTCCCCCAACCCCCTGCGGCTGTTCGGCAAGGGCCTCGGCGACCAGGCCGGCTGGCTGCTGCCGTTCGCGCTGTTCGGGCTGCTCGCGCTCGCGCTGCTCGCGCTCTCCGAGCGCCGGCAGAAGCCCGGCGCGCCAACGCCACGACGCTGGCCCATCGCGGCGTTCGCCGGCGACGACGCCGAACGCTCGCGCCTCGCCTTCCTCGTGCTGTTCGGCGGCTGGTTCCTCGTCGAGGCCGCCGTGCTCAGCCTGTCCAAAGGCATCGTGCACCCCTACTACGTCTCCGGGCTCGCGCCGGCCACCGGCGCCATGGCCGGCGCCGGCGCCGCCGCCTTCATCACGCTCGCCAAGCGCCGGCGCCGCCGGCGCCTCGGCCTCGCGCTGCTCGCCTGCGCGCTCGCCACCACCGTGCTCGCGCAGATCGTGCTCATGGACCGCGAGCACTACATGCTGTGGTTCATCCCCGTGCTCGTCGCCGTCACCGCGCTCGGCATGGGCGCGCTGCTCGCGCTGCGCAAGCTCGCCGCCCCCGCCGTCGCGCTCGCGCTGCTCGCGCTGCTCGTCACCCCCGGCGCCTACGCCGCCTCCACCTGGCTCGCCCCCGTCGAGGGCACGTTCCCCGTCGCCGGCCCCAAAGCGTTCCCCGGCCCCGGCGGCTACGGCGTCGACGCGCGCGACAGCGCGCTCAACGTCGCCATCCTCGACTTCGTCTCAACCCACCACCCCGGCACCCGCTGGGAACTGCTGACCGTCGCCTCCGACACCGCCGCGCCGATGATGCTCATGGGCCTCAAAGCCGGCTCGCTCGGCGGCTACAGCGGCACCGACCCCGCGCTCAGCGGCCCCGGCCTCGCACGCTACGTCGCCCGCGGCGAAGCCCGCTACGTGCTGCTCGGCGGCGGCTACTCCATGCGCGGCGGCAACCAGGCCACCAAAGCCGTGCTGCGCGCCTGCAAGGAGCTCGCGCCGTGGGTGTGGCGCAGCCCCGACGCCTATCCCTACGGGCTCGTGCTGTTCGACTGCGCGGGGGATGCCAAGGCGCTGGCGCGCGCCTGACGCCGCAGTCCTCGCGTCACGCCGCGACGGAGAGCTCGCGGTGAAACGCCCGCTCGAACAGCTCGCGCTCGCGCCCCACCGCCCAGCGCGGCACCGCCGACTCGCCGTCGGCGATCAAGCGCATCTCCACAGTGCCATTGTGCAACGCCATGCTGGTCGCGCGCACCAGCTGGTCGCGTGAGCGCTCGAGGTCCTCGGCCAGGCGCAACAGCGTCGCGCAACGCTCCAGGCGCTCGGCGTCACCGGGCCCAAACAGCGCCGCCAGCGGCCCCGGCGTGGGCATGCCCTTGCGGTGGTAGCGCGCGGCCTGGGCGATGATCGCCGTTTCCACCGGCGCGAAGCCCGGCAGGCTGCCGTTGAGGATCAGATAGCGCGAGTGCTTGTGGTGGTCGTCGTAGTCGATCGACATGCCGATGTCGTGCAGCATGCACGCCGCCCACAAGAGCTCGCGCTCCAGCGGGTCGCCTCCGTGCAGGCCGAGGGCGGCCAGCTCGTCGAACATCCCCAGCGCCAGCGCGGCCACGTGTTCGGTGTGCTCGCGATCGACCTGGTACTGCGCCGCCATGTTCAGCACGCTCGCGATGCGCACATCCGCGAACAGCGGCCGCTCGTCCTGCGGCACGCCCGCGCCAGCGCCCGGCGCCAGGCGCTCGAAGAACACGCCCTCGCGCAGGCCCGCCTCCGTGGCCTCCAGCGCATCGTAGTCGCCCGCTCGCAACACGCCTTCGACCACCACCGCGCCCGCCAGGATCAGGTCGGCGCGCGCCGGCTTGATGCCCGCGACGCTCGCGCGCTCGGACGCCGGCAGCGCGGCCAGTCGCTCGACCAGATCCTGCAACGCCTCGCGCTGCACGAGCATCCCCTGCACGCCGTTCGACGGCAGCCCCGCCGCGCGCTGGGCGGCCGCCGCGAGGTTGCGCACGGTGCCGCCGATGCCCACCAGGCGCCGCGCGCGCTGCGCCTTCGCGTCCTTGGCCAGCCAGTCGGCGTCGGCGAGCTGCGCGGCGACGTGCTCGCGCAGCTCCTCCAGCTGCCTGCGCTTGGCCGGCCCGTTCACCGGCAGGAAGCGCTCGCTCATGCGCACCGTGCCCAGCGGCCACGAGCCCGAGGCCCTGATCCGCCGCTCGGCCACGCGCACCAGCTGCAGCGAGCCGCCGCCGAGGTCCAGCACGCCGCCGTCGCGCAGCGTCGTCGAGTCGACCGCCGCGATGTAGCCGTAGCGCGCCTCCTGCTCGCGGCTGAGCACGCGGATCGGCAGCCCCAGGCACGCCCGCGCCCGCTCCAGGAACTCGTCGGCGTTGTGCGCGTCGCGGATCGCGCTCGTGGCGACCGCGTCCACCGAGCCCTCGCCCAAGCCCGCCGCGCGGCAGAAGTGCGCGAACACGTCGAGCGTCGCCAGCGCGCGGCGCATCGGCTGCTCGCCCAGCCGGCCGCTCGCCATCAGCCCTTCGCCGATGCGCACCGGCTCATAGATCTCATCCGTGCGCTTCCACCACCCTGCGCCGGCCATGAACACGACCAGCCGGAAGGAGTTCGATCCCAGGTCGATGACCGCAAGCCGTTCGTCTGGCTGCATGATCTGAGCGTATTCACCGCACCGGCGGGCGCCCGGCGAGCGCCCGCGCGCCGGCGGCACCCAGCGTCCCGTGGCGCGCTGCCCGCGGCGCGGCCCGGCGCCCGCGGGCGCTCAGCGCGGTGGGATGCGCTTCGCGCGCTTGTCCGCGTACATCGCCCGATCGGCTTTCACGAGCACCTCTTCGGCGCTCTCCGTACGCTCGTTGATCATCGCGTGCCCGATGCTCGCGCACGGGTGCACGACCTCGTCGCCGACGTCGATGCTGCACGACGGCAGCACCCGCGCGAGCCCCTCGATCACCACCGCCACGCCCTCGTTGTCGATGTGCGGCAGGATCACCGCGAACTCATCGCCGCCGAGACGCGCAACCAGGTCGGTCGCCCGCAGCCTGCGTGTCAGCGCCCGCGCGACCGCCTGCAGCATGTCGTCTCCAACCGTGTGCCCGTAGCGGTCGTTGACCGCCTTGAAGTCATCGAGGTCGATCACCATCAGGCCGGCGACCTCGCCATAACGCTGCGAGCGGCCCACCTGCAAGCGGAGATCGTGCTCGAACAGCCGGCGGTTGCGCAGGCCCGTCAGCGGGTCGTGGTCGGCGAGGTGGCGCAGGTGCTCCTCCAGGCGCTTGCGCTCGGAGATGTCCTGCAGCTGAGCGATGTAGTGCAGCGGCGCCCCGTCGCGGTCGCGTACCAGCGACACCGACAGGATCGCCGAGACCGTCTCCCCGGCGGCGTCGAAGTAGCGCTTCTCGACCTGGAAGGCCGGGATCTCCCCCGCCAGCAGCCGCCGCCGCTGCTCGCTGTCGATGTTCACATCGTCGGGATGCACGATCCCGTCGAAGCGCTTGCCCACCAGCTCCTCGGCCGTGTAGCCGGTGATCTCGCACAGGGCGCGGTTCACCAGCAGCCAACGACCCTCGGCGTCCAGCAGCGCGGTGCCGATCGGAGCGCGCTCGAAGACCTGCTCGAAGCCGCCGCCCGCCGGGGCCAGCACCTCGGCCTGCCGGCGCACGGTGATGTCCAGCACCACCGCCACCCCGCCCACCACGCTCGCCCCCTGCTCGCCGCCGAGGAGGCCATCCGGGCCGTGTGCCCCGCCGTGCGCGCGCAGCGGGCCCACATCGACCATCAGGCAATGACGCTGCTCGGGCGTCCACACCTCACGCGAGCGCGTCTCCCCGTCCAGCGCCGAGGCGAACAACGGCTCCATCGCCCGCCACATGGCCTCCGGGAAGATGCTCGCCACGAGCTCTCCCTCCAGCGCCTTGCGCGGCTTGCCCAGGCGCTCCAGCGCATGCCCCGCGGTGAGCACGAAGCGAAGCTCACGATCGAACACCACGATCAGCGCCTCCGGCAGCTCGCGCAGCGCAGCCGCCGCCGCCTGGTCGGCGCTCGCCAGCATCGCTTCAGGCTGCCCAGACGGTTCGCGTGACGCCGCCACCCTGCCAGCATCGGCGCGCGCAGGCGCCAACTTGACGCTTGGCGGGGGGCTGGCGCACCCGCGAAACAAACATCGCAGCGTGCGACTTCAGCGTGCTCAGGAGTGGTAGACAACGCTCGCTTCCGTCTGCCGATCCGGTTAAGCTGGAACAGCCGTATCTCTCGTCCATCCCTCGAGGGGGCCGCTCCGTCCCGGTGCGGCCCCTTTTTTGCGCCGGGGCGCGTCCGCGCGACGCGCGCACGGCGGCGCCGCAGCTCGGCCGCTCAGGCTTGCCGCTCAGGCTTTGATCAGGCCGCGCTCGAGCGCGTAGCCGACGAGCTCCGCGCGCGTGGAAAGGCGCAGCTTCTGCTGGATGTGCGAGCGGTGCGTCTCGACCGTGCGCACGCTGAGATACAGCTGTTCGGCGATCTCCGCGTTGGTGTGCCCGAGCGCGATCAGCCGCAGCACGTCCACCTCACGCTCGGACAGGTCATCCGGCGGCCCCGGCGGCGGCTCCGAGGCGATGCGCGCACCAAGGCGCGGGTTCAGATAGCTCTCCCCCGCGGCCGCGCGGCGCACCGCTTCCACGAGCTCCTCGTCCGCGGCCTCCTTGAGCACGTAGCCGAGCGCTCCCGCGCCCAGCGCCTCACGCGCGAACGCCGGCTCCTGCTGCATCGTCAGCACCACGATCTGCGTGTCCGGCGACTCCTCGCGGATCTTGGGGATCGCCTGCAGGCTCGATTCGCCCGGCATGTTCAGGTCGAGCACCAGCACCGCCGGATGGTGCCCGCGCACATAGCGCCGCGCGCCTTCCACGTCGCTGGCCTCGGCCACCACCTCCAAGCCCTCCTCGCTGTCCAGCAGCAGCCGCAGCCCGCTGCGCACGACCGTGTGGTCGTCGGCCAGCACGATGCGAATCGCCTGGCCCTCCGCCGGCGCCACGCCCGCGTCGTCCCGCAGCGACGTGCTGTCCTGGTCTGCCATCGCAGGCAACTTACAGATTCGCGAGCTCACCGGGCATCCGCAGCGAGCACCGGCATCGCTGCGGCTTTCTACTGAGCTAGGAGCCGTACGCGTCGCGCACGCCTTCGATCTCCGCGAGCGCACCCAGGAACGTGTCCGTCAACGCGGGATCGAACTGGCTGCCGCGCTCGGCGCGCAGCATGCCGACGGCGACCTTGAAGGGAAACGCCGAGCGATACACGCGGTCGCTGGTGAGCGCGTCGAACACGTCCGCGAGCGCCGCGATCCTGCCCTCCAGCGGGATCGCATCGCCGGCCAGCCCGCGCGGATAGCCGGCGCCGTCCCAGCGCTCATGGTGGGTGCGCGCGATCGCCGCGCCAACCTGCACCACCTCGGAGCTCGATCCCGCGAGCATGTCGTAGCCGATCTCCGCGTGCGTCTTGATCGTCTCGAACTCGTCGTTCGTCAGCTTGCCGGGCTTCAGCAGGATCGTGTCGGAGATCGCCACCTTGCCCACGTCGTGCAGCTGGCTGGCCAGGCGGATCATCTCGCAGCGTTCCGCCGGCAGCCCGCTGCGGCGCGCGAGGACCTCGCAGTAGTTGCTCATCCGCTGCAGGTGCTGGCCGGTCTCCTCGTCGCGGAACTCCACCAGCCGCGCCAGGCGGAAGATGGTCTCCGCCTTCGACGCCCACACCTCGTTCTGCGTCAGGCGCAGCTCCTGCAGCGCCGCCTCCAGCTGCTCGGTGCGTTCGCTGGCAGCCGCATGCAGGCGCTCGAGCAGCCGCCGTGTATCCAGCTCCTGGCGGCGGCGATGCAGCGCGTTGGCGACGTTGATCAGCAGCTCGCCCTTCTCCGCGGGCTTGATGATGTAGCCGTAGGCGCCGTGCTCGATCGCGCTCATCGCCAGCTCCACGCTGTCCTCGCCGGTCACCATCACCACCGCGCAGCCCGGATGCTCGCAGCGGATGTGGCCCAGCAAGTTCATGCCCGACTCCCCAGGCAGGTTGATGTCGAGCAGCGCCAGGTGAAACGGGCCGTCCTCCAGCCGTGCCCGCGCGGCGAGCGCGTCGCCGGCGCCCTCGCACGCGTAGCCGTGGTCCGTGAGCACGCGCTCGGCCCAGTGGCGCAGCGGCGGCTCGTCATCGACGATCAACAGCCGCGTCACCTTCTCAGCACCTCCGCGAGCTTCGCCAGCAGCTCCGGCGCCGAGAACGGCTTCTCGATCAGCTGCACGCCGTCCTCCAGCAGCTCCGTGGAGTCGAGGATCGGCTGCGCGAAGCCCGACATGAACACGACCTGCAGCGACGGGCGCAGCTCGCAGATGCGCTTGGCCAGCTGCGGCCCCGGCATCTGCGGCATGATCACGTCGGTCAGCAGCAGGTCGATCTGCCCGCCGTGCTCGGCCGCCACCGCCAGCGCCTCCGGTCCGTTGGCGGCGGCGATCACGCGGTAGCCGCGGCCCACGAGGATGCGCCGCGTGACCTCGCGCAACGCCTGCTCGTCCTCCACCAGCAACACCGTCTCACCACCCATCCTGCGCTCGCCGCCGGGCGCGGCGTCGAGTTGCTCGGGCGGCCGGTCGGTCGCCGGCAGCAGCGCCGTGAAGGTCGTGCCCACCCCCTGCTCGGAGTACACCTGCGCGTAGCCGCCCGCCTGCTTGACGATCCCGTACACCGTCGCCAGGCCCAAGCCCGTGCCCTGCCCCGCCGGCTTGGTCGTGAAGAACGGGTCGAAGGCCTGTTCGAGCACGTCCGTGGACATGCCGACGCCGGTGTCCGACACCCGCAGGCGCACGTGCGGCCCCGCCCTCAGCTCCGCGCGCGAGGACGCGTACTGGCCGTCGACCTCCACGTTCGCCGTGTCGATGCTGAGCACCCCCCCGTCGGGCATCGCATCGCGCGCGTTGACCGCCAGGTTGACGAGGATCTGCTCGACCTGCCCCGGATCGATCAACACCGGGTGCAGGTCCCCGGCCAGCGAGCTCCGCAGGTCGATGTGCTCGCCGAGCGTGCGGCGCAACAGCTGCTCGACGTCCTCGACCACGCGGTTGACGTCCACGACCACCGGCTGCACGACCTCACGCCGCGCGAACGCCAGCAGCTGATGGGTCAGCTGTGCGGCCCGCTCGCTGGCGAGGCGGATCTGCTTGATGTCCTCGCGCGTGCCCGTCCAGCGTTCGTCGCCGTCCACCGCGACCGCCGCCTGCAGGTCGTCGGCGACGAACGCCGCGTAGTTGATGATCACCGCCAGCAGGTTGTTGAAGTCGTGCGCGATGCCGCCCGCGAGCTGGCCGAGGCTCTCCAGACGCTGCGCCTGATGCACCTGGTTGCGCAGCTTCTCGCGTTCGGCCTCCGCGCGCAGGCGCTCGCGGTCGCGGTTGGCGGCCACCCGCTCGCTCGTGTCGCGCACCGCCGCCAGCGCCAGCACGCCCTCGTCGGTCTGCACGCTGGAGAGGCTGATCTCCGCCGGGAACTCGCTGCCGTCGCACTTGCGGCCGAACAGCTCCAGGCCGGCGCCCATCGGGCGCGTGCGCGGGTCGGCGAAGTAGCCGGCGCGGCTGCCCTCGTGGGCGGCGCGAAAGCGCTCGGGGACGAGCATCTCGACGTGCTCACCGAGCAGCTCACCGCGGTCGTAGCCGAACAGCACTTCCGTCTGGTGGTTGACGAGCACCATCAGCCCGTCGCGGTTGATCCCCACGAACGCGTCCGGCGCGAGCTCCAGCATCGCCGCCTGGCGGGCGAGCGCCGTGGTGATGTCGCGGTTGACCTCCAACAAGCCCGCCAGCTCGCCCTCCTCGTCGTACTGCGCGGCCCACGTGCTCGCCACCACCAGGCGCTCGCCGCCGCGCGTGTACTGCACCAACTGCCCCTCCCACGTGCCGGCGTCGCCCACCCGCCGCTCGATCTCCGCCAGCTCCAGCGGGTAGTCCGTGCGCAACAGATCCTGCGGGCGCCTGCCCAGCGCTTCGTCCTGGGAGTAGCCGTAGATTTCCTGCGCGCCGCGATTCCAGAAGGTGATCCGTCGCTGCGCGTCGCGCGCGAAGATCGCGTCGCGCGCGAGTTCGACCATCGCCGCCAACTCCCGTGGGTTGAAGAGCACGGCCGTACCGGACTCCTCGCCCAGCCCACCTGCCTCTCGAGCCACAGATCTTCTCCTGGCCCTCTCCCTCGCCCTGCGATCCAAACCCAAGCCGCTAGCCCAACCCTCGGACATAGCCAGCTTGTCGGAACTAGCCTAGCGCTTGCTCGCATCGCATGCGTTGCGGTTGGATCTAATGTGTGCAGGCGTTGAGCAGCGACGCCATCGCGAACACCACGCCCGGCCCGCTCTCACAGGCGGAGCTCGCCGGGCTGCACGCGTGGTGGCGCGCCGCCAACTACCTGTCGGTTGGACAGATCTACCTGCTCGCCAACCCGCTGCTGCGCGAGCCGCTGCGCATCGAGCACACCAAGCCGCGCCTGCTCGGGCACTGGGGCACGACGCCGGGCCTGAACTTCGTCTACGCCCACCTCAACCGCGTGATCCGCGCGCGCGATCTGAACGTGATCTACATCGCCGGCCCCGGACACGGCGGCCCCGGCATCGTCGCCAACGTCTACCTCGAGGGCACCTACACCGAGGTCTACCCCACCATCGGCCACGACGAGGAGGGCCTGCGCCGGCTGTGTCGCCAGTTCTCCTTCCCCGGCGGCATCCCCAGCCACGTCGCCCCCGAGACGCCCGGCTCGATCCACGAGGGCGGCGAGCTCGGCTACTCGCTCGCCCACGCGTACGGCGCGGCGTTCGACAACCCCGAGCTGCTCGTGTGCTGCGTGGTCGGCGACGGCGAGGCCGAAACGGGACCGCTCGCCACCAGCTGGCACGCCAACAAGTTCCTCGACGCCGCCCGCGACGGCGCGGTGCTGCCGATCCTGCATCTCAACGGCTACAAGATCGCCAGCCCCACCGTGCTCGCGCGCATCCCCCCCGGCGAGCTGCGCGCGCTGCTGGAGGGCTACGGCTACGCGCCACGCTTCGTCGAGGGCCACGAGCCACACGCGATGCACCAGCTGATGGCCGCCACGCTCGATCAGGTGACCGACGAGATCGCCGCGATCCAGCGCCACGCGCGGGGTGGGGTCGATCGCACGCGCCCACGCTGGCCGATGATCGTGCTGCGCACGCCCAAGGGCTGGACGGGGCCGAAGGAGGTGGACGGCCTGCCGGCGGAGGGCTCGTTTCGCTCCCACCAGGTGCCGCTCTCCGACCTCGCCGGCAACCCCGAGCATCTCGCGCAGCTCGAGCAGTGGCTGCGCTCCTATGAGCCGCAGGAGCTGTTCGACGAGCGCGGCGCGCTGCGCGCTGAGATCGCCGCGCTCGCGCCCGTCGGCGAGCGGCGCATGGGCGCCAACCCCCACGCCAACGGCGGGCGCCTGCTGCGCGCGCTCGAGCTCCCCGACTTCCGCGCCTACGCCGTCGCCGTGCCCGCGCCGACGGCGTCGGTCAGCGAACCCACGCGCGTGCTCGGCGCCTTCCTGCGCGACGTCGTCGCCAAGAACCCCGACCGCTTCCGCGTGCTGGGCCCCGACGAGACCGCCTCCAACCGCTTGAGCGCGATCTTCGAGACCACCGACCGCGCGTGGGAGTCCGAACGCCGCCCCGACGACGATCACCTCGCGCCCGACGGGCGCGTGATGGAGGTGCTCTCCGAGCACCTCTGCCAGGGCTGGCTGGAGGGCTACCTGCTGAGCGGTCGCCACGGGCTGTTCAACAGCTACGAGGCGTTCATCCACATCGTCGACTCGATGTTCAACCAGCACGCCAAATGGCTGAAGGTCACGCGCGAGCTCCCCTGGCGGGCGCCGATCGCCTCGCTCAACTACCTGCTCTCCTCGCACGTCTGGCGCCAGGACCACAACGGCTTCTCCCACCAGGACCCCGGCTTCATCGACCACGTCGTCAACAAGAAGGCGGAGATCGTGCGCGTGTACTTCCCGCCCGACGCCAACTGCCTGCTGTCGGTCGCCGACCACTGCCTGCGCAGCCGCAACTACGTGAACGTGATCGTCGCCGGCAAGCAGCCCTCGCTGAACTACCTGGCGATGGCGGAGGCGGTCGCGCACTGCACGCGCGGCATCGGCATCTGGGAGGCGTTCTCCAACGACGGGGGTGGCGCGCCGGCAGGACGCGACGCCGAGCCCGACGTGGTGCTCGGCTGCGCCGGCGACGTGCCCACGCTCGAGTGCGTGGCCGCCGCCGCGATCCTGCGCGAGCACCTGCCGCAACTGCGCGTGCGGCTCGTCAACGTCGTCGACCTGATGCGCCTGCAGCCCCCCTCCGAGCATCCCCACGGCCTGCCAGACAGCGAGTTCGACGCGCTGTTCACCACCGCCCAGCCGGTGATCTTCGCCTACCACGGCTACCCCTGGCTGATCCACCGCTTGACCTACCGGCGCACCAACCACCACAACATCCACGTGCGCGGCTACAAGGAGGAGGGCACCACCACCACGCCGTTCGACATGGTCATGCTCAACGACCTCGACCGCTTCCACCTGGTGATCGACGTCATCGACCGCGTGCCCGGCCTGGGCGAGCGCGCCGCGCACCTGCGCCAGCAGATGGCAGACGAACGCCTGCGCCACCGCGCCTACACGCGCGAGCACGGCGCCGACCCGGCGGAGATCACCGACTGGCGCTGGCCGGCCGCGAGCGGCGCCGGCGCGGCGCGTCCCGCCGGCGGCGCGTAGGCGCACCGACGTGCGCGTGCTCGTCGTCAACGCCGGCTCCAGCAGCCTGAAGCTGTCGCTGCTGGACGCCGCGGACGCGGTGATCGCTGCCGTCGAGCTCGACGCGCCGCGGGCGCGCGCGGACGCGGATGAGCTGCGCGAGGCCTTGCGCCCGCCGCTCGCGCAGGCGGACGCGGTCGGGCATCGGATCGTGCACGGCGGCGAGCGCTTTCGCGCGGCGGTGAGGATCGACGAGCAGGTACGCGCTGCGCTGGGCGCGTTGGTCGAGCTCGCGCCGCTGCACCAGCCCAAGTCGCTGGCCGCGCTCGACGCGGTCAGCGCCGCGCTGCCGGAGCTGCCCGCGGTGGCGTGCTTCGACACGGCCTTCCACGCGACGCTGGCGCCCGCTGCCGCCACCTACGCGCTGCCCGCGCAGTGGCGCGAGCGTTTTGGTCTGCGCCGCTTCGGCTTTCACGGGCTCTCGCACGCGTGGGTCGCGCGCAGGGCGCCGCAGCTGCTCGACGCCGCGGAGCGGGACAGCGGCGGCGGGCGTGGCCGCCACCCTGCTGAGCTACGCATCGTCAGCTGCCACCTGGGCGCGGGCGCGTCGCTGTGCGCGGTCGCCGGCGGGCGCTCGCTCGACACCACCATGGGCTTCACGCCGCTGGAGGGCCTGGTGATGGCCACGCGCTCCGGCAGCGTGGACCCCGGCATGCTGCTGTGGCTCGCCGCGGATGGACGGGTGGACATCGCCGAGCTGGCCGACGCGCTCGAGCATCGCTCGGGGCTGCTCGGCCTCGCGGGCAGCGCCGACATGCGGGAGATCGTCGAGCGGGCAGCGCAAGGCGACGAGCATGCGCAGCTCGGCCTCGACGTCTACGTGCACCGCCTGCGCGGCGCGATCGCCGCGATGTCCGCCGCGCTCGGCGGGCTGGACGTGCTCGTGTTCACCGGCGGCGTCGGCGAGCGCGCGCCCGCGGTGCGCGCGCGCGCCGCCGCGGGGCTGGGCTTCCTCGGGGTCGGACTCGACGCCGCACGCAACCGCGGGGCCAGCGCCGATGTCGACGTGAGCGCCGCGGGGGCGCGGGTGCGCACGCTCGTGATCGGCGCGCGCGAGGACGCGGAGATCGCACGGCAGACGCGCGCGCTGCTGGGCGGGTGAAGCGACCTGCGCACTGCGCGCCGAGAGTAGCCTCAGCGCGTGCGACGCAATCGCAACCCGAGGTGCACGGCCGCCATCCTTGGAGCGCTCGCGGTGGCGCTCGCAGGGTGTGGCGCGTCGGCCTCGCGCGGCGCCGCAGCGGCCGTGAAGCCGTCGCGTTCAGCCATCGGCGCTCCCAGTTGCGCTGTGAGGAATCTCCGTCTGTCCTTGACCGATCCGATCTCACCGGCCACCGACGAAGGCGGGCGCGAATTCGCGCTGCTGAACACATCGCACCGTCCCTGCGTCGTCAGCGTGTCGCCGGCCCGCATCGCCCTCTACGACGACGGACGTCGGTTGCCGTTCACCTACGCATACAAGATACCCCGCGGCGGCGGGCTGGAAGTCCCGGCGCAACGGCTACGCCCCGCGTTGCTTCTGCCCGCTACCGCCGGCTACTTCTCCGCCACCAAACAGGAGTGCGTTGGCAAGACCAGCGGCGTGGCGACCGAACTGCGCGTGTTCCTGCGCGGCAGTCCGACACCACTCACGATCACGCTCCCCGCAAACGGCGGCGGACACGGGGTAAGCGCGATCGGCTACTGCGCCGCAGCAGAAACTGGGGAGCAACACCCCACGCCAGGCAATCACGTCCGCGTATCGCCGATCCAGCGCAGGCCACCAGCCTCTGAGTCCAGGCGCCGCACGGCGCTCACGATCCGCCCAAGCGGAGGGCAGTCCAGGTCTGGCTGTGTTGGCGACCCGGACGTGTGCGCCCGGATCGCCACAGGCCTACGCGACCAGCTGGCTTTCGCGCTGCTCGACAGGTTGCCGCGCTGACTGCATGTGGCGAGCAGGCACGTGTGGCCTCAGGTGTCGTGGGTGAGACATCACCCACGCGAGGAAGCCGAGCAAAGCGACGTCGAGAACCACGATGACGGTGATTGCGGCTAGCACAGACATTGTTCCCCCTGGTGTCGATGGCTATGTTGCGCGCAGCGTACGGCTCGGGCATCCGTACGTCTGTGAAGCTGCGCACACAAGCGGCCGCGACCGCGGCGATGCGGCTACACGCGTTCGATCATCGCCGACCAGGCGGGCACGCCCTGCGGGTTGAACCTCGTCTGGAGCCGCTCCTGGCTGACGCAGGTGACGCTCCAGTCGTTGCTCCGTTGGAAGGCGCCCCTCAGCTCCTGCTGGCTGACTGGATGCGGGCCACGGCCATCGACTCCAACGTCACTGAAACAGAGCACGTGCAGGTGTCCGCCACGAGCAGTCACGGACGCCAGACTCGCCACATAGTCCCGCCGCTCGTCGCTGTCGAACGTGTGGAACAAACCGCAATCGAGCACCGTGTCAAACGTTTGCTCGAGGCGGTCCAGGTGCAGGGCATCGGCGAGCACGAAGTCAGCGTCCAGGTGACGAGCGGCGGCGTTCTCCCGCGCGATTGACAGCGCGCTTTCAGCCACATCGACTCCGAGCACATGCAGCCCCAGGGAGGCGAGGTGAAGGGCGTTCTCGCCCGTCCCGCATCCCGCATCGAGCACCGCGCCGGCGAATGCTTCCTCGCCAGCCAGGCGCAGTACGGCTGGCTGTGGTTGCCCGATGTCCCAGGGCGCCGGGCGATTGTGGTAGGACGCGTCCCAGGGCTGGCCCGCCAGCCGCTCGTGACTGGTCGGCTGGCGCCCGCTGCAGGACTCGTTGTCGTCAGCCTGCATGCGCCTCCTGCGGCGCCCCGACGATCGCCCGCTGCAGCCGGCGGGCCGCGTCGAGGTGATCCGCGGTCCAGATCATGCGCACGGCGGTCGCGCTCGCGCGGCCGTCCGCGCCGGCGAGGTCGTGGCGCACGGCGTCGATCAGCCGCCCGTCTGCGCTTGCGTCGTGAGGGAGCGGCTGGGGCGGCTCTCCTCCGCTGAGCAGGCTCTGGGCGAGCCCGTCATACCACAGCCTGACCAGCTCGCTCGCGCGCAGCAACTGTTCACGGGCGCCAGCTCGCTCACCGCCCGGCGCGCCGTCCTCGTGCTGCCACAGGTCCAGGATCGCGTCGCTGGCGAGGCGCAGGCCGCCGACGCCCGTTATCAGGCTGGTGATCTCGGCGAGTGGCCGCGGCTTGGCGCCGCGCTCGGTCAGATAGCCGCGAAAGGTGGCGTCCAGGCGCTGCGTCGCGGCGGCCACCCGACTGGCGTCTTCGTCGAGGTCCGCCGGTGGGGCGGCTGTGGGGTCGCGGTGCTTCGTCGCGTAGTCGACGGCGCGCGCGAGGTATTCGGCGCTGTCGACGTACGCCTCGGCGAGCGCGCGGCGCAACGCGGCGCTCGCGCCGCGCGGCCAGAAGAGCAGCCCCACAAACAGGCTGACCGCGCAGCCGAGGGCTACGTCCTCGAGGCGCAGCAGGCCGACGTGCCAGCCTGCCGGCTGGATGATGTTGAACAGGAACACGAGCGTCAACGTGAACGCGGCCTGTCCGGCTGCAAAGGAGATCGCGGCGGGCGCGATGCCGGCGAGCAGGATCGCGACGGGCAGCAGAAACCACAGCAGCGTCGCGTTGGTGCCGATCGCGAGGAGCAACGCCGCGCCGACGACGAACCCGACCACCGTGCCCGACAGGCCTTGGAGCACGGTCTGTCCCGTGCTGAGCGCGTTCGAGCGGAGCACCGACAGCGTGCCGAGCACCACCCAGAAGGAGTGCTGCACGCCGGTGCGATTCGCGACGAACACCGCCAGCCCCAGCCCGACGGCGCCGCGCACGCTGTTGTGCAGCGCAATGGAGTTGCGGTCGATGTGCGCAGACGCGCTCTGCTCGGCAGCGGCCAGCGTCCTGCTCAGACCCGTCGGCTGGCGGCCGAGCAGCTGCGCCAGCCAGTTGCGCCGCTCGGCGGCGGCGGTCAGGTCGATGTCGTGGCCGATGCTTGCGACGGCGAAGCCGAGCTCCTGCGCGCGGAAGCTCGGGTCGAGCGAGGTGATGAGCTCGCTCGCTGGCTTCGCGGCAGCGTCGTGGCCGGGCGCCTGCGGCACGTGGCCGAGCGGCAGGTAGCCCATCGCGCTGTCCTCCAGCCTGCTCGACGCGCGGGCCAGCTCGGCTAGCGCCGTGTGCAGCTCCCGGCAGTCGCCGCCGGTCACCGCGAGCAGCTCGGCCCCGCGTTCGAGCACCCCGGCTGCCGCGGTCCTGACCGCACAGGCGGCGTGATCGACCGCCGTGGCCTGGCCGAGCGTGGCGGACTCGATGACGATCACGCTCAGCCAGTGCAGCTCGTCCACCACCCGCACGAGCGTCCTTGCGGCCGTGTTCAGCCTCGCCGGCCAGTATGGCGTCGCGAGGAACTCGCGTTGCAGCGCGGCGTTTGCCGCGTCCGCCTGCGCGATCGCGCGATCGCGCTCGCCGGCGAACGGCTCGTCCCCGGTGCCCAGCACGAATGCGACTTCAGCACGCAGCCTCGCCGCCAGCGCCCTGCAGGCGCCGATCGTGCCCGCGCGTAGCGCGCCGCGCGTGGGCGCGGGCCACAGCACCGCGATCGCGATCAGCGCGCCACCGGCGGCGAGCGCCCAGCCGGCGAGACGGTCCGGTATCGATGACGCGTGCCCGGCGATGGTCACCGGCAGGATGAAGGCGAGCAGCAGCGAAGCGGTGGCTGCCGCCAGCACCGAGCTGAGCACGCCCGCGAAGAGCACCCCGAAGCCGACGATCGCTGTCGCCGCCACGGCCAGCCAGACGTTCTGCGAGGCGAGCGTGCCAAGGCACACGAGCGCGGCCCCGGCCAGCGCGAGCGCAGCCTGAGATTGCAGGCGCTCGCGCAGCGGGCCGCCGAAGTCGACCAGCAGCAGCATCGCAACCGAGCCGAACGCGGCGAACGTCGCCACCGTCGGGTTGCCGATCAGCTTGTCGCCGAGGGCGAACATGGCGGGCATCACGATCGCGGCGCGCGCCGCTCGACGCAGCGCCAGCAGGTCGCGGTCGCGCCGGGCGAGCCACCGCAGCGGATGGCGCGGCGCCGCGCTCAGCAGCTCCCGCCCGGCGTAGCGCAGCCGTCCGGTCACGGGCGTGCGACGCCGTGCCTCAAGCGGCCCAGCGTCGCCGGTCACGGTCACGGTTCCGAGCCCGCCGCCGATAGCGATGCAGCCACACGGCCGCGCGCACACCGTGCCTGCCGGGCCGCCCGAACGCCAGCGCCAGCACCCCGTTGACCACGCCGACGATCACCGCTGCCAGCAGCGCCCACCAGAAGCTCGCGATCGTGAACTGGGGGACGATCCAGTGCGTGAGGTAGAGCATGAGCACGTTGATCAGCAGGTAGAACAGCCCGAGAGTGGCAAGGATCAGCGGGATCGACAGCACTGCGAGCACCGGCCGCAGGAAGACGTTCGCCAGCGTGAACACGAACGCAGCGGCGAACAGCGCCCACCAGTCGCTGCCGTAGCTGAGCCCTGACAAGAGCCACGTCGCCACGAACAGCGCGACGACGTTGAACGCCCATGTGATCGCAACCCGGCGAGCCATCCCTACACGGTAGCTCGACGGCCGTGCGTAGTTTCTACCGTGAGAGCGGGCGACCATCGCGAGTTGGCCAGCCGTGAGCGCAACTAGATTTAGGGTCATGCGCAGCGCCCGCCGCAGCGATCAGGTCATCGCGTGAGCCCCACGGCCGGCCCGGGGGTGGTGCTGGAGGCCGTCAGCAAGCGCTTCGGGACGATCACCGCACTGCGCGACGTCTCACTGCGCGCTGCGCCCGGCGAAGCGATTGCGATCACCGGACGCTCGGGGTCTGGCAAGAGCACGCTGCTGGCGTTGATCGGCGGTCTCGACCAGCCCGACACGGGCAGCATCCTGATCGACGGCCGCGCGGTGTGGACCGAGCGCCACGACGCCCGCGCCCGCCGTGAGCTGGTCGGCTTCGTCTTCCAGCGCCACCTGCTGCTGGAGACGCTGTCCGCGCGCGCGAACGTCGAAGTGCCGCTGATCGGCGCCGGCATGCACCACCACGCCCGGCGCGAGACCGCGCTGCGGCTGCTGGAGGACGTCGGCCTGGCCGACCGCGCCGAGCACATACCCGCCGCGCTCTCAGGCGGCGAGCGGCAGCGCGTGGCGATCGCGCGCGCGCTCGCCAACGAACCCCGCCTGCTGCTCGCCGACGAGCCGACGGGGGCGCTCGACACCGCCACCTCGGAGACCGTGCTCGACCTCATCTTCCAGCTGCGCGACCGCCGCGGCATGACGCTGGTGATCGTCAGCTACGACGAGGCAGTGTCCGTCCGCGCCGACCGCACCGTGAACCTCATCGACGGCGCACTGGTCAGCACGACCCCCGCCTAGCGTCAGGGCCTGCAACCCCGTACGAGCGCACGCATGTTCAACATCATCACCACCAACCTCTGGCGCCGACCCGCGCGGACCGTGTTCACCGCCGCGGGGATCGCGGTCGGCGTCGCGATGGTGGTCGCGCTGTTGTCGTTCACCAGCGGGCTGCAGAAGACCGCCGCCGGCTTCGTGCACCTCGGCGGCTCCGGGCTCGGCGTCTTTCAGGCGAACGTCAGCGAACCGACGACCTCGCTGCTGCCGACCGCGCTCGTCGGGCGGCTGCGGGCGCTTCCCCAGGTGACGCGCGCGACGCCGCTGCTGCTGGTCGTGGAAGCGATCAAGCGCGAACCCGCGGCGATCGTGTTCGGCGCCGAACCGAGCGGCTTCTTCACCCGGTCGCTGGTGATCGTCGAAGGCACGCGCGGCGCAAGCGGCACGCAGGCCGCGCTGGTGGGCGACCGGCTGGCCGCCCAGCTGCACGTGCACGCCGGCGGGCACATCGCGATCAAAGGGCACAGCTACCCGGTCGCCGGCGTGTATCACTCGGGCATCTACTTCGAGGACGCCGGCGCCGTGCTGCCGCTCGCCGTCGCGCAGGCGATCGCCGGCCATCCCGGCGAGGAGACCGACATCGTGGTAGATCTCGCCGCCGGCGTGCGCGCGAGCGCGGCCGGCGCCCAGATCGAACGCGCGGTCCCCGGCACGCGCGTGATCACCGACCCCGAACAGGCGCTGCGCGTGGGCGCCAACGCCACGCTCATCTCGCAGGCGATCCTCGTGATCGTGGTGATCGCGCTGATCGTCGGCGGGCTCAGCGTCGCCAACACGATGGCCATGTCGGTGATGGAACGCCGCAGCGAGCTCGGCCTGCTGAGCACCGTCGGCTGGTCGCCGCTGCGCGTGGCGATCCTGATCTTCGGGGAGGGCGTCGGCGTCAGCCTGATCGGCGCCGCGGGCGGCCTGCTGCTCGGGGTCGTCGGCGGGCGTCTGCTCGTGGACGCGCTCGGCGTGAGCAGCTACGTCTCGCCATCCATCACCGCCTGGGGGCTCGGCCGCGGCCTGTTGATCGGCGTGGCCATCGGCATGCTCGGCGGCATCTACCCCGCGTGGCGCGTCACACGCATGACGCCGCTGCGCGCGCTCGCCGGCACGTGAGGCCCCGCCGTGACCTCCGCCGGCACGCAGGACGATGGAGCAGTGAGCGAGAATCCGCACACGCCCACCCCCACGCCGCCCGCGCTCTACTTCCACCATCCGTCCTCGCTGGAGCACGACCCGAGCGTGCACATGCCGGGGCACCCCGACACCCCCGAGCGCCTGGTCGCGCTCGAGGCACGCCTCGCCGCCGCGCACTGGCTGGGCTGGGAGCGGCGCGTGGCGCCGGCCGCGTCAGAGCAGGTGCTCGAGCAGGTGCACTCGCGCCGGCTGGTCGAGCAGATCCGCGGGATGTGCCTCGCCGGCGGCGGCGCGATCGACCCGGACACGTTCGTCGGCGAGCCATCCTATCGCGCCGCGCTGCACGCCGCCGGCGGAGCGTGTGCGCTGGCGGGGGCGCTGCTCGCCGGTGACGCGCGCGTCGGCTTCAGTGGCCTGCGGCCCTCCGGGCACCACGCGGAAGCAGACCGCGCGATGGGCTTCTGCCTGTTCAACAACGTCGCCGTCGCCGCCGAGCATGCGCTGCGCGAGCTGGGCGCGCGACGCGTGTTCATCCTCGACTGGGACGTCCACCACGGCAACGGCACCGCCGAGATCTTCCGCCGGCGCGCCGACGTGCTGTTCGCGAGCATCCACCAGGGCGGCGGCTTCTACCCCGGCACCGGCGCGCTCGAGGACGTCGGCTCGGGCCCCGGCGAGGGCTACACGATCAACCTGCCCGTGCCCGCCGGCTCCGAGGAGGAGCTGTGGCTGTCGCTGCTGGAGCACATCGTGCTGCCCGCCGCAGGCGCGTTCGCGCCCGAGCTCGTGCTCGTGTCGGCCGGCTTCGACGCGCACCGTGCCGACCCGCTCGCCGGCTGCCGCCTGGAGACCGAGTCCTTCGCGCGGATGGCGCGCCATGTGCGCGAGCTGGCAGCGGGCGTCGGCGCGCCGCTCGGCCTGGTGCTCGAGGGCGGCTACCAGCCGAGCGTCCTCGGCGAATGTGTGCAGGCGACGCTCGCGGCGCTCACCGACGAGCAGCCCGCCGGCTCGGCCGCCCCCGAGGCGCTGCTCACCTCGCGTGCCGCCGCGCTGGTCGGGCGCTACTGGCCGCTGTGAATCACAGTTTCACAGCCGCATGGCCCCGAGCGCAGCGGGGCGCCCGGCGCGGCGCGCCACGTGGACAGGTAGTTCCCCGCGCCGCGATCGGTAGCGAGCACCGATGCGCGCCGCCGCGGGGCGCTGCTGAGATGCAGCGCATGCTCCGCCAAGCTCGCGACCGCATCGTTCCCCGGCGTTTGCGCGCGAGCCGCTCGCTGTCGGCATCGCTGGCGTCGATCGCCCGGCACCGCTACCTGACCGACGGCACCAACCTGTATCGCTTCATCGGGTGGAGCGCACGCGGAGGCTTTGCCGAGCTCGAGGACTGCCGCTCGCTCGAGCTGGTGACCGTCTCTCCGCGCGAGCTCCGCAGCGAGCAGCTGCGTCCGGTCGCACCCGCCGAGGGCTAGGCGTGCCTGGCGCCCGTGACGGCGACGAGGCCGCCAACGAGCTCGTGACCCTGCGCGACGGCTCGCAGGTGACGGTGCGCACGGCCACCGCCGCGGACGAGCCCGCGCTGCGGGTGCTGTTGGAGGGTCTGCGCCCGGAGGCGCTGCGCATGCGCTTCTTCACCGGCGCGGTCGACGTCCCCAGCGCCGCCCACCAGGAGGCGGCGCTCGGCGAGGGCCGCTGCGGGCTCGTCGCCCACAGCGCGACCGGCGCGCTCGTGGCGCACGCGTTCTACTCCCAGATCGACCCCACGCGCGCGGAAGTGGCGGTCGAGGTCAGCGACCACCTGCACGGCCGCGGGCTGGGCACGCTGCTGATCGAGCGCCTCGCCGAGCTCGCCGAGCGCGACGGCGTCACGCATTTCGTCGCCGAGGTCCTGCCCGAAAACCACGCCATGCTCGACGTCTTCCGCGACGGCTTCGACGCGCACGTGCGCTTCCACGAGGGCGTGGACACGGTGGAGTTCCCCACCGCCGCCTGGCGCGCCGCCGACGCCCGCTTCTCCACCAATAAACGAACGTAACGCCTAGCCGCCAGGCAGCGCAGGCGGGGGGCGCGGCGTCGCGCCCCCCGCGGTCTTGATCATGCGTCCCGGCTGGTGTGCTTGACCTGGAGACGCGTCCTATGGCAGCGACACGGCAGGCGTGTCGCCCTGGCCTTCGTATGCGCCAGCCCATCCCTCGGTGTCGACGTCGGCGAAGAACTCCGTCCCTTCCGCAGGTACTTCAAACGACCCGGCCCCTTTGCCCTTGCCCTTGGAGTTGGTTGTAAAGGAAAATTCACCGCCTAGCAGATGGCAAAAGTCGGGTGCGTCCTCAGCCAACTGCACTTTGTACGTCGTGTTGGGTTCTCCGGCTGTGACCTTTGCCTTCAGTGAGACAATGTTGCCGGAACGCTTGTAGCTCACCGTGCCGCGAACAGGAAGTTCCGGGTGATTTTCACCACAGAAGTAGTACTGCTTTGTTAGCTTTCTTGTAGGGTTTTTTGTGCTCGCTGCGAACCCTTCTCGTGCTGGTTCTTTCGACGTGAGGAGGATGATGATGGCGGTGATTGTGGCAGCGGGAGTGGACTCTGCGGTGGTCGTTAAGGAGCGGCTTGAGCGGTTCGGCCGGGAGGTGCTGGGCGAGGCTATGAACCGGCCGGCGCAGATGGCTAATGGTGGCTTGTATCTGCGTGGGCTGGTGGAGGAGGGCAAACGCAAGTCGCTTGAGCCGATGGTGGCGCGGCTGGGCGAGGAGGCCGACTATCAGTCGATGCAGCAGTTTCTCACCGACAGTCCGTGGGATCCGGCGTTGGTGGTCAAGTCGGTGGCCGAGCGGGTGGCTGGTGAGATCGGTGTGGAGGCGTGGGTGCTGGATGACACCGGTTTTCCCAAGCAGGGGAAGCGCTCGCCGGGGGTCAAGCGCCAGTACTCGGGCACGCTGGGCAAGGTCGGCAACTGCCAGATCGGTGTCTCGGTGCATGCGGTGGGCAACAGGGGAACGGTGCCCTTGGGTTGGGCGTTGTATCTGCCAGAGGAGTGGTGTCAGGACGAGGATCGCCGGCGCAGGGCGAAGATCCCTGAGGAGGTTCTCTTCAAGACCAAGCCAGAGCTCGGCGTCGAGCTGATCGAGTGCGCCACGGGCTGGGAGGTGCCCGCGGCGCCAGTGCTCGGCGACGCTGCCTACGGCGATAACACCGAACTGCGCGAGGGCCTGCACGACGCCGAACTGGAGTACGTGCTCTCGGTTTCTGCAGAGACGACCGTGTTCGCTCCCGGAATCGCCTTTCAGGTCCCCGAGCGCAACGGGGCGACCGGTCGCCGGCGCGCCCGGCTTCGCCCGGAGGGCAAGCCAGTAGCGATCGGAAAGCTGATCGCCGGCCTGGAGCCCGAGCAGTGGCAGACGGTCGCCTTCCGCGACGGCCCCGACAGCGAGCCGATGACCTCCCGCTTCGCGTTCGTGCGGGTACGCGCCGCGCACCTCTGGCACAAGGGCTACGTGCAGGAGCCACGCGAGGAGTGGCTGATCTGCGAGTGGCCCAACGGACAAGAGCAGCCGACCGACTACTGGCTCTCAAACCTCCCCGCCAACACCGAGCCCGAGCGCCTGGCCCGGCTCGCCCGGCTGCGCTGGAAGATCGAGCTGGACTACAAGCAGCTAAAGGGCGAGCTCGGACTCGACCACTACGAGGGCCGCTCCTACCTCGGCTGGTACCACCACACCGCGCTCGTCACCGCCGCACACGGATTCCTCACCCTGGAGCAGCTTCACCCTTTTCGCCAGCGGCCGGCCTGACACTACCCCAAGCAGCACTCACCCTGCAGCCCGTCTTTAAGTGCTGGACCGGCCGCTGCCAAACCTGCCAGCAACCAGTCAACCTCGACCAGCTCCCCCTACACCTCCACCGACAAGACGAATAAACCTAACAAAGCAGTA
>DATJRV010000054.1:0-56150 GCA_035504435.1 Solirubrobacteraceae bacterium
CTCGTCGACGTAGGCGCCCTGGATGCGCTGCAGGCGCGAGCTGCCGACGGGGCTGAACAGCATGTCGCCCTGCCCGAGCAGCGACTCGGCGCCGTTCTGGTCGAGGATCACGCGCGAGTCGGTCTGCGAGGACACCGCGAAGGCGATTCGCGAGGGCACGTTCGCCTTGATCAACCCGGTGATCACGTCGACACGCGGCGACTGCGTTGCGAGCACCAGGTGAATGCCCACCGCGCGCGCCTTCTGGGCGAGGCGGATGATCGAGTCCTCGACATCCGCGGGGGCGACCATCATCAGGTCGGCGAGCTCGTCGATCACGCACAGGATGTAGGGCAGCGGCGCTTCGCCGCGCTTGGCGCGCGCGGCGTTCAGCTCGACGAGCCCGCGCGTGCGCGCGAGCGACATGATCCCGTAGCGGGACTCCATCTCTCTGACGAGGTTCGCCAGCGCGTTGGCGGCCATCCGCGGGCTGGTGATGACGGGGGTCAACAGATGTGGAATCGACTCGTAGTGGTTGAGCTCGACCTGCTTGGGGTCGACGAGCACGAGCCTGACCTCGTGCGGGGTGGCGCGCAGCAGCACGCTGGAGAGCATCGCGTTGATCGCCCCGGACTTGCCCGCGCCGGTGGTGCCGGCGACGAGCATGTGCGGCATCTTTGCCAGATCCGCGCCGATCGCCTTGCCGGCGACGTCCTTGCCCAGCCACACGGTGAGCGGCGACCAGTCCTTGGGCGGCTCCTGGAAGACGTCGCCGAGGCGCACGATGCGCCGGTGCGCGTTGGGCACCTCGACGCCGACGGCCTGCTTGCCGGGGATCGGCGCGAGGATGCGGATGTCGGTGGCGGCGAGCGCGTAGGCGAGGTCGTCCTTCAGCTGCGCGACCTTCGCCACCTTGGTGCCGGGCGCGAGGCGCAGCTCATAGCGGGTGATGTGTGGGCCGGCGACGGTGCCGATGACCTTGGCCTGCACGCCGAAGTGCCCGAGCGCCTCGACGAGGCTGGTGGCGGTGCGCTCCCGCCCAGCCAACTCGACCCCACCCACCCCCGTCTGCTCGCTGCTGGAGCGCGTCAAGAGCCGCGCCGCGTCGGGCAGCTGCCAGGCGAAGTCGGGGTCGTCGGTGACCGCGCCGCGCAGGCGCCCCTGCGGCGTGAGCGTGCCGTCGTGCCCCTCCGGGGCCGGTGCGGCGCGGGCCACGCCCGAGAGCTCCTGCTCTTGCTCGGCCTCGTCTGCTTCGGCCTGCCTGGCGGCGGCGGTGTGCGCGCCTGGCGGTGCATCGGGCGCCTGGGCTTCGCGGTCGAACGGCTCCTCCTCGCCGTCCCAGTCACGCGAGGGGGCCTCGACGTGGGTGGCGCGCACGATCAGCTCGCGCGCGGAAGGCTCGGGCGGCGAGAGCGGCTCGACTTCTGCGGGCTGATCTTCTAGATCTAGATCGGGGTCGCGCGGTGGCTGCACGGGCGCCCGCTGCCGGCGCCCCGGCGCGGTGCCCTGGCGCGCCCCGAGGCTGCGCACGATGCGTGTGGAGTCGATCAGGCCGTTGCCGGTCGCCCGCAGCACGCTGGCGATGGAGGCGCCGGTGAGCAGGACGGCGCCGGCGAGCGTGAGGAACACGACGAGGATGTCCACGCCGACGTCCTGCACGAGCCGGTGCGCGAGCGCGTACAGCGCCTGACCGGCGACGCCGCCGTGGCTTTGCAGGTATGCGCTGCTCCACGCGCGCGCGCTGGTCGGCGCGACGCCGCCTACGCGCGTGCTGAGACCGAGCACGCCGGCGGCGAGCGCGAGCGTGACGGCGGCGTACAGGCACAGCGCGCCGGCGCGCAGCGGCCGCAGCGCGGGCAGCACGGCGCGCAACAGCAGCGTGCCGCCGGCGAGCACGAGCGTGACCGGCGCGAGCACACGCGCGCGCCCGAGCGCCCAGCCGAGGGCGACGGCCAGCGCGTGCCCGAGCCCGCCGGCGTGGGCGCTCGTGCCACCGGAGCCGTAGAGCACGAAGCCGAGGAAGATGCCGAGCGCCACGAGCGCCAGGCCGATCACGTCGCGCTGGCGCTGGTCGAGCACCGGTAGGCGCGGCAGGAGGCCGCCGAGCAGGCCGCTGAGGCCGGCACGCCGACGCGTCGTGCGCCGGGCACGGCTGCGTGGGGGCGCTGTTTTGCGCGCGCTGGCGCGCCTGCCAGTGCCCCGAGGGGTACGCGTGGAGGGCATCGGGCGCTGCTTCGACGCGCGCGGTCCAGACCCTCCCTTACCATCGCTTTACAGCACCGTCTATACATAAAGACATGAACGACTTCTCTCGCGCGCCCCGCGTCCTGGTGGTTGAGGACGACGAGGACATCGCGCAAGCACTGCAGCGTTCGCTGCGCATGGAGGGCTACGAGGTGAGGACCGCGGCGGACGGGCGTGCGGCGCTCGAGCAGGGGCACGCGTTCGCGCCCGATCTGGTGATCCTCGACCTGGGCCTGCCGGAGATCGACGGCGTGGACGTGGCGCGCGAGCTGCGCGCGGGCGATGACGTGCCGATCTTGATCTTGACCGCGCGCGACGCGGTCGAGTCGCGCGTGGAGGGCTTGGACGCGGGCGCCGACGACTACCTGGTGAAGCCGTTCGAGCGCCAGGAGCTCTTGGCGCGCATGCGCGCGCTGCTGCGCCGCCGCCCGCCGCGCGGCTCGGCGCCGCTGCGGGTGGGCGACCTGTCGCTGAACGCGGACACGCACGAGGTGCGCCGCGGCGAGCGCACGATCGAGCTCACACAGAGGGAGTTCGAGCTGCTGGAATATCTGATGCGCAACGAGCGCATCGTGATCTCGCGCCAGCGCCTGCTCGACGAGGTGTGGGGCTACGACCCGTTCTCGACGACGAACACGATCGAGGTGTTCGTGTCGAACCTGCGTCGCAAGCTGGAGGCGGGCGGCGAGCCGCGCCTCTTGCACACGATCAGGGGAGCTGGGTACGTCCTTCGCGCGTAGGCTTCCGGCCCCGCTGCGCACGCTCGGCGAGCGCGTCTCGGCCGCCTTCGACGGGCTGCCGATCCGCACGCGCCTGGCGGGCGTCTCGGCGCTGTTGACGTTCGTGATCCTGTGCGCGTTCGCGCTGGCGATCGGCTCGCTGACCGTGCACCGGATACGCGAGGACTTCAATCACGACGTCAGCGAAACCGCGAAGTACCTGCCGGGCGAGCTGCGGGTCACCGGCGACCCGCTGCGGGAAACGCTCGGCATCTCGCCGGCGCTGCAGGACATCGCGACGCCCGGCAGCGTCATCCGCATCCTCTACGAATCGGGGCACGTGCTCGCGCAGTACCCGGAACGCGCGCCGCCGTTCGGAACGCCGGCGCCGGGGGTGAGCTCGCAGGTGAAAGCGGAAGACGGCTACCGGGTGGTCACCAGCATCGTGCCGGTGAAAGGACCGTTCGGCGTCGTCGGGCACCTGTTCTTCCAGTACGCGCGCAAGCTGGGGCCCACGGAGGCGACGGTGCACCGCGTGGAGCTGTTCCTGGTGCTGGGCGTGCTCGCGGGCAGCATGCTGGCGCTGGCGGCCGGGATGGCGATCGCGCGGCGCGCGATGGCGCCGATCGCCACGCTGACCTCCGCCGCCGCGGAGATCGCCCGCACGCGCGACCCTTCGCTGGCGATTCCCGCGCAGCACGCCGAAGACGAGGTGTCCGAGCTCGCGCACACGCTGGAGGGCATGCTGCGCGAGCTGGACGCCGCGCGCTCGGAGACCGAGGCCGCCCTCGCGCGCCAGCGCCAGTTCGTGGCGGACGCCTCGCACGAGCTGCGCACCCCGCTGACCAGCGTGCTCGCCAACCTGGAGCTGCTCGCGGAAGCGCTGCACGGCGACGAGGCCGACGCGGCGCGCTCGGCGCTGCGCTCCTCGCGGCGCATGCGCCGGCTGGTGGCCGACCTGCTGCTGCTCGCCCGCTCGGACGCCGCGCGGGTGGCCGCGCGCGAGCCGTGCGATCTCGCGCAGATCGTCGTGGAGGCCGCGGCGGAGCTCGGCCCGGTGAGCTCCGCGCACGAGATCTCCCTCGACATCGGGCGGGCGGGGCCGGTTCTCGTGCTGGGCTCGCACGACGAGCTGCTGCGGCTGACGATCAACCTGCTGGAGAACGCGCTGCGCCACACGCCGGCGGGCACCGCGATTCGCATCTCGACGCTGAGCACACCCGACGGCAAGGCAGAGCTGGTGGTCGAGGACGAGGGCCCGGGCGTGCCGGCGGAGCTGGCGCCGACGCTGTTCGAGCGCTTCGTGCGCGGCGCGGACGGCGCGCCGCGCCGGGACGGCACGGCCGGCGGGTCGTTCGGGCTGGGCCTGGCGATCGTCCAGGCGGTCGCCGCCTCGCACGGCGGCACGGTGGCGCTCGAGGACAACCAGCCCCACGGCGCGCGCTTCGTCGTGCGCCTGCCGGCGCTCGAGCCGCGGCAGGCCGACGAGCGGCCGGCACCGGCACCCGAGCTGGCCCGCCGCGGCCGCTAGTGGGACGCCGGCGTACGACGCCGCGCTAGACCTCGACGACGACCGGCAGGACCATCGGGCGGCGGCGCAGGCGGTCGTACACGAGCTGGGCGAGGTCGTCGTGCAGCGCCTGCTGGAGCAGGTCCACCTCGCGGATTTCCTCGCCGGCGGCGCGCTGCAGCGAGGACTCGACGGTCAGGCGGATCTCCTCGACCAGCTCGTCGGCCTGGTCGAGGAAGGGCACGCCGCGGAAGATCACCTCGGGGTCGGCGACCGAGCTGCCGTCCTGCTCGGCGATGGTGACGACGACGATGAAGATGCCGTCGGCGGAGAGCATGCGCCGGTCGCGCAGCGCGGCGTCGGCGAGCTCGCCGATCTCCACGCCGTCGACGAAGATCATGCCGGCCTGCTCGCGCGCGCCGAAGCGCGCGCCGCGCTCGTCGAGCTCCAGCGGCAGGCCGTTGTCGCCCTCGAAGACGTCCTCCGGCGCGATGCCCACGGCCTCGGCGAGCTGGGCGTGCAGGCGCAGGCGCTTGAAGTCGCCGTGGAAGGGCATGACGTAGCGCGGCTTGACGAGGTTGAGCATCAGCTTGACCTCCTCCGCGTAGCCGTGCCCGGAGGCGTGCACGGGCGCGTCGCGCGGGGTCACCACGTCGCAGCCGACGTGGTAGAGGCGGTCGATCGTCTCGTTGACCGCCCGCTCGTTGCCGGGCACGGGCGTGGCGGAGAAGACGACCGTGTCGCCGGCCTTCAGCTCGACCTGCGGGTGGTCGCGGTAGGCCATGCGGCGCAGCGCGGACAGCGGCTCGCCTTGGGAGCCGGTGGAGATGATGACGATGCGCTCGTCGGCGAAGTCTTCGATCTCCCGCGCGCCGACGAGCATCCCCTCGGGGATCTCGATGTGCCCGAGCGTGCGCCCGATGCCGACGTTCTTGCGCATCGAGCGCCCCACCAGCGCGACCTTGCGCTCGAGCGCCTGCGCGGCGTCCACCACCTGCTGCACGCGGTGGATGTTCGACGCGAAGCTCGTGACGACGATCCGCCCCTCGCAGCGCGCGAACACCTCCTCCAGGTGCGGCCCCACGACGGACTCCGACGGCGAGAAGCCCTCACGGTCCACGTTGGTGGAGTCGCCGCACAGCAGCAGCACCCCCTCGCGCCCTAGCTCCGCCAGGCGCGAGACGTCCGCGGGCGGGCCGTCGACGGGCGTCTGGTCGAACTTGTAGTCGCCGGTGATCAGCACCGTGCCGAGGTCGGTGCCGAGCGCGACGGCGCTGGAGTCGGGGATCGAGTGGGTCATGTGCACGAGCTCCAGCGAGAACGGCCCGAGCTCGAGCGTCTCCCCCGCCTGCACCTCCTCCAGCTGGACGTCGCGCAGCTTGTGCTCCTCGAGCTTGGAGCGCGCCATCGCGGTCGTCAGCGCGCCGGCGTACACGGGCGGCAGGCCGGGCGAGCGCGGCGCGCCGGCCAGCTCGCGCAGCACCCACGGCAGCGCGCCGAGGTGGTCCTCGTGGCCGTGCGTGACGACGATCGCCTCGATCTCGCGGGCGCGTTCGCGCAGGTAGGTGAAGTCTGGCAGCACGAGGTCGATGCCGACCATCTCCGGGGTGGGGAAGCGCAGCCCCACGTCCACCACCACGATCCGCTCGTCGTACTCGACGACGGTCATGTTCTTGCCTATCTCACCCAGCCCTCCCAGGGGCAGGACGCGGAGCTTTGCGCTCACGCGGGCGTGGGGGCGTCCGCCGCGCGGATGGCCCAGGATCGAATCGGGGGCGGGACGCCCAGAGCGCTCACGCGGGTGTGGGGGCGAGGAGCCCGTGACGTTCGAGCATCGCCCGCACGGCGTCGAGCTCCTCGGCGGTGGCCTCGACGATCGGCAGGCGCACGCCGCCGACGCCCAGGCCGAGTAGGTTGAGCGCCGCCTTCGTGCACGTGGGGCTGGGGGCGAGGAACAGCGTCGCGTAGACGTCCTGCAGCGAGGCGTCGATCTCGGCGCGGTGCTCGGGCTCGTCGACCATGCGGCGCATCTCGTTGCCGACGACGTGGCTGGAGACGCACACGCCGCCTGCGCCGCCGATGTCCAGGGTGCGCGCGAGCGTGCTGTCGTCGCCGGCGTATATGTCGAGCCCGTCGATCGGCTGCAGCTCGTCGGGGTTGGCCTGCTTGACCGCTTCGACCCCCTCGATCTGCGCAAGCTCGGCGAGCAGCTCGGGGCCGATGTTGGTGCCCGTGCGGCTGGGGATGTTGTAGAGCATGACCGGCAGCTCGGTGGCGGCGGCGATCGCTTCGTAGTGGCGCTTGAGCCCCAACGGGCTGGGGCGGTTGTAGTAGGGCGTCACCGAGATGATCGCGTCGGGTTCGAGCGCGCTCGCGCGTTCGGTCAAATGGACGGCGTGGCGCGTGTCGTTGGTGCCGGCGCCGGCGACGATCGTCTTGCCGGGCGGGCGCTCGGCGACGGCGAGCTCGATCAGCGCGAGCTGCTCGGAGTCGGTGAGCGTGGCGGCCTCGCCGGTGGTGGCGGCGACGACAAAGCCGTCGGAGCCGTTCTCGGCCAGGTGGTGCATCAGCGCCACGAACGCGTCCTCGTTGATGCGCCCCCGCTCGTCGAACGGGGTGACGATCGCCGTCAGGATGCTGCCCAGGTCCTTCATCGTCCCTCAGTATCTCACTTGCACGCGTAGTCCGAGAACCGCGGCCTGCCGCGCGTCCTCTCCTCACGGGGAGCGTATTCTGCGCCGGTGCTCGTGCGCGCTACCTTGATCGCACTGGGTGTGCTGGCGCACCCGGCAGTTGCGCACGGCGCGATCATCGACTCCGACCCGGTTGCCGAAGCGGTGACACGTGCCGTGGAGTACTGGGGCGGCACCCCGTGCGCCGGCAGCGTAACGGTCGTCGCCGGCCCAGATGGCGAAGCGCCGCCGGCCGGCGCAAACGCCCCTAGTCCGCGTGGGACAGTGGCGGCGATGTGGGCGACCTGGACGACGCCGGAGGGCGCCAATCAGTTCTTCGCTCCCAGCAACCAGCCAATTCCACCGGCGACCTTCAGCGACTGCGTGGTGCACATCAACAGCAACATCTGGCCGACCTGGCAGGCCGACGACAGAGGCTTCGCTGGCTTCTGCAAGGAGATGCTGCACGAGTACGGCCACTTCGAGGGCTACCCGGACACGGGCGCGGCACCGGACACGATCGAGTACGAACGCCCCGACCTGGCACACATCCCGATCTGCGAAAGCTACCGGCTCATCTACGGCCACCATGTCTACACGCCCTCCCCGCGGACCCGAGGTCGGAGGCGCAACCGCCGGCCCAGATCGCGTGCGCCGCGCAAGCGGCAGGCCCGCACCCTGCGCTGATCAGAACAGCAGGCTCTCCAGCCCCACGGTGGGCGAGTGCGCGAGCGTCGCCACGCGGCGCACGGCCAGCAGCACGCCGGGCATGAACGACTCGCGGCCGATCGTGTCGTGGCGGATGGTGAGCGTTTGCGCGAGGTCGCCGAGGATCACCTCCTGGTGGGCGACGAGGCCCGGCAGGCGCACGGAGTGGATTGGCGGCTCCTTGCCGCTGGCGTCGGCCATCAGCCGTGCCGTGAGCGCGGCTGTGCCGCTGGGGGCGTCGAGCTTCTGGTCGTGGTGGAGCTCGATGATCTCGGCCTTCTGCATGTGCCTGGCGGCCTCGGCGGCGAAGCGCATCATCAGCACCGCGCCGATCGCGAAGTTGGGCGCGACCAGCACGTTCGCGCGCCCCTGCGCGGGCTGTTCCTGCGCCGCGCGCTCCAGCGGCGCGAGGTCGAAGCCGGTGGTGCCGATCACCACGTGCACGCCGGCGCGCAGGCACGCGAGCGCGTTCTCCAGCGCGGTGTCCGGGCGGGTGAAGTCCACGACCACCTGCGGCGCCAATCCGGTTGCGGCGCCGTCGAGCACCTGTGCGAGTGTGGTGTCAAGCAGCGGGTCGGCGCGGCCGACGAGCTCCATGTCCTCGGCGCCCTGCACGGCCGCGCACACCGTCTGGCCCATGCGCCCGGCGGCGCCCGCGACGGCGACCTTGATCACGCGCCCGCCCCCAGCGGCGCGATCGCCTCCAGGAAGTCGGCTTCCGTCGGCCCGACGCCGGCGGCGGAGAGCTCGCTCGGCGTGAACAGCTCGGTGGCGAGCGCGCGCAGCTGGTAGGACTCGACCGCGTCGATGCGCTTGAGCATCTCGTTCACCGACAGGATTGGCAGGCCGTTCAGGACGGAGGCGCCGAGGCGGCTCATGCGCGCGCCGGTGGACTCCATGCCGAGCACCACGCGTCCCTTGAGGTTCTCGCGCGAGCGCACCAGCTCCTCCTCCGTGAATGGATTCCCACCCGCCCCCTCGACGCAGCGCTGCAGCTCGTGGGCGACGACTGCGAGCGCCTCACGGACGTTGTCGGGGCGCGTGCCCACGTACAGCCCCACCTCGCCGGTGTGGGCGTACAGGTTGGAGAACGTGAACACCGAGTAGGCGAGGCCGCGGCGCTCGCGCACCTCCTGGAACAGGCGCGAGGAGGTGGTGCCGCCGAGCACGCCTTCGAGCACGCGCAGCGCGAAGCGCCGCTCGTCGTCGCGCGCGATGCCGGCGCCGCCGAGGCACACGTGATACTGCTCGGTGTCTTTCTCCAGGAAGCGCTCGCGCCGCTGGAAGCGCGGCAGCTCGAGCGCCGGCTGGTGCGGCCCGCTGCCGTTGGCGGCGACGGGCGCTTGCGCGCGCTCCTCGCCGCGCGCGGCGTCGGCGGCGCGTGCCAGCTCCACGAGCGCGTCGTGCTCGACCGAGCCGGCGGCGGCGATCACGACGTCGCCGGGGCGGTAGCGTTCGGCGTGGAAGGCGGCTAGCTGCTCGCGCGTGAGGGCACGCACGATCTCGGCCTTGCCGATCACCGCGCGCCCGAGCGGGTGCGAGCCGAAGATCGCGCCGCCGAGGACGTCGAACACGCGGTCCTGGGGGTCGTCTTCGTACATCGCGATCTCCTCCAGCACGACCTCGCGCTCGGCCTCCAGTTCCCCGAAGCGCGGGCGCCAGAGCATGTCGCCCATGACCTCGAACGCGCGCTCGAGGTGCCGGTCGAGCACGCGCGTGTACAGCGAGGTCGTTTCCTTGTCCGTGCCCGCGTTGATCTCCGCGCCCATCGCGTCGAAGATCTCGTCGATCTCGCGCGAGCCGAAGCGCGCGCTGCCGCGGAAGAGCATGTGCTCGAGCAGGTGCGAGATGCCGGCCTGCTCCTCGCGCTCGGCGGCCGAGCCGGTGGCGACCCACATGCCGAGCGCCACCGAGCGCACCCCAGGGATGCGCTCGCTGACGACCCGCACGCCGGAGTCGAGCGTGGTGATCTGGTGCTCGGCGCTCACGGGCGCTGGCGGTGAGGCGCTCAATCGCGGTCGCGGGCGTGGCGCGGGCGGCCCGAGCCGCGCTCGCCGCCACCATCACGACGACGCGAGCGCGCGGGGTCGCGGTCGCCGCGGTCCCCGCCGGGCCGGCCGCGGCCATTGCTCGAAGCGCGCGGCGGGCGTGCGCCGCCACCGCCGCCACCGCCGGCCCCACCGGTCCCGACGCCGGCGAGCTCCTCGACGCTCTTGCCGGCGATGTCCGGGTCCTCGGCCAGGCGCAGGCCGATGCGCCCGCGCTCGCGATCGACCTCGACCACGCGCACGTTGACCTCGTCGCCCTTGTTGAGCACGTCCTCGACCGAGTCCACGCGGTGGCCGGGCGAGACGTTGGAGATGTGCAGCAGCCCGTCGGTGCCCTTGGCGAGCTCGATGAACGCACCGAAGGTGGTGGTCTTGACGACCTTGCCGACGTATTCGTCGCCGACCTCGACCTCCTTCATCATCATGCGAATGTGCTCCACGAGCGCGTCGCCGAGCTCGCCGTTGGCGGAGTAGATCAGCACCTGGCCGTCGTCGTTGACGTCGATCTGCGATTCGAACTCCTCCGAGAGCCCGCGAATCGTTTCGCCGCCCTTGCCGATCAACAGGCCGATCTGCGAGGGGTCGATCTGGATCGTCTGGATGCGCGGCGCGAACTGCGAGAGCTGCTCGCGCGGGCCGCCGATCGCCTCGGCCATCTTGCCGAGGATGAACGTGCGCGCCTCCTTGGCCTGGGCGAGCGCGTCGCGCAGGATCTCGAACGTGACGCCGGAGATCTTGATGTCCATCTGCAGCGCGGTGATGCCGCGCTCGGTGCCGGCGACCTTGAAGTCCATGTCGCCGAGGTGGTCCTCGACGCCGGCGATGTCGGTGAGGATGATGTAGTCATCGCCCTCTTTGATCAGGCCCATGGCGATGCCCGCGACGGGGCGCTTGATCGGCACCCCGGCATCCATCAGCGACAGCGAGGAGCCACACACCGAGGCCATCGAGGACGAGCCGTTGGACTCGAGGATGTCGGAGACGACGCGGATCGAGTAGGGAAACTCCTCGATCGAGGGCACCATCGGCACGAGCGCGCGCTCGGCGAGCGCGCCGTGGCCGATGTCACGGCGCTTGACGCCGCCCATGCGGCCCGCCTCCCCGACCGAGAACGGCGGGAAGTTGTAGTGGTGCCAGTAGTACTTTTTGGTCTCCAGGCCGAGCGTGTCGATGCGCATCTCCTCCTTGAGCGTGCCCATCGCCACGACGCTCAGCGCCTGCGTCTGGCCGCGCGTGAACAGCGCCGAGCCGTGCGTCCGGGGGGTGACGCCGACTTCGATCGAGATGTCGCGGATCTCGTTCTCCGAGCGCCCGTCGGGGCGCTTCTTGTGCACGGCGATGCGCTCGCGGATGATCGACTTCTCGAGCTTGTCGAACGCCAGCTGGACCGCGGCACGACGCTCCTTGGCAGTCGCCAGCTGCTCCTCGGAGGCACCCTCGGGCGCGGCCGGCGCGTGCTGCTCGAGGATCGCCTCCTCGACCGCCTTGGTCGCGTCCTGGCGCTCGAGCTTGTCCTCGACCTGCGTGGCAGCGTCGAGTGCTGCGCCGTGGGAGGCGCGGATTGCGTCGAGCACCGCGGGGTCGACCTGGATCGGCGCGAAGACTTTCTTCTCCTTGCCGACTTTGGCCGCGAGGTCGCGCTGCAGCGCACACAGCTTCTTGATCGCCGCGTGCGCGATGTCGAGCGCGTCGAGGATCTCCGCCTCGGGGATCTCGTTGGCGCCCGCCTCGACCATCAGGATCGCGTCCTCGGTGCCCGCCACGATCAGGTCCAGATCCGAGCGGCCCTCCTCCGTGTCGGCAGTGCTGAGGTCCGCCTCGTTGGGGTTGACGACGAATTCGCCGTCGATCTTGCCGATGCGCACCGCGCCGACGGGCGTGGGCAGCGGGATGTCGGAGATCATCAGCGCCGCAGAAGCGCCGTTCATCGCGAGGATGTCGTACGGGTGCTCGTGGTCGATCGAGAGCGGGATCGCGACCAGCTGCGTGTCGTAGCGCCAGTCCTTGGGGAACAGCGGGCGGATCGGGCGGTCGATCATGCGCGCGGTCAGCGTGCCCTTCTCGCCGGGGCGGCCCTCGCGCTTGAAGAACGAGCCGGGGATTTTCCCGGCGGCGTACATGCGCTCCTCGACGTCCACCGTCAAGGGCATGAAGTCCGTGTCGCGGAT
The DNA here is from genome assembly GCA_035504435.1 of Solirubrobacteraceae bacterium. Lineage (GTDB taxonomy): Bacteria > Actinomycetota > Thermoleophilia > Solirubrobacterales > Solirubrobacteraceae > Palsa-744. The sequence goes on from DATJRV010000054.1 coordinate 12,049, forward strand.
GCCTCCCGCGACGGCGGTGCACAGCACCATCGTGTCGCCCTGGCGGACGACCACTGCGCCGGAGGCCTGCTTGGCCATCCTGCCGGTCTCGAACGAGATCTCGCTGCCAGCGACCTCCACGGAGACCCGGGTAACGGCGTCACTGCTCATATTCACTGCCTTCCTGTTCCGCCCGTCGGTCGGCGGTCCGTTTCATGTTTCTCTTGTCCCGAACGCAGGGAGCTTAGCGAAGTGCGTGCGCTCGCCCGGTGTCGGCCACCCGCGCGAGTGCGCAATGTGCGCTACGCGGCGGCGGCGGCGAGGCCGTCGCGCAGCAGCTCCACGCCCGGCAGCTCGCCGGGTGAGGGTGCTTCGTAGCTCCAGCGCACGATGCCGTCGGGACCGGTGATGACGAGCGCCCGCTGGGGAAAGCCGCCGGGGTGCAGCACGCCGAAGGCGGCGCACGCCGCGCCCTTGGGCTCGAAGTCCGAGAGCTGCTCGGAGCCCACGCCGAGCTTCTCCTTGAACGCGCTCTGCGCCCACGTGGAGTCGCAGGAGACCCCGTACAGCGCGTCGCCGCGGGCCGCCAGCTCCGAGCGAACGTCCTCGTAGAGCTGCAGCTGGTCGGTGCACACGGGGCTGAACGCGAACGGGTAGAACACGAGCACGCTGGTGCGGCCCTGCAGGTCCTGCTCGCTGAAGCTCTCCCCGTCGGCGCGCGCGAGCGTGAAGCTCGGGGCGGCGGTGCCTGCGGCGAGGACGCTCATCCGCCGCCGCCGGCTACTTCCTGAGGCCGAGCTCTTTGATCAGCGCGCGGTAGCCCTCGAGGTCGTGGCGCTGCAGGTAGTCGAGGAAGCGCCGGCGACGCCCGACGAGCATCAGCAGGCCGCGGCGCGAGCTGTGGTCCTTGCCCTGCGCGCGCAGGTGCTCGGTGAGGTGGTTGATGCGCTCGGTGAGCAGCGCCACCTGCACCTTGGTGTTGCCCGTGTCCTTTTCGCCGGAGCCGAACTTGGCGGCGATCTCGCGCTTGCGCTCGCTGGTTATTGCGGCCATCGCTGGAGCACCGTAGCAGACGCCCGCGCGAGCGACGGCCGCCGGCCGGCCGCGCGCCGTGCGCGATCGTGCCTGCGCCCGAGCGACCGCTCAGCCGCCGGCGCCGGCGAGCTCGCGCGTGCGCGCGACGTCGTCGTGCATCTGCTCGACCAGTTGCTCGGCGCTGTCAAAGCGCCGCTCGCCGCGCAGGCGGGCGAGGAAGTCCAGGCGCAGCTGCTGCCCGTAGAGGTCGCCTTCGAAGTCGAGGACATAGGCCTCGATCAGCTCGGCGCGCCCGGTGTAGAACGTCGGGCGCACGCCGACGCTGACGGCCGCGGCTCGCGGCTGTGGCAACGACGGCGGCCCGCTGGCGAGGCACGCGTAGATGCCGTGGCCGGGACACACGAGCGCCTCGTCGGGGACGAGGTTGGCAGTGGGAAAGCCGAGCTCGCGCCCACGCTCATCGCCGTGGGTCACCTCTCCCTGCAGCTGAAAGGGCGCCCCGAGCAGGCGGTCGGCCTCGGCGACCTCGCCGGCGAGCACGAGGCCGCGGATGTGGCTGGAGGAGACGATCTCGCCGTCGATCTCCAATAGCGGGTGCACGACGGTGGTGAAGCGCGTGTCGGCTGCCAGCAGCGCGGGGTCGCCCTGGGCCTTGTGGCCGAAGCGGAAGTTCTCGCCCACGGAGACACGGCTGGCACCCAGCGCTTCGACGAGCACTTCGTCGATGAACTGCTGGGCGGAGCGCTGGGCGAAGCCGGCGTCGAAGGGGATCACGATCAGCTCCTGCACGCCGAGCGCGGCCACCAGCTCGGCCTTGCGCGCGAGCGTTGTCAGCAGCTTGGGCGTGTGCTGCGGCGCGACCACCGACACCGGGTGCGGGTCGAAGGTGAGCACGCTGTCAGAGCCGGCGATCACCTCGCGGTGTCCGAGGTGCACTCCGTCGAACGTGCCGACCGCGACGCTGCGGGCATGGTCGCGCGCGACGTCGGGCAGACGGGTCACCTCCACGGGTGCACAGCCTATTGCTCAGCGCGCGCCGCGGGGAGCTTGCTCGGCCAGCTCGATCGCGCGCTCGAGGGCGATCAGCGGCGGGGCGCTCCAGGTCGATCCGCGCTCCGGCGGCGCGCAGGCGTCATGGACGTCGAACGGGCCGATGCCCGTGCGCCGGAGCTCCAGGCAGTAGGCGTCACCGAGATCGGCGATCAGCGAGCGCACGTAGGTGCCCGAGCCGCACTCGATCGAGAAGCCGGCGCGCGCCAGCCCCGGATGCTCGCCGTCCGGCTCTCGCCACAGCTGCTCGAAGCGGTGGACGGTGACGATCCGCTCGGGCATCTCCACGTGCTCGCCGCGGCGCGCGCGCTTGTACGCCCGCTCGCCGCCGACCTTGACAGCCGAGTAGACAGGCGGACGCTGGCGCACCTCGCCGGTGGGCAGCGGCGGTGGGTCGGGCGGGAGCCTGCCTGTGCGCGTGATCTCCCCCTCGGTGTCGCCGGTGCTGGAGAGGGCGCCGAGCTGCGCGAGCGTGTGGTAGCGCTTGGGCAGCGCCATCAGCGTGCGCTGCGCTTTGGTGGCGCGCCCGACGAGCACCAGCAAGAGGCCGGTGGCAAACGGGTCGAGCGTGCCGGCGTGCCCGGTGCGCACGCCACCCAGCGCGCGGCGCACGGCCGCGACGACGTCGTGTGAGCTCATGCCCGCCGGCTTGTCGATCAGCAGCACCCCGTCCATGCTCGTGCACCCCACGCCAGCGCTCCGCCGCCCGCGCCCTTTCGCTCAGGCGAGCGTGGCGGCGCGACCGTTTGATGAGGGGTGTAGCTGCGCGGCGAGCGCCTCGCGCAGGAAGGCGATCAGCTCCTGCGGCTCGCGCGTGGTCGTGAAGCCAGCCGCGCGGCGGTGCCCGCCGCCTCCCTGGGCGCGGGCGATGATCGACACGTCCACGTCGTCGTCGGTCGCACGCAGGGACACTTTGTGCTGGCCCTTGCGCTCGCCGCTCGGGAGCTCGCGCACGAGCGCCGCCACCTTCGTCCCCTGCAGCGCGCGCAGCTGGTCGATGATGCCCTCCGAGTAGCTCTCTTCGGCGTCCGCGCGCTCGAAGTCGGCGGCGCTGAGGGTCGCCAGCGTGAGCTCGCCGTCGTCGTAGCGCTGCAGCTGGCCGAGCGCGAGCGCGAGCAGCGTCAGCTTGCCCTCCGGCAGGCCCTCGTAGAGCTGGCGGTAGACGCCGGCCACATCGACGCCCGCTTCGATCAGCTCGGCGGCCATCAGGTGCGCGCGTGGCCCGGTGTTCTCGTACATGAAGCGCCCGGTGTCGGTGACGAGCGCGACGTACAGCGCCTCGGCCACGGCGGGGGTGGCGTCCACGCCGAGGCCGTGCATCAGGTCCCACACGATCTCCGCCGTGCAGGAGGCGTCGGCGACCACGTCGTTGACGCTGCCGAAGCGGGTGTTGTCGTGGTGGTGGTCGATGTTCAGCAGGTGCGCGCCCTCGCGCAGCACGCTCGCGGAGTTGCGGTCGATGTTGCCGCAGTCGAGGAAGATGACGGTGCGCCGCGCGATGTCGGTGGGGGGCGAGGTGATGAGGCCGTCGAGTGCGAAGAAGCGGTACTCGCGCGGCAGCGGCAGATCGCCGGGCGAGATGAACATCGCCGAATCCTTGCCCAGCGCGGTGAGCACGCCCTGCATCGCGACCAGCGAGCCGAGCGCGTCGCCGTCCGGGTTCTCGTGCGCGGCGAGCACGAAGCGCTCGTCGTCGCGCAAGTGTGCGAGCACGAGCGCGCGGGTCGCCGCCAGGTTCGCGGTCTCGCTCACTGTGGCCGCTCTCCCGTTTGCGCGATCAGCTCCTCGACGCGCAGCGCGCGGTCGGTGGTGTCGTCGTAGACGAACTCGAGCGTGGGCGTGCGCTTCAGGTGCAGCTCGCCGGCGATGCGCGCCTGCAGGAAGCCGTGGGCGCTGCGCAGGCCGTCGAGCGTCGCCGCGCGCTCGGTCGCGCTGGAGACCCCGCCACCGGCGCCGAGCACGCTCACGTATACCCGCGCGTGGCGCAGGTCGGGGCTTGTTCTGACGTCCGTCACGGTCGTAAATCCCACTCGCGGGTCCTTGAGCTCGCCTGCTACGGCATCGCCGATGACCTGGCGAATCGCCTCGTCGACCCGCCGCATCCGTGCTGTGCTCATCCTACTCGTCCAATTCCCCGCCGCGACCCGGGTCCCTGCCTCACGCCGGCGCTCAGGCGGTCAGTTCGCGTTCGACTTGGCGCGTCTCATACGTTTCCAGCACGTCGCCCTCGTGCAGGTCCTGGAAGTTGGCGAGCACGATGCCGCACTCGAAGCCGGCGGTCACCTCGCGCGCGTCCTCGTTGAAGCGCCGCAGGCTGTCGATGGTGGTGTCGTAGATGACCGTCCCCTCGCGCACCACGCGCACGCGCGCGCCGCGCGTGACCTTGCCCTCGGTGACGAACGAGCCGGCGATCGTGCCGATGCGCGAGGCTTTGAACAGCTGGCGCACCTCGGCGGAGCCGAGCGGTGTCTCCACCTCTTCGGGCGCGAGCATGCCTTGCATGGCGGCGCGCAGCTCCTCGATCGCGCGGTAGATGACCGCGTAGGAGCGGATCTCCACGCCCTCGCGGTCGGCGATCTGGCGGGCGTCGCCGACGGGGCGCACGTTGAAGGCGAGGATCACGCCGTCGGAGGCGGCGGCGAGCATCACGTCGGACTCGTTGATGCCGCCGACGCCGCGGTGGATGATGTTGACCTTGACCTCGTCCTGGGGCAGCTTGGCGATCTCGTCCTCGATCGCCTCCAGCGACCCGGCGACGTCGGCCTTGATGACCAGCCCGAGCTCCTGGACGGCGCCCTCCTGGGCGAGCTTGAAGACGTCCTCGAGCGACACCTTGCGTCCGGAGCGCCGCGCGAGCGCCTCGGTCTTCAGGCGGTTGGCGCGCTCGCCCGCGAGCTGGCGTGCGCGGCGCTCGTTCTCGACCACCCGCACGTGCTCGCCGGCCTCGGGCACGCCGTCGAAGCCGAGCACCTCGACCGGCTGGCCGGGCAGCGCGCGCTTGAGTTTGACGCCGGTGAAGTCGTGCATCGCACGCACGCGCCCGAAGTGCGCGCCGGCGACGAGCGCGTCGCCGACCCGCAGCGTGCCGCGCTGGATCAGGATCGTGACGACCGGCCCGCGTCCGGGGTCGAGCTTGGACTCGATCACCGTGCCGGACGCTTCGGTCTCGCGGTTGGCCTTCAGCTCCTCCAGGTCGGTGACCACCTGGATCGTGTCGAGCAGGTTCTCCAGCCCCTGGTGGGTCTTGGCGCTGACGTCCACGAACTCGGTCTCCCCGCCCCATTCGGAGGGCTGCAGGCCGTGCTGGGTCATCTCCGTGCGCACGCGCTCGGGCTGGGCGCCCTCCTTGTCGATCTTGTTGACCGCCACCACGATCGGCACCTGCGCGGCCTTGGCGTGGTCGATCGCCTCCTCGGTCTGGGGCTTCACGCCGTCGTCGGCGGCGACGACGATCACCGCGAGATCGGTCACGCGCGCGCCGCGCGCACGCATCGCGGTGAAGGCCTCGTGGCCGGGAGTGTCGAGGAAGGTGATCTCCTTGCCCGCGTGGTGGACCTGGTAGGCGCCGATGTGCTGGGTGATGCCGCCGGCCTCGCCGGCCACCACCTCGGTCTCGCGGATCGCGTCCAGCAGCGAGGTCTTGCCGTGGTCCACGTGGCCCATGATCGTGACCACCGGCGGGCGTTCGATCAGGTCCTCCTCGGCGTCCTCGAACACCGGTTCGAGCTCGACGTCGTCGGCCGCGTGGACGATCTCGATCTGCTTCTCGAACTCGTCGGCCAGCACCTGGATGGCGTCGTCGGAGAGCGTCTGCGTGAGCGTGGCCATCTCGCCGAGCGACATCAGCTTCTTGATCACCTCTGGCACGGCCACCCCGAGGTACTCGGCGATGTCCTTGACGGTCGAGCCGGAGTTCACGCGGATCAGGTCGGTGGCCTCCATCGCGGCGGTGTCGATCGGCGCGATCGTTTCGTCGTAGGTGCCACGCCGCCGGCGCCCGCGCCGCGGCCGGCGCTGCGGCTGGTTGGAGGGGCCGCCCTGCTGGCGGCGCGAGGCCTGCGAGTCGATCACCACGCGCCGGCGCCCACCGGGCCCCACCTCACCGGGCGTGCGCTCGCCGGTGCGCGAGTCGCGCGTGGGGCGCACGCGTTCGGCGGCGCTGGCGGCAGCGCGGGCTGCCGCGGCGGGGCCCCCGGCGCCGGCGGGCGCGACCGGCGGGACGGCGGCGGAGGCAGGTGGCGCGCTCGGCGCGGACGCGGGTGGCGTGCCGGGCGCGGACGTGGCCGGCGCGGACGCGCTCGGCGTGCTCGACGTGGAGGCGGCCGGCGCAGCGGGCGTGGACGCGCTCGGCGTGCTCGGCGTGGAGGCGGCCGGCGCGGCGGGCGTGGACGCGCGCGCCGCGGGGGCGGCGGCCGATCCCGGCGCGCCCGCGCCGGCGCGAGGCGCGGTAGCTGTGCGCGCGACAGGCGCCGCGCCGGCGGGCGCACCGCCCTGGGCTGGCTTGGCTGCGGAGCTGCGTGGCTGCGGCACCCCGCCTGTGGGCTTTGGCTGTGTGGCGCTCGGCGCAGCCTGCTTGGCCGGGGGCGTGGCCGGCGCGGGCTTGACCGGTGCGGCGGGCGCGCCGTTGGCGCTCGCGGGCGAAGCGCCCAGGCCGAGCGCCTGCAGCGCGGTGTCCTCCTCGACGGAGGACGCCGCGGCCTTGGCCTCGATGCCGGCAGCCTTGAGCTTGTCCAGCAGCTCCTTGCTGGACAGGCCGTGCTCCTTGGCAATTTCGTGTACGCGCTTCTTGCTCATGGTCAATGAAAAATAGACGGCTCCGGCCCGCCGTTCGACGGCCGGTGTTGCGGGCGGGCGGGATCGGTTTGCGATTCTACGAGCTCACGGTCGAGCGTCACCGCCGCGCGCAGCGCGCGTGGGATCGCGCGTCGTCGCGTGGCGAGCGCCAGGCACGCGGGATCGACCACGGTCGCGCCGTCCGCTGCGCCGAGACGGCAGAGGTAGGCGCCGCGACCGGGGAGCGTGCCCGCGCGATCGACGATCGCACGCGCGTGGTGGGCGTGGTCGCGCTCGGCCGCCTGGGCGACGCGCAGGAGCTCTGACTTCGGCGCGATCCGCCCGCAGCCGACGCAGCGGCGCAGCGGGACGTGCCGCTCTATGTCGCCTGCTCCTCGGCCGCGGGCGCAGCCTCGACAGCCGGCTGAGTGGGCTCCTGGGCGGTTGGCTCGGCCTCGAGGACCTCCTCGCTCGTGACCTCGACGACCGCCACGGCGCCGTCGGCCTGCAGGTCGCCGACGTTGTCGCTGGCGATGTTCGCCAGCGCCTGGTGGCTTTCCAGGCCGCAGTAGCGCGAGCCGGGCAGCGAGGCGTTGGGGCAGCGCCGGCCGTTTGACAGGATTGCGGCACAGCGTCCCGAGACTTCCTCCTCCTCGTAGGAGTGCTCGGCCTCCTCGGCGGCGAACTCGGTCTCCGAGCGGATGTCCACGCGCCAGCCTGTCAGGCGGGCGGCCAGGCGCGCGTTCTGGCCCTCGCGCCCAATCGCCAGCGAGAGCTGGTCGTCGGGGACGATCACGGTGGCCTGCTTGGCGTCGTCGTCCACGAGCACCTCACGCACGCGCGCGGGCGAGAGCGCCTTGGCGACGAAGCGCGCGGGCTCGTCGTTGAAGGGGATGATGTCGATCTTCTCGCCGCGCAGCTCGGAGACGACCATGCGCACGCGCGAGCCGCGCGGGCCGACGCATGCGCCGACGGGGTCGACGCCGTCGGTGTTGGAGACGACGGCGATCTTCGAGCGGTAGCCGGGCTCGCGCGCGACGTTGGCGATTTCCACGAGACCGTCGGCGATCTCGGGGACCTCGAGCTCGAACAGCTTCTTGATCAGCTCGGGGTCGCGCCGGGAGACGATGATGGCGGGCCCCTTGGTGGAGGGCGAGACCTCCTTGATGACCGCCTTGATGCGCTGCGAGTGGTCGTAGCGCTCGCCGTCCACCTGCTCGGACTTCGGCAGTAGCGCCTCCACGCGTTCGCGTAGCTGCACGAGCGTGTAGCGGGAGTCCGACTGCTGCACGATGCCCGTGATCAGCTCGCCGACGCGGTCGCGGTACTCCTCGTACATCATGTCGCGCTCGGCCTCGCGGATGCGCTGCAGGATGACCTGCTTGGCGGTCTGCGCGGCGATCCGCCCGAAGTCGTCGGGGGTGACGTCCTCCTCGTCGATCTGATCGCGGTATTCGGCGAACTTCTTGGGGTCGATTTCCGGTTCCTCGGGTTCGCGCATCTCCCCCGTCTCGGGGTCGATGGTGGTTTCCTCGTCGATCGTCTCGACGATCAAGTGCGCCTCCAGGCGCTCGGGGATTTTCAGTTCGATGACGCGGAAGTCGGCGGTGTCGCGGTCCATTTCCACGCGCGCGTACTTGGCTGAGCCGGGCTGCTTCTTGTAGGCGGACAGCAGCGCGTCCTCCAGCGCGATCATCAGCTTCTCGGGCTCGATCCCCTTCTCGCGCGCGAGCGCATGCATGGCCTCAAGGATTTCGCGTGACATTGGCGACTCCTCACTCCCCAATCAGGTTCGAACGACGGATCTCCGAGTAGGGGATCGCGATGATGCCCCCGTCGGCTGCCAGCGTGACCTCCTCGTCAGAGGCCCCGACCAGCTCCCCCGTGAAGCTCGCCACCGGTCTCGCACCCCCGGCGCGCTCGCCATCACCCAGCGGGGCAGTGGGGCGAGGGTGACGCATGCGCACCCGCGCGCGGCGCCCGACGAAGCGGCGGAAGTGCGCGGGCTTGGTGAGCGGCCGCTCGCGCCCTGGCGAGGAGACCTCCAGCGAGTAGCGCTCGCGCAGGTCGGTGAGGAGCGTGCTCACGCGCTCGCAGGTGGCGAGCGTGACACCGTCTGGGTGGTCGATGAACACGCGCACGCAGCGTCCGCCGGAGATCTCCGCGAGCAGCACCTCGACGTCGGGCTCGCTGGCGGCGAGCCGTGCTTCTATCTCGGTCTGTAGTGCGCTCATGAAACTCACTCCTTACGCAAAAAAAGCGGGCGGGCGCCCACTCTCGGTACTGCAGCCGGCGCACATGCGCGGGCACGAAAGCTGTCGTTCGAGCATAGCAGCGAGCCTTCCGCGCATATCGCTCTCAGGCGCGCTCGGCGTCGCGGCGCGCGCGGTCGCGGTACAGGCGGTAGTCGGCGCGTTCGGGCGCCAGCGAGCACGCCAGCGCGAGCGGCCCGCGCGCCTCGCGATGGCGTCCCAGCAGTTGCATTGAGCGCCCGAGGCAGAACAGCGCGTAGTCGTTGGTGGGCGCGCTGAGCGCGACCGCGTGGAACTCGGCGGCGGCGCCTTCGTAGTGCTGGGCGTGGAACAGCGCGCGTCCGAGCGCCTCGCGGATTGACGCCTTGTCGGGCTCCAGGTCGCGTGCCTTGCTCAGCGGCACGATCGCCGCCTGATGGTCGCCGTGGTGGAGCAGTTCGCACCCGCGGCTGTAGAGGTCGTAGACGCTGTCCATCGGCCCAGCTTAACTGCTCCCCCGCAGGCTCTCGACAGCATCGAGGACGGCGCTGGCGACGTGCGCCTTGCTCGCCCGCGGGACGTGTCGATCGCCGGTGGCGGTGAGAATGGTGACCTCGTTGGCGTCCACGTTGAAGCCGATGTCTGCGCGTGCGATGTCGTTGACGACGATCGCGTCCAGGTGCTTGTCGACGAGCTTGCCGCGCGCGTAGTCGAGCGCGCCCTCGCCGTGCTCGGCGGCGAAGCCGACGAGCGTTTGCCCGTCGCGCCGGCGCGCGGCGAGCATGGCGAGGATGTCGGCGGTGGGTTCGAGCGTCAACTGCAAACGTTCGCGCGCTGACTTCTTGAGCTTGCCGTTGGCGGGTGCGGCGGGCGTGAAGTCGGCGACGGCGGCAGCCATCAGCAGCACGTCGCACGCGGGGAACTCCTGTTCGCAGACCTGCTGCATCTCAGCAGCGCTGCCGACATCGCGACGCTGCACCCCGGCGGGCGTGGGCAGCGCGACGTTGGCCGCCACGAGCGTGACCTGCGCGCCGCGCTCGCGGGCGGCCTGCGCGAGCGCGAGACCCATGCGCCCGGAGGAGCTGTTGCCGAGGAAGCGCACGCTGTCGATCGGCTCGCGCGTGCCGCCGGCGCTGACCAGCACCTTCAGCCCGGCGAGGCTCCCGCCGTGTGGGTGCGCGCCCGCGTGCTGGAGCGGGTTGACGTCCGCGTGCAGGCTGGCGTCCGCGCGCGGGTTGGCATCCGCGTGCGGGTTGGCATCCGCGCCCGCGCGTCCTTCGAGCGCGTCCTTGCACGCGGCGAGCAGGCGCGCGGGCGCGGCCAGGCGCCCGACGCCCTCCTCGCCCTTGGAGGCCAGCCGCCCGCTGTCGGGCTCGACGACGATCGCGCCGCGCGCGCGCAGCGTGGCGAGGTTGGCCTGCGTGGCGGGGTGCGCGTACATGCGGTTGTTCATCGCCGGCGCCAGCACGAGCGGGCAGCTGGCTGCGAGGGCGGCGCTGGTGAGCAGGTTGTCGGCGAGGCCGGCCGCGAGCTTGGCGAGCGTGTTGGCGGACGCGGGCGCGATCAGGTACACCTCGGCCGCCTCCACGAGCGCGAGGTGGCTGAGCGGCGCGTGCGCTGGCGGCGTCTGGTCGGGGAACGCGCCGTGCGTGGGGTCGCGCTCGAACTCGCTCACGAGCACCGGCGCGCCGGTGAGCGCCTCGAACGAGGCCTGCCCGACGAAGCGCCGGCTGGTGGGCGTCTGCACGACGCGCACCGTGTGCCCGGCGGCGGTCGCGAGGCGCACGAGCTCGAGCGCCTTGTACGCGGCGATGCCGCCGCTGACGCCGAGCAGGATGCGGGACATGCCTTACGTTGTAGAGCGCCGCGGGTGCGCCGGCAAGCCCTGGCGCGAGCGTTGCGCCTACAGGGACTACCTGTAGTGGTACTTCATCTTGCCGGCGGCAACCTCCTCCAGGGCTATCGTCAAATAGTTTTTGGAGGCGGTCTCGACCATGGGGGGCGGGAACTCGTCGAAGGTCCCCTCGCCGAGGTTGTGGTAGTAGCTGTTGATCTGGCGGGCGCGCTTGGCGGCGACGATCACGCCGGCGTAGTTGGAGTCGACCTGCTCGAGCAGACGGTCGATGCGGGGGGAGATCACGGTTGTGTCGGCCTTTCGTAGTTGGCCTCGCAGTTTAGTGGATGCGCGGCAAAGTCCCGTATCACTATGGCTATACAGCAATTTGAAAATGAATACCTCACCGGCGAGCCTCGCCGCAGAGATTCGCCCGCACGATGTCCACCAACTGCGCGAGCGCGTCGTCGAGCCGGTCGTTGACGACGACGTGCGCGAACTCGGGCTGCGCGGCGAGCTCCTGCTCGGCGACGCGCAGCCGGCGCTCGACCTCGGCGGCGTCGTCGGTGCCGCGCCCGACGAGCCGCGTGCGCAGTGCGGCGAGGGAGGGCGGCGCGATGAACACCTGCACCGCCTCGGGCATCGCTTGGCGGACTTGGCGCGCGCCCTGCACCTCGATCTCGAGCACGACGGGCACGCCGGCGTGCAGGCGTGCGTCGAGCTCGGAGCGCAGGGTGCCGTAGCTGCGCCCGGCGTAGTCGGCGTGCTCGACGAAGTCGCCGGCGGCGACGCGCCGGTCGAACTCGTGGCGGCTGAGGAAGTGGTAGTCGCGCCCGTCGCGCTCGCCGGGGCGCGGCGCGCGGGTGGTGGCGGACACGGACAGCTCGAGCTTCGGCAGGCGCTCCATGAGCCCGCGGATGAGCGTCCCCTTGCCGACGCCGGAGGGCCCGGTTATGACGAACACGCGCGCCATCGCCGCCACCCTAATGGCGGCCGCGGAGGAACAGCCAGGCGCTCCCGTGCACGTCGCTCACGCGGCGTTCCCGTGCGCGCCGCTCAGCGAGCTGAGGGGTGGTGGAGCAGCTGCACGAGCTCGGAGCGCTGGCGCTCGGAGAGCCCGCCGATGGTCTTGCTGGGGGCGATGCGGCAGTGGGCGAGGATCTTGTTGACCTTCACGCGCCCGTACTTGGGGACGGCGAGCAGCATGTCGAAGACCTTGGCCGTTTCGACGTACTCGGGCGGGTCGAGCAGCAGCGAGTGGATGGAGCGCCGGCCGGACTTGAGGTCGCGCTTGAGCTGGGCGCGCTGAATGCGGATCTCGTTGGCGCGCGCGAGCGCATCCATCCTCTGGTTCAGCGAGCGCTCGGGAGCGGATGAGGTGCTGAGGGACGTCGTTCCGGTCGCCGGCGCCATGGGCGGCGAGTCTACACACCCCCGGCGGGCGATCAAGGAAAAATCGCAAACTCAGCTCGACCTCAAGCTGAGGTGGAGATACGTCGAGGCTGGTGGACGGTATCCCCCGCTGTTTGCAGGGATTTTTAGGCTTCCTACAACTTCGAGCCAGCGGTATGCCGCACATTGCGGAGTTCGCGTGCGATCGTGGCCGCCACGCGAGGATCGCGGAAGCTCTCGGTGCCGACGGCAACGAGCGTGGCCCCCACGTCGAGCAGATCGCGCGCGTGCGCTGCCGTCTGCACGCCGCCCATGCCGACCACGGGAACGCTCACGCGCGCGGCCACCGCTGCGACCTGCGCGAGCGCTACGACGCGGATCGCGGGACCGGACAGCCCGCCGCTGCCGCCGCCCAGCCACGGCGCCGGCCGCGGGTCGCGACGCGGCCCACCCGCGGCGCGCCGCGGCGTGAGCGCGCTGGCGCGCAGCGTGTTGATCAGCGAGACGGCGTCTGCGCCGCCGTCCTCGGCGGCTTGTGCGCAGGCGACGACGTCGGCGGTGTTGGGCGTGAGCTTGACGATGAGCGGCTTGCCGGTGCGTGGCCTGACGGCGCGCACGACGTCGTGGAGCTGGCTTGGGTCGGCGCCGATGTCGAGCCCGGTGTTGACGTTGGGGCACGAGACGTTGAGCTCGATCGCGGCGATCGACGGGTACGCATCGCAGGCTTCGAGCAGTCGCGCGATCTCCTCGGCGCTGGAGCCCATGACGTTGGTGATGAGCGGTGTCGGTGCAGTCCCGCCCGCCGGTGCAGGCCCGCCCGCCGCTGCTGGCTCGCCCGCCGCTGCTGGCTCGCCCGCCGAAGCCCCACCCACCGGCCCACCCGCGCCGATCCCGAGCTGGGCGAGCGCGGGGAGGTCCTCGGCGAGGTAGCCGTCGAGGCCCTTGTTGGGCAGGCCGATGGAGTTGATGAGACCGGCGGAGGACTCCCACAGCCGCGGCGGCGGGTTGCCGGCGCGGGGCTCGAGGGTGATCGTCTTGGACACGTAGGCGGCGAACGGGAAGCGCTGTGTGAGCTCGTCGCCGAACGCGCGCGCGGCGGCGAGCGCGTCGAAGGTGCCGGAGCCGTTGATGATCGGGTGGGCGAGCTGCAGGCCGCAGAACTCGACGCCTTGTGTGACGGCACCCGCGGCGCTCATGCGGGCGCTCCGGCGTGGGCGTCCACGTGCTCGAGCTCGGCGGCGTCGATGACGGGCCCGTCGACGCATGCGCGCAGGTAGCCGCCGCCGCGACGCGGCACGACGCAGCCGAAGCAGGCGCCGAAACCGCAGGCCATGCCCGCCTCGAGCGCGAGCTGGGCGGGCACTTGGGTGCGCTCGCAGAGCGCGCGGACGCTCTCCAACATGGGCGCCGGCCCGCACGCGTAGACGACGGCGCGTGCGTCGCGCCGCAGCTCGTCGGCGAGCAGCTGGGTGACGAGCCCGTGGTGGCCGACGGAGCCGTCGTCGGTGGCGACGCGGGGGTGCGTGAGCAACGCGGCGCCCTCTGCGCGCGCGCGGTCGCGAAAGCCTAGAAGCACGGTTGCGGCCTCGCCTGAGCTGGCGAGGGCGTCCTGGAGGATGGCAAGTGGCGCGATGCCGACGCCGCCGCCGACGAGCAGCGCGCGACGCCCGTGGAGATCGGGCCCGCCCGCCTTGAAGCCGCGGCCGAGTGGACCGAGCGCCCACATGCGCTCGCCGACGCCGAGCTCGCACAGCCGCCGCGTGCCGGGGCCGACATCCTCGAGCAGGAAGTGCGCCTCGCCTTGGGTGTGGCGGGCGTAGGAGAACGCGCGCGCGAGGTACGGCCGCTCGTCCTCTCCCCCGCCCCAGCGCTCGACGGCGGCGAGCATGGCGAACTGGCCGGGCGCGGGGACCGCGGCGCCGGGCGCGGGGACCGCGGCGCCGGGCGCGGGGACCGCGGCGCCAGGTGCGGGGACCGCGGCGCCGGGCGCGGGGACCGCGGCGCGGGCGCCGGACTGGCCGCCGGCGACGGGCTGCTCGGCGGCGCGCAGCACGGTGTAGGCGCCGAGCTGCTGGACGGCGGTGACGGTGAGCGCGCGGCGCTGGAACGGCGCGGTGCTCACGCGGTGGGCGCCCCGTTTGACACCCCGCCCACCCGGCCGTGCAGCTCCTGCAGGCACAGGACTTCGCCGGCCCCCGCCCCACCTTCGTGGTGTGCGCGGGCGATGGCGCGGGCGGCGGAGACGCCGGCTGCGAGGGTGGTGAGGCAGGGGATGCCGTGGGTGACGGCGGCGCGGCGGATCTCGCGCCCGTCGGTGCGCGCGCCGACGCCGGTGGGGGTGTTGACGACGAGGTCGACGTCGCCGCGCTCGATCCAGTCGATGACGTGCGGGGAGCCCTCGCCGATCTTGTTGATGCGCTCCACGGGCACGCCCATGCGGGCGATCGCCTGGGCGGTGCCGCGCGTGGCGATGATGCGAAAGCCGGCGTCGTGCAGCGTGAGGGCGATGGCGCCGGCGCCGTCCTTGTCGGCGTCGGTGACGGTGATGAAGGCGGTGCCGCCGGTGGGCAGCGGCAGCCCGGCGGCGGCTTGCGCCTTGGCGAAGGCGGTGGGGAAGTCGCGGGCGATGCCCATCACCTCTCCCGTGGAGCGCATCTCGGGGCCGAGCAGCGCGTCGGCGCCCTCGAAGCGGTCGAACGGCAGCACGGCCTCCTTGACGGAGATGTGCTGGCCGAAGCCGACCCCCTGGCGCTCCATCGGCAGGTCGAGCTCGGCGATCCGCTCTCCCAGCATGATGCGGCAGGCGAGCTTGGCGAGCGGCACGCCGATGGCCTTGGACACGAACGGGACGGTGCGCGAGGCGCGGGGATTGGCCTCGATCACGTACAGCTCGCCGCCGGCGATCGCGTACTGCACGTTGATGAGCCCCACCACCCCGATGGCGAGCGCGATCTCGCGGGTGGCGGCGCGCACCTGCTCGAGCATGTCCTCGCCGAGCGAGTGCGGCGGCAGCACGCAGGCGCTGTCGCCGGAGTGCACGCCGGCCTCCTCGACGTGCTGCATGATCCCCCCGATCCACACCTCGTGGCCGTCGCACAGTGCGTCCACGTCGATCTCGGTGGCGTTCTCGAGGAAGCGGTCCAAGAAGATCGAGGGAGAGCCCTCCGGGCTCTCGTGCGAGCGTTCGTCGTGGGTCTCGCCGGCAGCGGGTGCTCCGGCGGCGCTGGAGGCGCCGCCTGCGCTGCCTAGCTCACGGCGGAGGTAGTCGGCGAGGCCGTGGTGGTCGTAGACGATCTCCATGGCGCGCCCGCCGAGCACGTAGGAGGGGCGCACGATCAGCGGGAAGCCGACGCGGTCGGCGCACTTGAGGGCATCCTGCAGCGACTGGGCGGTGGCGTAGGGCGGCGCTTTGTAGCCGAGGCGCGCCAGCAGCGCGCCGAAGCGCGCGCGGTCCTCGGCGAGGTCGATGGCCTCGACGCTGGTGCCGAGCAGCGGCACGCCGGCGGCGGCGAGGCCGGCGGCGAGCTTGAGCGGCGTCTGCCCGCCGAACTGCACGATCACCCCGGCCAGCTTGCCGCCCGGCGGGGCATCGCCGGCGAGGGCTCCCGGCGCGCTGGCCGGCGCATCGCGCTGCGCGAGCGGGCCGCCGTTCTCGATCTCGACGACGGCGAGCACGTCCTCGAGCGTGAGCGGCTCGAAGTACAGCCGGTCGGAGGTGTCGTAGTCGGTGGAGACGGTCTCGGGGTTGCAGTTGACCATCACCGCGTCGCGGCCGGAGGCGCGGACGGTCATGGCGGCGTGCACGCAGCAGTAGTCGAACTCGATGCCCTGGCCGATGCGGTTGGGCCCGGAGCCAAGGATGATCACGGACTCGCGCTCGCCGCGGCGAACCTCGTGGACGGCGTTCACAGCCCGTCCCTCGCCGTTGCCCGCGGAGTGAACCGGCCGCTCCCAGCCGGCGTAGTAGTAGGGGGTGCGGGCGGGGAACTCGGCGGCGCACGTGTCGACCGAGCGGAACGTGCGCTGGCCGGCGAACGGCGCGGCGCCGTCGCGGGCGAGCTCGCGCAGCTCGCGCAGGAACCACGGGTCGATGTGCGTGCGCTCGTGGACGGACTCGATGGGGACGCCGCGGGCGAGCAGCTCGAGGATCGTCTCGTAGCGGCCCGCCTCGGGGTTGTCGAGGCTGTCGAGCAGCGCGTCCTGCGCCACCCCGCTCAGGCCGGGGCGCTTGTCGAGCTCGCGTGAGCGCATGGCCTTGGCGAACGCCTGCTGGAACGTGCGCCCGATGGCCATCGCCTCGCCGACGGACTTCATGTGCGTGGAGAGCGTGGGCGCGGTGCCGGGGAACTTCTCGAACGCGAAGCGCGGCCACTTGACGACGACGTAGTCGATGGTGGGCTCGAAGCACGCGGGGGTGACGCCGGTGATGTCGTTGTCGATCTCATCCAGGCGGTAGCCGACGGCGAGGCGCGCGGCGATCTTGGCGATGGGAAAGCCGGTGGCCTTGGAGGCGAGCGCCGAGCTGCGCGACACGCGGGGGTTCATCTCGATGACGAGGATCTCCTCGGTGTGGGGGTTGACGGCGAACTGCACGTTGGAGCCGCCGGTCTCGACGCCGACGGCGCGGATGACCGCGATCGCCTGGTCGCGCAGCTGCTGGTAGAGGTGGTCGGTGAGCGTCTGCTGGGGGGCGACGGTGACGGAGTCTCCCGTGTGCACGCCCATCGGGTCGACGTTCTCGATCGAGCAGACGATCACGACGTTGTCGGCGTTGTCGCGCATGACCTCCAGCTCGAACTCGCCCCAGCCGAGCACGGACTCGTCGAGCAGCACCTGGCCGATCGGCGAGACCTCGATGCCGTGGGCGACGATGCGCTCGAACTCCTCCTCGGTGCGGGCGATGCCGCCGCCGCGCCCGCCGAGCGTGTAGGCGGGGCGCACGACGCACGGCAGGCCGAGCTCGGGCAGCGCGGCGCGCGCGCGCTCGAGCCCCAGCTGGATGTCCACGTGGCCCGCGTCGGCGACGTGCGCGTGCGCGAGCTCATCGGCGAGGAAGCCTGAGACGATCGCGCTGCGCGGCATGCGCAGCCCCGCTCGTTCCATCGTCGCGCGGAACAGTTCACGGTCCTCGGCGCAGGCGATGGCGTCGTAGTTGGCGCCGATCAGCTCCACGCCGAAGCGCGCGAGCGTGCCGTCGTCGTGCAGCGCCTTGGACAAGTTGAGCGCGGTCTGCCCGCCGAGCGTGCCGAGCAGCGCGTCGGGGCGCTCGCGCTCGATCACCTGTGCGACCGGCCCTGCGAGCAGCGGCTCGATGTAGGTGGCGTCGGCGAACTCCGGGTCGGTCATGATCGTCGCGGGGTTCGAGTTGACGAGCACCACCCGGTAGCCCTCCTCGCGCAGCACCTTGCACGCCTGCACGCCCGAGTAGTCGAACTCGGCTGCCTGGCCGATCACGATCGGCCCCGAGCCGAGGATCAGGATCGTCTCGATGTCGCTACGCCGCGGCAATGCGCTCCAGGAAGCGGTCGAACAGGTACAGGCTGTCGTGTGGGCCGGGGCCGGCCTCGGGGTGGTACTGGACGGTGCCGCCGGGCACGTCCAGCAGCTCGAGGCCCTCGACGGTGCGGTCATACAGGTTCACGTGCGAGAGCTGGGCGGCGCCGAAGTCGGTTTCCCAGCGCACGGGCTCGTCGGTGTCGATCGTGCGCGCGCCGCCGGGGCCGAGCGCGGCGAAGCCGTGGTTCTGGGAGGTGATCTCCACACGCCCCGTCTGCAGGTCGCGCACGGGGTGGTTGGCGCCGTGGTGGCCGAACGGCAGCTTGAAGGTCTCCAGGCCGACCGCCCGGCAGAGCAGCTGGTGGCCGAGGCAGATGCCCCACACGGGCTTCCTGCCGACGAGCTCGCGCACCGTGTCGACGATGTAGGAGAGCGCGCCGGGGTCGCCGGGGCCGTTGGACAGGAAGATCGCGTCGGGGTCCTCGGCGAGCAGCTCGGACGCGCTGGCGGTGCACGGGTGCAGCGTCACGCGCGCGCCGCGCGCGACGAGCTCGCGCACCATCGAGGCCTTGATGCCGCTGTCGATCACGCAGATGCGCGGGCCGTCCCCGCTGCCGTGACGGCTGGCGCGCTCGGGCGTGACGAGCCGCGCGAGGTCCTGGCCGGCCATCGCCGGCTCGGCGTCGATCAGCTCGCGCGCGCGGGTCTCGGGCATGGAGGCGGGGAACACGCCCCCGCGCATGGCGCCCGCGTCGCGGATGTGGCGTACGAGCGCGCGCGTGTCCACGCCGCTGATCGCGTGCACGCCGCAGTCGCGCAGCCAGTCCAGCCAGCCGCGCTCGGCGCTGGGGGCGTCCTCGCTGCCCCGCGCCTCGCGCATGATCGCCGCGCGCGCCCACGCGCGCTCTGACTCCATCGCCTGCGCGCTGACGCCGTAGTTGCCGATGTGCGGGTAGGTGTAGGCGATCAGCTGCCCGGCGAACGACGGGTCGGTCATCGACTCCTGGTAGCCGGACATGCCGGTGGTGAACACCACCTCGCCGACCGCGTGGCCGTCGGGCGAGGGGTGGGCGGGATCGAGCGCCCCGCACGCCTCGCCGTCGAAGCGCGCGCCGTCCTCCAGCAGCACGTATGCGGTGGCGTCGTTCATGGCGAGGACGCCTGCCGGCGCCGCGGATGTGAGCAGCTCGGGCGCGTCACTTGATGAGCGCTTGGACGGCCTTGAACTCCGGCGTGCCCGCGCGCTCGAGCAGCTCGAAGAGCGCGGCCTCCACGGTGGTGACGACGGCGCCCGCGCGCTCCAGGCGCTCGAGGCCGCGCTGGTAGTCGAGCTGGTGGCGCGAGCCGACGGCGTCGGCGGGGACGTGCACTTCGACGCCGTCCGCGAGCAGGTCGTGCACGGTCTGGCTGACGCACACGTGCGTCTCGATCCCGCACACGATCGCCTGCTCCGCGCCGCCCAGGTCGAAGCCGTCGGCGCGCGCGGCGGAGAACACGGTCTTCTCGATCCGCCGCTCGTCCTGTAGGTCGAGCTCGGGCGCGCTCGAGCCGAGGCCTTTGGGGTACTGCTCGCTGACGAGCGCGGGCACGCCGAGGATGCGCGCGGCGTGCACGAGCTTGCCGCACGCGCCGGCGACACCGGCGAACGAGTCGTAGGGACGAAAGCCCTCCTGGACGTCCACGACCACGAGCGCCGCGCGGTCGCGGCTGAGCAGGCTCACGAGGCCCCCGCCATCTCCCCCTCGGGGGACGCCGCGAGCGCGCGGTCTCGGTGCGCGACCGCGCCGGCGGCGAGCGTCAGCAGCACGCGGCCGTGCAGCGAGCGCCCGGCGAAGCAGCAGTTCTCCGAGCGGCTCTGCCAGCCGTGCTCCCCGGCGACCCACACGGCGTCCAGATCGACGAGCGTGAGGTTGGCCGGTTGACCCACGGAAACGGTTGCCGGCGGGAGCCCGTACAGCGCAGCGCCCGCTGTCATCCGCTCCACGAGCGTGGGTAGCGCGATCGCCTTGGTCATCACGAGGCCGGTGTACAGCGCTGCGAACGCAGTCTCCAGACCTGTAGTGCCCATCGGTGCCTGCTCGAAGGGGACTTCCTTCTCCTCGCGGGCGTGTGGGGCATGGTCGGTTGCCACGCAGTCGATCGCCCCCGCGCGCAGCGCCTCCACGAGCGCCCGACGGTCCTCCTCGCCGGCGAGCGGCGGGTACATCTTCATGCGCGTGTCCAGCGTGCGCACGTCCTCGTCGGTGAGCAGCAGGTGGTGCGGGCACACCTCGCCGCTGACGCTGTAGCCGCGCGCCTTGGCGTCGGCGAGCGCGTCCACGGAGGCCGCGCTCGACAGGTGCTGGAAGTGCACGCGCGCGTCCTCGTAGCCGGCCAGCGCGGCGTCGCGGGCGACCATCGTGGACTCGGCGACGCTGGGGATGCCGGCGATGCCGAGCGCGGTGCTGACCGCCCCCTCGCGCATCGCGCCGCCGCGCGAGAGCGTGGGGTCCTCCTCGTGCAGCGACAGCACGCCGCCGCACAGGCGCTGGTACTGGAGCGCCTTGCGCAGCATGCCCGCGCTCGCCACCGGGCGCCCGTCGTCGCTGAAGCCCAGCGCGCCCTCGCCGCGCAGCTCGGCCATCTCCGTCAGCTGCTCGCCCTGCAGTCCGCGGGTGATCGCCGGCAGGAAGCCCACCGGCACGCGCGCCTCGCGCGCGGCGGCGTCGCGCAGCGAGCGCAGCAGCGGCGCCGAGTCGAGCACGGGGTCGGTGTTGGGCATCGCGATCACCGCGCAGAACCCGCCGGCGGCGGCCGCGCGGGTGCCGCTGTCGATGTCCTCCTTGTGCTCCTGGCCGGGCGTGCGCAGGTGCACGTGCGGGTCGAAGAACGCGGGCAGCAGGCGCAGGCGCCCATCGCCCTCCACCAGCTCGCGCGTGGGCTCGCCGCCGGGCTCGAGCGTGCCGGGCGGCGCGAGCTCGGCGATCAGCCCGCCGCGCACGAGCACGTCGTGGCGGGCGTCGATGTGCGCGCGCGGGTCGAGCACGTGCACGTCGCGCAGCAGCAGCTCCGCGGGCTCGCGGCACCCGCCGACCAGCGGCATGTCGGCGCTCATGCCTCGCGGCTCCCGACCGGCTGCCCGACGATGCTCATGCCTCGCGGCTCCCCACCAGCGCCTCTCCCGACGCGGGCGGCGCGGGCCGCGGCTCGCCTGCGCCCGCGAGGGTGCGTGCGCCGGCCAGCAGCTCGTACAGCACGGCCATGCGCACGACCACGCCCGCTTCCACCTGCGCGGTGATCACCGCCTGCGGCGAGTCGACCACCTCGCCGGACAGCTCCACGCCCCGGTTGACCGGCCCAGGGTGCATGAGGATCTGGTTGGGCGACAGGCGCGCGCCGTTGACCTGATACCAGGCGGCGTACTCGCGCAGCGAGGGCACCCACGTCTCGCTCATGCGCTCGCGCTGCATGCGCAGCGCGTACACGATGTCCGCAGAGGGCAGCTCGTCGAGCGTGTAGCGGACGTCGCACCCGAGCGCCTCGATGCCGCGCGGGATCAGCGTGGGCGGGCCGGCGACGGTCACGCGCGCGCCCATGCGCTGGAAGGCGAGCACGTTGGAGCGCGCGACGCGCGAGTGCGCGACGTCGCCGACGATCCAGATGCACGCGCCGTCGATCGCGCCCACGCGGCGGCGCAGCGTGTACACGTCGAGCAGCGCCTGCGTGGGGTGCTCGTGCTTGCCGTCGCCGGCGTTCACGATCGCCGCGCTGCACCAGCGGGAGACGAGCTCCGCGGCGCCCGCCCACGGCGTGCGCAGGACGATCGCGTCGGGCTTGTGCGCGCTGAGCGTGAGCACGGTGTCCTTCAGCGACTCGCCCTTCTCCACGCTGGAGCCGCTGGCGGCGAAGTTCACCACGTCCGCGGACAGCCGCTTGGCCGCCAGCTCGAAGGAGCTGCGCGTCCTCGTGGACGCCTCGTAGAACAGGTTCAGCACCATGCGCCCGCGCAGCGTGGGCAGCTTCTTGATCTCGCGGTCCGACACCTCGGCGAAGCGTTCCGCCTGGGTGACGATCCGCTCGATGTCCGCGCGGTCGAGCTCGTCGATCGACAGCAGGTGGTTCACAGCGTCGCCTCCACCGGTTGGGCGATCGCCACCTCGTCCACCCCGTCCAGCTCGCGCAGGCGCACGGTCACGTGCTCGGCGCGGGAGGTGGGCAGGTTCTTGCCGACGTAGTCGGGGCGGATGGGCAGCTCGCGGTGGCCGCGATCGACGAGCACGGCGAGCTGCACGCGCTGCGGGCGCCCGTAGGCGAACAGCGCCTCGATCGCCGCGCGCACGGTGCGCCCCGTGTACAGCACGTCGTCGACGATCACCACGGTGAGCGCGCTGACGTCGAAGTCGATGTGCGAGGCGTGCAGCACCGGCGCGTCCGGGCGCGTGCCGACGTCGTCGCGGTAGAAGCCGATGTCGAGGTCGCCCAGCGGCACCCGCTCGCCGAGCAGCCCTTCGAGCAGCGCGTGCAGCCGGTCGGCGAGGAACGCTCCGCGGCGGTGGATGCCGACGAGCGCCGGTGCCTGCTGCCCCTCCGGGGACGATGCGCCGGGGTTGCGCTCGAGGATCTCGTGGGCGATGCGCGTGAGCGCCCGCCCTACTTCCTCCTCGTGGAGGACCACCTTCTCGTCTGCTGCCATCGATTCCTTCCTGGCCTCTCGGGACCTGGTTAAAGGAGCGCCAGCAATGTATCAGGGGGATGCGACGGGCTCCGCCCGCGGCGAGGAAGCGCCCGCGGTGGCTGGCTCGGCCTGCGCGCCCGCCTCGCGCGGCGCGCCCGGCTCGGCCTGTGCGCGCTCGCGCGCGAGGCGGTCGGACCAGCGCTCGAGCGTGGCGCCGCCGCGCTCGGGGAACGGCACGTCGATCGTGTCGAAGTCGCGCACCGCCTCGGTGGCGGGGAAGATCGCGCGCGCCTCGTCGCGCAGCTCGCCGCCGGCGTAGCGGCTGGAGACGTGTGTGAGCGCGAGCAGCCGCACCTGCGCGTCGCGCGCCAGCTCGGCGGCCTGGCGCGCGGTGCTGTGCAGCGTCTGGCGCGCGCGCTGCGCTTCCTCGTGCAGGAAGGTGGCCTCGTGCACGAGCACGTCCGCCTGGTGCGCTGCGATCGCGAGCGCCTCGCACGGGGCGGTGTCGCCGGAGATGACCACCTTGCGCCCCTCCCGCGTGGGACCCATCACCTGCTCGGGCTTCACCCCGGCGACGGTCTCGCCGCGCTGCAGGCGGCCGAAGTCCGGGCCGGGCGTCACGCCGAGCTGCTCGGCGAGCTGCGGGTCGAGGTGGCCGGGGCGCGCGTCCTCGACGATCGCGTAGCCGAAGGCCTCGCCTTTGTGGCGCACGGGGATCGCGGCGATCACGTAGCCGTCGCGCCGGAGCGGCTCGGCGGGCGCGAGCTCGACGATGCTCAGCTGGTAGGGCAGGCGACCGTAGATCACGCGCATCACGCCCATCAGCTCGGTCAGGCCCGGCGGCCCGAACACGGTGAGCGGCTCGCTGCGCTCACGCAGCGCGAACGACTTCAGCATCCCCGGCAGCCCCAGCCAGTGGTCGGCGTGGAAGTGCGTGAGGAAGATGCTGTCCAGGTCTGGCAACCCGACCGAGCGCAGCAGCTGGCGCTGCGTGCCTTCGCCGCAGTCGAACAGCAGCCGGTCGCCGCCGCGGCGCACGAGGATCGCGGGGAGGCCGCGGCGGGCGCTCGGGACGGAGCCGGCGGTGCCGGCGAAGAACAGGGACAGGTCCATGGGGGCTACGGTAGCGGCGGGGGCTGGCGGTGGGGAGCGCTGTGCTTCGCGTCGAAGCCGCCGATCGACTCCCGGAGGACGCGCTGCCAGTCCGCATCCGCGATCGTCGAGCCGCCGCCCGGCGCGGGAGATAGAAGCGATCCGCTCCAGGAGTCCGATGCATGGAATTGAATCCTTGTCCGTGAGCAGTCCTGCACCCCGGACCCCGCCCGACTATGGCACCCGTCAGATCTACGGCCCGTTCCACCGCAAGACGAAGGATGGAAAGCACCCGCACGACCTATTCGCGAAGATGGCCAAAAACGGGCAGCTCTGGGGCCGCGGACGGATCGGCTCAGGGATCCTGGCTGTACTCGCCTTCCCCGGGCCGCTCCCCGGAGATGCGAGCGGCATCGAATTCTTTTCGTTCATCGAGCCAAACACTCCGTGGGGATCAGAGCCAACCTGGTATTCGCCACCTCACGGACAGGCTTGGGAGCATGACGGCTGGGCTAAGATCGAGGTAGTCATTAAGCGGGCTACCGAGGACTGCATATGAGTGCCACGACGCAGACGAGACCAGCCTCAGAGCTTGAGGTCCTTTCCGCCGAGACAGTCGTGACTGGACTGCCCGTCGTGACCGTCGCGGTGGCTCCCGCCGATTTCTCCAATCGGGTTGGCTTGCGCTGGAGCGAAGTCGACAGCGAACTGGGATCCGCACGAATCCTGGTTGTCCGACTCGACGACGACGGGCCCCGGTTCGCGCTCACCTCCTATGACGAGGCGCCGTCGCCTGTCGTGACGATCGCCGCCGACAGCGACGCAACGGAGCAGGACATAGACCTGTTGCTGCGCGAATTGAAGGTTCGCCGTAGCGAGGTGCTGGATCGCGTCGGTGTTCGAGCCATTGACGACGGAACAACAAGGACCAGTCGGTCGCGCACGGCGCAACGGGCGGGGAGAGCTAGCCCAGCCAAACGGAGCGGCCACGCTACCGTGCAAAGCCGGGCCAAAGCGACTCGCAGCGGAACACTTCACGTGCTCAAGCTCCTCCACGATCGGCCTGGGATCACCGTCCCAGAACTTGCTCAGCACGTGGCGATCAGCGAGAGGTCCCTATATCGCCTCATGTCACGCCTCGAGCATGAGGACAAGGTGCGAAAGAAGGGTCGCGGGTGGCACCTTGTTCCCCGAGCGGTACGGCGCGCAAACTAGGAGCGGGCGTCGGAATCGAGGCACGTTACGCCGCAATCCAACGTCACTCCCCAAGGGCGCGCCGTCGGCGAACCAGGGCAGCGAGTCCCGGACGCTGACCCACCACCCGGCAGGCTCAAACTGATCGGCTGCCCGCGGACGCCGTCGGTAGTCTGCGCGCACGACAGGGGACAACGGTAGCCGAATCAAGCACGCAGTCGGCACGGATCCAGTGGAGCCGTAGAATCGAGGCTCCAGCGCCCGTAGCTCAGTGGATAGAGCGCTCGCCTCCGGAGCGAGAGGTCGGCCGTTCGAATCGGCCCGGGCGCGTCCTGGTTTATGGCTTGGTTGAGCGGTTTTCGCCACTATGCGGCTTCCGTCTCGACCGGCGCTGCAGCCGCGGTTTCGTCTCGTTGGCCGCTATTGGCCATTTCGCCGCCCTCGATGAGCTCCCGCAGCTCGGTCTTCTCGTGCGTGCCGCGACGCATCGCCTGCCGGTAGATACGCAGCGCAAGCGCGGGGTCGGTGTGGCCCATTTCGTCCATGACCGTGCCGGGGTCTTCCCCAAGCGCGTACAGCAGCGAGCAGAACGTCCGGCGTAGCGAGTGCGGTGTGAGCTTCGGCAGCGGCGGGAGCCCGGCCGCTTCGAGTCGCTTGTACGCCCGCCCCAACGCGCCCGCTCCTGACTTCACCTGCTCGCCGTCCACCACGACCGGCGGGCGCCCGAGCACACGCGAACGCAAGTTGTCGTCGCTGATCCGGCCGCCGGCGCGCGTCGTGAACACGTGAGCGTCCTGCGGTGCGTCTGCGTGGCGGCCACGCAGCGCCGTCAACTCGTCCCGCAGCGCGCCCCTGATCTTCACCTTGCGCCGGCCCGCGTCCGTCTTGGCCTCCCCCACGTGCAACCAGCCGCCCGCGAGGTCCAGGTCACGCCACCGCAGCTCGCAAAGCTCCGAGATTCGCAGCCCAGCGAACACGAGCACAGCGAGCCTCGCGCGGCGCTCGACATGCCGACGATCCTTCGGCGCGTTCCGGTCCAGTTCGCCCGCCGCGTCGAGCAACGCCCGAATCTGCCCGGCGCTGTCCAAGTATGAGCGAACGGGCGCGCGTTCACGCACCCGCCTCGCCTTTCCCTTCGCGGGGTTGCGGGTGATCAGCTCGCGCTCTACCGCTCGCTCAAGGATCGCCCCGAGCAGCGTCAGCGTCATGTTGATCGACCGGGCCGACAGCGGATCGTCTTCTGCGAGCTTCGCTGCTATGTAGTGCTCCACGGTGTCGAAGGTGATCGCGTCCAGGTGTAGCTCCCCGAAGTAGGGCGCGAGATGCACGGTGAGCCGCCACCAGTAGTCGGCCCGCGTGCTCGGCGCGAGCTGGGCTTGCACGAGCGTCCACCACTCCATCCCGAACTCTCCGAACGTAGGGGCCGCCTTCGGCTCCGGGGGTGGCTTGACGGCGGCCGGCGGCTGCCACACCCCGCGCTCTACGTCGGCGAGCGTGTGACGCAGAGCCGTCTCGGCCTGCTGCTGGCTGACCACCCCGAGCGGTACGCGGCGACGTTTGCCATACGCCGTGAACCGAAGCGAGCGGTACACCTGACCGTCCCTGCTGAGGTGTTTCGTAACTTCGCCCTTCGAGTGGCTTGAGTGACCGATCCGAACGGGCGGATCTACTCGTCACAGTAGATCCAGACGTGGTCAAGCACGCCGGTCGGGAACGCACTCACGGCTTCCATCACTTCTCGAAGCGCAGTCGCCACCGTGGGCGTCGAAACTCCGCTCAGCTCCCAGGCGGCTGTGCCCTTTGCAGCCGCTCCTACCTTGCAAAAATGCTTCGCTTCCAGAATGTCCCGGAGTGCCTTCCGCGCCTTCTCGGCCTGATGCTTCCCGGCAGGCTTGCTGTTGCACGAATAGCGAATGATGGCTCGGGCCATGACGCAAGACGATACTAACCGCAGACGGCAATTTGGACGGCTTCGGAGATACAGAAGCTGCCCTGCTTAGCAGGTTCTATTCATCCCAGCTCAGTAGGTCCGACGACGAAGCCGAATCGTTCCGTGCCACGTCGCATGCGCGCGTCCAACGTCACGAGACGGCAGCCGAGCATCCGAGCCAACGCGACATAGTTGGCGTCGTAGGTCTTCGCCCAGCCCAGCTCGTCGGCCACCGACCACGCTTCAAGAGCGTGGCCCTCTGGCTCCAGTCGCTTTACCGGCGCCGACAGAACCCTGTCCCGCACCGGCGGCGCCTGCTCGCTGCGCAGCTCGCCGCGCCACACCATCGCGTGCAGGGTCGAGATCGCCTCTATCCACAGGAGCGGCGGCGCTACAAGCTCAAAGCGCCGGAACCGCTCGAAGCCGAGCGGGTTAGCCGCCGCGGCTACTGTGACGCTCGCATCGATGACGAGCTTCAACGTCCGAGCCGAGACAATGCAACGGCCGCGACCCAATTCGGTGCGGGCGTGCCGTCCTCCAACTTCTGCCACTCGGGGGGCAGCGGGAGCATCGGGTACATCTCGTCCCGAACCTCGTCCAGCGCGTCCGGGTCGATCACGCGATGGCCGTTCGTCTGCACAGCGCGCAAGCGTCCCTCACGAATCCAGCGACGCACCGTCCCAGGGCTCCTCCCCACCCGCTGCGCAGCCTCAGCAACCGTAAGCATGGTCTGATGGTACGCCTGCGCCCCGACGAAACGCTCGCGCTGCCCAGACCCAGGGGTCAGCCAGCATCGAGGCTGCGGAGCTACCGTTCGAGCGCGTAATCAAGCGCTCGCTCTTCCATGGCGTCGAGTGCCGGGACCGCCGCCGGCAGATGCTTCTCGAACACCGCCAGGTCGCGGTCAAGCCGGTCGTATCGCTCGACCGCTTTGCCGAGTGTCTCA
Organism: Solirubrobacteraceae bacterium; assembly: GCA_035504435.1. GTDB lineage: Bacteria > Actinomycetota > Thermoleophilia > Solirubrobacterales > Solirubrobacteraceae > Palsa-744. Next base: position 39,655 of record DATJRV010000054.1, read on the forward strand.
TCCGCGAGAAGCTTCTCAGCCTGCTTGATCGCAGCGATCGCCGCCGCCTGGCGTGCTCTTGGACGAAATGCGCGGCGCAACTCTCTATAGCGTCGGTTGCGCAGATCATTCGCGAGCTTCATGTCGGCCTCGACAGCATCGGAGAGACGGCCTGGCGATTCTCCCGGAGCGGCCCGATGCCAGGGGTCTGAGCGTCGCAGCAGCTCGACCAGCACTTCGTCGCTGCCGTGCTTGTCCCAGAACTCATCGTGCTCGATTGCGAAGTAGAGATTGTCCGCTGGAAGGCCCGCCTGCGACACCTCAAGCACCACCCCAATGGCCGCGCTTCCGCGGTCAAGAAGGCAGCTGATGGCGGTCGCCCGAGCGAGAGCGCGCATCCCGGTCCATTGGGTCGTGGTCGGGATGCTCGCGTTCGCGCTCCCTGCGCCCACTGGCGCCTTGGCGGCGGCCGGCCCGAGTGAACGAATGAGCGTCGCGGCCACCGCATCGGGCGACCGAGCCGCAACCCACGCGCTTCTAAAGGCCGAATACGAACTCGCGAAGGCAAGACTGGCCCGCACGTCGGCTGTAGAGGTCGCGGTGGGCCGGGCTGCCGAAGCCCTCGGCCACGAATGCAAGGGCGTGCTTGAGGGAGCCCCGGACGAATCCGTGATCGAAGAAGAAGGCCCGTTCGCATCGAAGCCCAGGCTTTCGGGACGCGCCCAGGGTGAACGGGCACGCAGTGAACAAGAGAAACAGACGATCGACCTAGAGATCAACAAAACGATCTCCGAGCCAGCCCACCGCATCCTCCGCGGCCCCTACGAAGCCTTCATCGCCACGACCGGACAGCTGACCTGGAGCGACCCCACCATCACTGCACTCGTCCATCAGAAGACCGCGCAGATCCAGGAAGACCTCGTCGGCCCGTCGATCGCGGTCTGCAGCGAAATGAGGAGGTGGGCGGCAAGCGGGTTCCACCTGCTGCCCCCCGGAAGCAGAAGCTTGAAAGAAGCAAGGGAAGCCCGCAGCAAGCAGGCCGTGCAAGGCAACCTCGAAGTGCTGCTTCGATCATACGAGGGCCAGGCTGAGCGGACGATCATCCGGCGCATCGATGCATTGAAGGAAAAGCTCACGGAAGAGGAGGACGAAGGGCTCAGGAGCGCGGAGTACCACATGGAGCTGGCACTCGGGGAGAAGCTGTCCCAGTTCGCCGAGCAAGAACTTGCACCTGTGATCGCCAAGGGACGAACATCTGCAGGCACAACGTTCGTGATCCGTGCAAGCGTGCGCGAGGGTTCGCGGCGGTCCTGTAGGCGCGAAGTGGAAGTCGTCGAAGTGCACAAAGGCTACGGCGGGAGCGGCGAAGGCGTATGTCTCGACCAAGGTGCCCACTCGCGACCCTCCGGTAGCTGCTCCGGGCCTGTGGAGACCGTCGAGCTCGCGACGCCGCCGGACGTGCGCTGGGCACGGGTGCGATTCAGCGACGGACGGATCGTAACGGTCTCCGTCGTGCAGGTTCCAGCCAAGGACGGAGGGCCGGCGGGAGTTTTCATCGATGCCTTCCGCGGGTATCATTTCTACCCGATCTCGGTGCAGGAGCTGAGCCACGAGGGGAGCGTCCTGCGCACCGTGGGCCTGAGCCGACTACGCTGCACGAAGGAACCCGCGTCTGGGGCGCCCCAGATCATCAATCTCGCAACGGTGATGGCGCCGTCCGGTGAACCCCTGACCATCGCAGCGATTCTGCGCGGGCGGACAGAATTCTCGCTGGTCCCGCAGTTCAGCGTGCGCAACGCGGAAGCCAGCGGAGAACACCGGGAGCCGAAACAGTTCCAGTGGGACCTCTCGACCGAATGCGCGCCGCATCCATACTCTCTGCTTGACGGCATCCTCACGCCGCCCGGCGTATCTGTCCTCGTGCGCACACCGGCTGGGCTAACACCGCTCACGAAGGTCGAACTGGCCGCCTCAACGCACGCCGAAGGACCACTGCTCTACGGTGTTTATCCGACGACGCCAAGTGAAATCGTCGTCGAGGGCTCCGATGGCTCAGTCCTCTACACGGAAAGCCTCACCGCAAAGGCAACCGAAGAAACAGAATTCTGCGAAGGGTACGCTGAACAGTGAGGTATTGGCATCCACCCTCACGCCCTACGAGTGTCGTTCGGCGATTACCGGTCGGAGGGCTGACGAGGGTGCTTGCGCCGTACGAAGTCGCCGAACAGTGGGGCCGTGTAGGCGTAGACGCCCTGGCTGACGCGATAGATGTGGTTGCTCCTCAAAAGCCGGTTGATGCTCTGCTGGGTCGCGTTGGCGTTGCGGCTCGTGAACCCGGCGGCGAGGTTTGCGATCTCGAACCGCTCGCCGCCGAGGTCGGCCGCGACCCGTAGGGTCAGCTGGTCCGCGCGCGGCGCGTCGAGGTAGCGGTTCTCGAAGAACTTGGCGTCGAGCGCGTCCTGGATGCGTGAGCGGGTGTTGGCGTAGTGCTTGCCGTCGACGGCCCGGAGGTTGGCGGCGTCGGCAGCGTCCCAGAGCGCCTCGCCGTACTTCTGGATGCAATACGGGTAGCCGTCGACATCGGCGGCGACACGCTCGGCGATCGCCTGCTCGAAGGGGATGCCGGTGTCTGCCGCTGGCTTCATCAACGCCAGCGCAGCGGCACTGGGCTCGCCGCTCCCGGGCGACTTGAGGCTGAGGTTCCCGAGTTCCTCGGCGCGGAACAGTCGCTCAGCATGGCTGCGTGCCGCCTGCAGGTTCCCCACCAAAGGTGGCAATCCTGAGACTACGAGCATCACTGGCAGGGGCGGCTCCTCCTCGTCTTGGGCCTGGACGAACGCCCCGAGCAGTGCGCCTAGCGGGTGCTGGTGCTGGCGCGGCTGATCGTGCATCGTGTGTGCCTCGTCGTACAGCAGGGCGACGCCGTGCCCCGCCTTTGAGGCCAGGCGTCCCACGTGCGTCAACGCTCTGCCAAGGCGGTCCTCGCGGATCGATGCATTCCCGGCGCTCCGGGGCTTGACGCTCACGCTCGCACCGCCAGGGAGGCCGATGGTGATCTCGCCGACCGCCGCGCGGGCGGCCGTCAGCAACGCCTTTAGCTTGGCCGTGTTCGAGAAGGCCCTGATCGCGGTGTCGAAGTCGTCGGCGATCGCGATGCAGCTGCGCCTTGCGATCCGCGAGATACGGAGGGGTGGTGCCGACACCGGGCTGATAGGGATGCGGGCCACGGAGCCCGAGCGCACCACTTCTTACGGTCTCTTGCGAACAAGCCGCAAGATCCTGTAAGGGGTCGTACGACCGACTCGGGTCGTAGTCCGCGTGGTCGAAGCGCGATCGGCCGCGACGCCCGGATCGACCCCCGCGGCACGCTAGCCTGGAGTGATGCTCACTCAGGCTGATCGTGTGGCGGAGCGCCGCCGCGTCAAACTGGAGGAGATCCAGCGCCAGGTCAAGGACGGCTCGCTGAGAATCCGCAAAATGACGCCCGAGGAGCGACTGCGCTATCCCGCCCTGCCGGTCAAGGCGCGGCGCAAGTGACGAGCTTCTTCGTCGCTGGCGCTCAAGCGGAGGCAGTGGGCGCCGAGGAGGCGTACAGCCAGCTGCGCGAGCGTTCGCTGCTCGCCGCCGGTTGTCCGGCGAGCTCGCGGCGGATCTTCAAGCTGAGCTGTCGCTTCGACGGCAAGGACCGGGAGATCGAGGTCGGCAGGCCGCTTGCGGAGGACGGCGAGGTTGTGGTCGCGATCCTCGACCACGGGCGCTTCGAGCCATTCTGCGTGTACACGGACGATGACGACGAGAAGGCACCCGCGCGCGTCAGCCATCCTGTTTACTCGGTGACGGAGTTCTCGTGAGAGCGCGCACGAGGACGGCGGCGACCTGGGGACCTGCGCCCGCCTGGAGCGGCTTGCATGCGCCCGCTCGTGCGGCGGACGGCTTGCTGCTACCGTTGCAGCATCAGGTTGGGCGCTTTGCCCAACATCGCAGTGCCAGCGCTCGTAGCCTTTGCTCAGCAATCTCCGCGTTCGCAGCACTATCGACGCAGGAGGCAGACAGATGGCTACTGGAACCGTGAAGTGGTTCAGCGACGAGAAGGGCTTCGGGTTCATCACACCCGATGACCAGTCCAAGGAGTTGTTCGTCCATCACAGCGCGATCGTGGGTGATGGGTATCGATCACTGACGGAGGGCGCAAAAGTGTCCTACGACGCCGAGGCCGGCGACAAGGGACCCAAGGCTGCCAACGTGCAGCTGGCTTAGCGCCTTCCCGCCGGTTCGCGCGCGACCGGCATCCAGGCCACGTGGAAGGTGAGCTGGGTGCAACGGGTGCCTCGTGACGTGGGCGCGCTCGGAACCCCACAACGAAGGGACCACAGACATGGCCTCAGGCGGCAAGAAGAAGACCACGATGGCCAAGCTCGCCCGCGAAGCCAGGCTCCGCGAGCGCCGGCTTCAGAAGCAGACGAGGAAGGATGCGCGTAAGCGCACGCCGGCGCACGTCCTGGACTGGACAGACGACGCACTCAACGCAAGCGGCGAGCCGGCCCAGCCCGTCCGGCAAGACGAGGGGCAGGCCCCTGTGGGACCGGTCGCCCCGCCGCTCGCCGTGCAGGTGCCTGCACCCGGCACGCGCGAACATTCAGAATAGCCCCGACGGCTAAAGCCTCGTGCTGTAGACTGCGCAGACCATGAGGTTCGACCCGCGCACGGTGTCCTCGCGCGGGCGGCCTTTCAGACGATCGGCACGATGCAAGGAGGCAGATAGCCATGAGGAGCAGGACAGCCATGGCGGCCGTGGTGGCCGTCTTTTCGTTCGCGGCGCTGGGCGCTGGGAACACATGCGCAGCGCCGTTCAACCTGAGGCATGGGCTGGAGCTCAGCGAACGTGGCACCCCGGTGCCTGCGGGTGCGACGGTGCTGAACGAGAACTTCATCGTCGACGGCGAATGCCTCGAGGAGTCGGACGGCAAGCTGCTCAACAACGACTCCCCGGTCGACACGCTGGCGCTGGAAGCGCCCGCGTACAACAACTGCCAGCACGGCTCGCTATCGGGGGCGCCGCGGTTTGTCACGCTCAGCGACACCGGTGAAGCGCTGGTCTTGACAGCACCCGCGCTCTCGCTGACGACCGCTGGGCCGTGCGTGTACGAGTTCGGCCTGCTGACGGGCAAATTCAGCGTCGGCGAAGACACGATCGCGTATGTCACCGGAGAAGCCACCGGCATCCGCAGCTTCCAGTCGAGCAGGAGCTGCGCGCTTGCGCTGCACACCGAATTCGCTTTCGTTGACTTGGGAGCAGACGGCTTCGCGCTGGACACGGAACTGAGCGACAGCCCGCTGTTTTGATCGACGGCAAACGCACGCGGAAGCGATCTGGCGTGGCGCTCGCCGTGGGCTGCTACTGATCTGTGGGTGCAACCGGCACCGCAGGCAGACCAGGCAGGCAGACAACAGCGCGCGGGCGCCTTCGCGCTGGTGGCAGACGAGTACGAGCGCGGTCGTCCCGGCTATCCGCCGGAGGCGATCGCGTGGCTGCTTGGCGAACAGCCCCTGGACGTGCTCGACCTGGGCGCGGGCACGGGCAAGCTGACGGGCGCGCTGTTGGCGGCCGGCCACCGTGTGGTCGCGGTGGAGCCGCTGGCGGAGATGCGCGCGATCCTCGCCGACGGGCTGCCCGCGGCGCGCACGCTCGCCGGCTCGGCGGAGGCGCTGCCGCTGCAGGACGCGAGCGTGGACGCCGTGACGGTGGGCTCGGCATTCCACTGGTTTGACCGTGCGGTGGCGCTCGCTGAGATCAAGCGCGTGCTGCGCGCGCCTGGCATCCTGGGACTCCTGGGCAACGCCTTCGACACCTCCCCGGCGTGGGTTGCACGCGTGCGCGCGATCCTCGGCCCGCCGGCGCTCCAGCGCCCCGGCCATTGGCCGTCGATCGCGGAGCTCGCGCGAGACTTCGAGATGGTCGAGGAGCGCGGCTTTCCGCACACGCAGGCGATCGACCGCGCGCGCCTGCGCGACCTCGCTCGCTCGCGCAGCAGCGTTGCGCTGATGGCGGGCGTGCAGCAGGAGCTCGTGCTCGCTAGCCTCGATCGCGTGTGGGACGAAGAGCCGGAGCTGAAGGGACAGACGCGAGCGCTGCTGCCGTGGCACGCCCGCGTGCGGCGCTGCAGCGGCGCACGGGCGGCGGAGGAGCGCTGATGCTGGCGCGAACCACGCTCGCGCGTGCGGAGTCGCAGACTGGACGACACGCATGATCCACCTGCTCCCCGCGTTCATCCCCAGCCCGCCGAAAAACGGCTTCTACATCGGGCCGCTGTTCATCCACGCGTACGGCCTCGCGTATGTCGTCGCGGTGACAGCCGCGGTGGCGATCACCGTGCGGCGCTGGGAGGCTCGCGGCGGCCAGCGCCAGCTGGTGTACGACGTCGCGCTGTGGGCCTTTCCCGCGGGCGTCGTCGGCGGGCGCCTGTACTTCCTGGCCACGAGCTGGAACGAAGTGCCGCCGCACTGGTGGGGGCCGTTTGCGATCTGGAAGGGCGGGCTGGGGATCTGGGGCGGGGTGGCGCTGGGAACGCTGGTGGGCATCTGGCTGCTGCGCCGTCGCGGCGGGAACGTCCTGCTGTTCATGGATGCCGCCGCGCCGGGGCTGCTCGTGGCGCAGGCGATCGGGCGGATCGGCAACTACTTCAACCAGGAGCTGTTCGGCCTGCCCAGCAAGCTGCCGTGGGCGCTTGAAATCTCGCTGGCACACCGCCCGGCGGCGTATGCCCAGTACGCGACCTTCCAGCCCACGTTCCTGTACGAGCTGATCTGGAACCTGCTGCTGGCGGGGGCGCTCGTGTGGCTGGGCAAGCGCCGCGCGATCAGGCCGCCGGGACTGTTTGCGCTGTATGTCGCCGGCTACTCGTTCGCGCGCATCGGCGAGGAGCTCGTGCGCATCGATCCCGCGCACCACATTTTCGGGCTGCGGCTGAACCTGTACGTGGCGAGCGTCCTCTGCCTGGCCGGGCTGGCGTGGTTCGTGCGCTCGCAGCGCGCCAAGGGCCCGGTCAACTGGGTTGCCGAAGTGAACGGCGCACCCGCCGACGCCGAGCAGGCGCCCGACGGCCAGCGCCAGACGGCGCGCCGGGCGCCCGTCGCGCGCGCCCCGTGATCGGGGCGGCGGAGCTGGGAGCTCGCCGGCAGCCCTACAGCTCGAGGAAGCGCAGCACGACGCGGCCGAGGACGATCACGTCGCCACTGCGCAGGTCGGCCTGCTGCACGCGCCGGCCGTTGACGAACGTGCCGTTGGCGCTGCGATCGTCGAGGATGCGGGCGCCTGCGGGGCGGGGGACGATGATCGCGTGGCGTCTGGAGACCGAGCTGTCGTCGAGGCGCAGGTCGGCTGCGAGCCCGCGTCCCACGTGCAGCACCTCGCCGGTGAGCGGGATCAGCAGCGTGCGCTCAGGGCCCTGGACCTCGATGTAGCGCCCCGGCGCGGCGGGCTCGGCGGGCAGCGCCTGATGGCGCACGCGCTCGGCCAGGCAGGCGGTTGGATCGAAGCGCTCGGTGATCCCGTCGGCGGTGCTCAGAGTGGGTGTGCTCACGCTCATGACAGAACTTTCTCGCATGCTATTCATGCTTGCCTCAAGTCTCCCGAAGAAAACAAGAAATAAGGACGACGCCGACGGCGCACGGCAAACGGCGCTGAGTGGGCGGCGTCCCCGTCGCGCGGCGATCGGGCGCGTCAGCTGACGTGTGGACTGGGAGCAGGGCGCCCGCTGGCGCCCACGAGGCTTTCGACGTCTTGCTCCGGCCCAGGCCGGCCGAGGAAGAAGCCTTGGGCCATCGCGCAGCCCAGCTCTTCGAGCGTGGTCTTTTGGCTCTGCTCCTCGACGCCCTCGGCCACGACGGCCAGCGAGAGCGATTGCGCGACGCCGAGGATCGCCTCGAGCAGCTCGCGACTGTGCCCCCCGTCGTTCAACGCCGCCACGAAGCTGCGGTCGATCTTGAGGATGTCGACGGACATGCGCTGCAGGCGCGAGAGCGACGCGTAGCCGGTGCCGAAGTCGTCGATCGCCACGCGCACGCCGAGCAGCTTGAGCTCGCGCAGGCGCTCCGCGCCCCCCGCCACGTCGCGCATCAGCGTCGTCTCGGTGATCTCGAGCGTGAGGAGCGCGCCCGCCAGCCCCGATCGTGCGAGCACGCCGCGCACGTCGTCGGTGAATCCCTTGCGGGCCAGCTGGTTCGCGGACACGTTCACGGAGATGCCGAGCTGCAGGCCGGCGGCGTTCCATGCCGCGGCCTGACGGCAGGCCTGCTCGAGCACCCAGCGGCCAATCGGGACGATCAGGCCGCTCTGCTCGGCGAGCGGGATGAAGCCGTCTGGGGCGATCACGCCGCGCTGCGGGTGGCGCCAGCGGATCAGCGCCTCGGCGCCGACCACGCGCTGGCGCGCCAGGTCGAAGATCGGCTGGTAGAGCAGGAAGAACTGCTCGTCCGCCAGGGCTTCGCCCATGTCGGCTTCGAGATCGGCGTGACCGTCGGCGCGCGTGTGCAGCGCGGCGTCGAACAGCGTGTAGCGATCCTTGCCGGCGGCCTTGGCGGCGTACAGTGCCAGGTCGGCGTCGCGCAGCAGGTCATCGGGCGCGGCGTAGCACCCGATGGTCACACCGACGCTCACGGTCACCGAGACGAAGGTGCGCGCATCGAGCTCGACCGGCTCGCGCAGGAGATCGATCAGGCGGTCGGCGAGCATGTCGAGCGTCTGCTCCTCGGCGGGCCCGTCGAAGAGCACGACGAACTCGTCGCCGCCGAGCCGTCCCACGGTGTCCTGCTCGCGCACGGCGCCCTGCAGGCGCGCGCCCACCGCAGCGAGCAGCCTGTCGCCTCCCGCATGACCGAGGTTGTCGTTGACGTGCTTGAAGTCGTCCACGTCGATGAACAGCGCCCCGCTCAGCGTCCCCGGCTGGCGGGCGGCGCGCGCCAGCAGCTGCTCGGCGCGGTCGAGCACCAGCGCGCGGTTGGGCAGCCCCGTGAGCGGGTCGTGCAGCGCCTGATGGGAGAGCTCGCGCGTCTTCTCGCGCACCAGCGAGAGGGCCCTCCCGCGTCCGGTTGCCAGGACCAGCACGAGCGCGCCGAGCAGCGTGCTCAGCAGCAGCCCTGCGAGCAGCAGCGCCAGCGCCTCGCGGTCGGTGAACACACCGGCCGCCACCGGCGGGGCGAAGCTCTGCATGGTCCAGCCTTCGTGGGCGCTGTACAGGCCGGCTTCGTGCCCGCCGGTGAGCTCGATCCTCGTGCTCTGCCCGCCGGGCTGCGGGCGCCCGCTGGCGAACGCGACGTGCGCGTAGCGTGAGTTGTAGCGGAGGATCACCGCGAGGCCGGGGTGGCCCTCGAGCGCTCGCGACAGCACGGCCTTGGGCACCAGCAGCTCACCCAGCCAGCCGATGAACGCGCGCCTGCGGGCGGCGAGCGTGGCGGGCACGATCCCGCCCCGGTACACGGGGGTCTCCAGGCCGAGCAGCGTGCCACGCCCGCCCATCACGGGCGCGTAGCTGGCGAGCCCGGAGTCGCGTGCGGTGATCATCGTGGGGGCCAGCGCGCAGTAGTCGACGCCCGCGGGCAGGTAGCTCGCCGCGCTGCGCGCCAGCCCGGCGACGGCGAAGCAGTAGTAGGGCCGCTGACCGGGGGGCAGGATCTGGAAGGGTCCCTTGGGCGCCGGCGACTGTGGCCCGAGCGCGCGCACGGGACTGGCGGCGATGCGCGCTTCGAAGGCGGCCAGTTGGGAGGCCGGCACGAGCATCACCAGACCGATGTTCTGCAGCTCGGGGTAGCGCTGCATGGCGTGCACGGCTTCCGCCCACCTGTCGAAGTCGGCTGGGCTCGCGTGCGGGTTGCCGCTGATGAAGGCGCTCGCGCTCACGACCAGGTCTTCCTCGTGCTGGATCGCCAGCTTGAGCGTCGAGGCGATCTCGGCGGAGGCGAGCTGGAAGGCGAGTCGCGCTTTGTCGCCCTGCGAGCGGGCCGCGGCACGCGCGCCGATGACCGACGCGAGCGCTCCCGCGAGCACCAGCAGCGCGGTGGCCGCCCACACGCTCCTGCATCGCCGCAGCGACAGCCGCAGGCGCTTGGATGCGGACACGCGTCGCCCTCCCGCGGATGTCGGGCCGGCCGATGAGGGATCGCTCGGGGTTGGGGGTGCGCGTTCGCTCACGCGCTTCGTATTCGGCGCGAGCCGGTCGGTGCTTGTGGGCTGCACGCACACGTCCAACCAATGGCGCACGCCCACCGCCACATTCAGCCGGCCGCGGCCTGCGCCGCTGAGACGGGCTCCTCGGTGGCCGGCGCTGCGGTGCGCTGGCTTGGGGCGATGAGCATGAGCGGCGGCTCTCACGCCACCGCCCGGTCAGTTGATCTGCAGCGCGAACGAGCCGCTCAGGCGGTGGCCGACGGTGTCGGCTCCGGTGAGGTGGAACTCCCACACCCCGCGCGTGAGCCGCGTTTCTGCGATGTCGTGGCCGGGGCCGGCGACGTAGAAGCTGACCTTGGCCGTCTGGCCGCTCGCGGAGTCCGCGCGCATGGAGATCGAGCGGTAGCTCGGACGCGCGCCGCTGGCGCTCTGCAGGTAGAGATGCAGGTTGACGGTGCCCGGCCGCAGCGGCAGCGCGTAGATCTCCAGCGTCTCGCCGGCCGGCTCGGTGAGCGTGATCGAGGCGGTGCGTGGGACGGCGAAGGAGTCGGGGGCGGCGAGCACGAGCCCGCCGAGCAGCGCAGCGGGGACCACCGCGGCGGTGGCGATGCTCGCAAGACGCGCGCGGCGGCCGCGCACGGGCGTCGCGCGACCGGGTGCGCCGAAGCGCCGCAGGCGCAGGCTGTTGGCGACGACGGTGATGCTCGAGACGCCCATCGCAACCGCCGCCAGCGCTGGGCTCAACAGGCCGCTCATCGCCAGCGGCAGCGCGACCACGTTGTAGCCGAGCGCCCAGCCGAGGTTCTGCAGGATGATCGTGTAGGTCTCGCGCGCGAGCCGCAGCGCGCGCGCCACGCCGCGCAGATCGCCTGAGAGCACGCTGATGTCCGCCGCCTCGATCGCCGCGCCGACGCCCGTGCCCATGGCGATGCCCAGGTCGGCCTGGGCGAGCGCGGCGGCGTCGTTGACGCCGTCGCCGACCATGCCCACGCGGTGGCCCTCTTCTTGCAGGCGCGCGATCTCCGCGAGCTTGCCGCTCGGCGTGACGCCCGCGCGCACGTGCTCGATGCCGACCTCGCGGGCGACTGCGCGGGCGGCGCGCTCGTTGTCGCCCGTCAAGAGCCGCACGTCGAGCCCCATGCGCTGCAGCCCGGCGATCGCGCTTGCCGCCTCGGGCTTGACGGTGTCGGCGAGCGCGATCGCGCCGACGATGCGCCCGTCGCGCTGCACCACGACTGCGGTGCGCCCGCCCGCCTCCCAGCGCTCGAGCACGCGCTGGAGCTGCGCCGACAGCTCGGCGCCCCGCGGGCGCCCAACCCAGACGCTCGCGCCGGCGATCTGCGCGTGCACCCCCTGGCCGGGGATCGAGCGGAACTCGCGCGCCCCGGCGAGCGGGATCGCGCGTGCCCGTGCGGCGGCGACGATCGCCAGCGCCACGGGGTGCTCGGAGCCGGCCTCGGCGCCGGCGGCCAGCGCCAGCAGTTGCTGCGTGGCCTCCTCGTCTGGCTCGCCGGAGGCTGGCGGGGAGGCTGCGCCTGGCGCGCGCCACAGCTCGGCGACGGCGAGCTCTCCGGTGGTGACGGTGCCGGTCTTGTCGAGGACGATCGTGTCGAGGTCCTGGCTGCGCTCGAGGACCTGCGCGCTGCGGATCAGCAGCCCCATGCGCGCCCCGCGCCCGGTGCCGACGAGGATCGCCACGGGGGTGGCGAGGCCGAGCGCGCACGGACAGGCGACGATCAGCACCGCGACCGCGGCGTCGATGCCGCGCTCCAGGTGCATCGAGGCGAACATGCCCTGCAGGCCCTGGCCGGTGAGCACCCAGGCGAGCGCGGTGAGCGCGGCGAGCACGAGCACGGCGGGGACGAACACCCGCGCGATCGCATCGGCCAGGCGTTGGACGTGCGGCTTGGAAGCCTGCGCGCGCTCCACCAGCGCAACCAGATGCGACAGCGCGGTGTCGGCGCCGACGGCGGTCGCGCGCGCGAGCAGCACGCCGTCGAGGTTGACGGTCGCGCCGGTGATCAGCGCCCCCACCCCCTTCTCCACCGGCAGCGACTCGCCGGTGAGCATCGACTCGTCGACCGCGGAGGACCCGTCGATGACGATCCCGTCGACGGGCACACGATCGCCGGGGCGCACGCGGAAGACCTCGCCCCGGCGAACGCGCTCGACGGCCACCAGGCGCTCGGGCGCCTGCGAGTCCTCGCGGTCCACCAGCCGCGCCTGCGTGGCCCCCAGCCGCGCGAGCTCGCGCACCGCGCGCCCGGAGCTGGCGCGCGCCTTGGCCTCGCACCAGCGCGCGATCAGCAGCGCGGCGATGATGATCGCGCCCATGTCGTAGTCGAGCGGCATGTCGAACCTGCCGATCGGCACCCCGCGCTCGTACACGGGGCTGGCGGTGAGCAGCATGACGGTCGAGTAGGTGAAGCTCGCGAGCGTGCTGAGCGCGATCAGCGTGTCCATGTTGGTGGACCGGGCGCGCGCGCGATTCCACGCCGCGCGCAGGAACGGCAGCCCGCACCAGAACTGCACGGGCACGGCCAGCGCGGCGCAGATCCAGCGCACGGCGGTGTCGTGGGGCGCCAGGTAGGTGAGGGCGGCGATCGTCGCCGCGAGCGGGACGGCGAGCGCGATGCGCCGCAACAGCGAGGCCTGCTCGCGCGCCTCGCTGTGTTCGAGCGCCGCGAACACCTGTGCCTGCTCGCCGGCGCTCGGCGCCGCGGGCGAGGCGTCGTAGCCGGCGCGATGCACCGTCTCGATCAGCTCATCGACGGCGAGCGTGTGCGGTTCGAGCTCGACGCTCGCGCGTGCGGTGGCGTAGTTCACGCGCGCGTCGCGTACGCCCGGCTGCTGGCTCAGCGCCCGCTGTATGCGCGCGGCGCACGAGCCGCACGACATCCCCGCGATGTCGAGCTCGACGAGCTCAGGCGGGCTGTCGAGCGCCGCCGTGTCAGCCAACGCAGGCTCTGCTATCTCGCGCGTGCTCATCGTCTCAGTCTGACGATAGCTCGGGCGCCGAGCGTGGCGTGCTTGGCACGCGCGCACCCCATTCGGGGCACAGGCGAGGGAGGGCGCCGTAGCGCCTGTCCCCCGACGGGGTGCGCCGACCTACGACGCCCTACCCGCCGGCGACGGCGGGCAGGATTGTCAGCTCCGCGCCGTCCGCGACGGGCGTGGCGAGACCGTCGAGGAAGCGGATGTCTTCGCCGGCGAGGTACACGTTGACGAACCGTCGCAGCGAGCCGTCGTCGTCGGCGATGCGTGCGCGCAGCTCACCGTGGAGCGCGAACAGGCCGTCGAGCACCTCCTGCACGGTCGCTCCGTCAACCTTCGCCTCCGCCTCGCCGCCGGCGGCGGCGCGCAGCTGGGTGGGAACCTTGACGAGGACGCTCATCCCACACGGGCGGTATCGGCCACGCCGGCCTCGAACGACTCGACGCTCGCGTCGATCGTGCGGGTCTCGAACGTGCCGCGCACGGCGTCCAGCGTCTTCAGCCCCTCGCCGGTGATCACCAGCACGACGCGCTCGTCGGGGTCGATGTCGCCGCGCTCCGCCAGCTTGGCGAGCACGGCGGTGGTGACGCCGCCTGCCGTCTCGGTGAAGATCCCGGTCGTGCGCGCCAGCAGCCTGATGCCCGCGCGTATCTCCTCGTCGCTGACCGCGTCCACCGCGCCGCCGCTGGCGCGCGCCAGCTCGAGCGCGTACGGGCCGTCGGCGGGGTTGCCGATCGCCAGCGACTTGGCGATCGTGTCGGGCTTGACCGGCCGGCACACGTCGTGGCCGCCGGCGAAGGCGGTGGCCACGGGCGAGCAGCCCTCGGCCTGCGCGCCGTTCATGCGCGGCTGCCACCTTCGATGAGGACCCGGGCGGGAGGCGTTCTCGATGAGCCCCAGCTCCGTCCACTCGCGGAAGCCGGCGGCGATTTTCGTGAACAGCGAGCCGGAGGCGATCGGGACGATGCAGCGGTCCGGGAGCTCCCAGCCGAGCTGCTCGGCGATCTCGAACGCGAGCGTCTTGGAGCCCTCGGCGTAGTAGGGGCGCAGGTTGATGTTCACGAACGCCCAGTCGCGCTCCGCGCACAGCTCGGTGCACAGGCGGTTGACGTCGTCGTAGCTGCCCTTCACGCCCACGAGGTTCGTCCCGTAGACACCGGTGGCGAGCACCTTCTGCTCCTCGAGGTCGGCGGGGATGAACACGTAGGACTCCAGGCCCAGCGCCGCGCCGTGGGCGGCGACGGAGTTGGCGAGGTTGCCGGTGGACGCGCACGCGATCGTCTCGAAGCCCAGCTCCCGCGCGCGGGTGACGGCCACCGACACCACGCGGTCCTTGAATGAGTGCGTGGGGTTGGCGGCGTCGTTCTTGACCCACACCTCGCGCAGGCCGAGCTCCGCGGCGAGCCTGTCCGCGCGGATCAGCGGCGTGCAGCCGGCCGGCAGCCCCACGCGTGAGGCCAGCCGCCCGGAGGGGCCTGGGGGGCCGCCGGCGAGGGGCAGGAAGTCGGCGTAGCGCCAGATGTTCTGTGGCCCGCCCTGGATGCGCCGGCGCAGCTCGCCGATGTCGCGGCGCGTGGCGGCGTGGTCGTAGGCGACCTCCAGCGGCCCGAAGCAGCGCTCGCACACGTACAGCGCCTCCAGCGGGTACTCGGCCTTGCACTCCTTGCACTGCAGATGACTCACAGCCATTGGGCCTCCTTCGCTATGTCTTTGCCTTTGTCACGGTGTGACAAAGGCGCGAAGCCCGCCACACATCTGTCTGGAATTGGCACCTTCCCGCCGTGACGTTGCGGTGGTTGCCGGGGTTTCGTAGGGCCAGTCCCTTCACCCCTCTGGATGTGTCCAGCTATGTCTGAGCGACAGTCTAGCAACGTTATCGGCGAACGTGAGAACGCCGTGAGCGAGACGCGCGTCGCTCGACGGTAACGCTAGCGCCCGGCCGGTGTAGCCCTTGCGGTGAGCACCCCTACGCGCGAGAGCGACGAGCTTGCCGGCCAGGCCGACGCCCCCTTCCGCTTTGCCTCGCCGGAGACCCGGCGGCGCATGCTGATCATCGTCAACCCCTACGCCACCACTGTCTCCGACCGCCTGCGCCACCTGGTCGTCTACGCCCTGCAGGGCCGCTTCCAGGTGGACGCGGTGGACACGGAGGCGCGCGGCCACGCCACCGAGCTGTGCCGCGAGGCGGCACACGAGGGCTACGACGTGGTGGTGGCGTTCGGTGGCGACGGCACCGTCAACGAAGCCGCCAACGGATTGATTGGATCTCCCACCCACCCCTCCCCCACTCCGCTGTGCTGCCTGCCGGGCGGCTCGGCGAACGTGTTCGCCACGATGCTCGGGATCCCCGGCGACGTCGTCGACGCGACCGAGCACCTGCTCGCGATGGCCGACGACTGGCGCCCGCGCAAGGTCGACCTGGGGGTGGTCAACGGCCGCTGCTTCACGTTCGCCTCCGGCCTGGGCCTCGACGCGAGCGTCGTCGAGCGCGTCGACGCGAACCCGCGCATGAAGGCCCGCTTCGGCCCCTATTTCTTTACGTGGATGGCGATGCGGACCGTGCTGCGCCGCTACCTGGTCGCCCCGCCGCGCCTGGAGGTGGAGGTCCACACGGGCGCCGACCAGAAGGCCGGCAGGCTGCGCGGCGTCACCGCGATCGTCCAGAACGGCTCTCCGTTTACCTACTTCAAGGACCGGCCGATCGAGATCGCCGATGACGCCGCGCTGGATTCGGGCCTGCTCGCCGGCGGGGTCCTGCGCCGCGCCACGCCACTGGCGCTGCCCTCGATCGCGTTGCGCGCGTTCTCCTCGCGTGTGCGGGTGAGCGGCAACCGCCAGGTCACCGGAATCGCTCCCACCGGCGAGCTGACGGTGCGCACGACCGATGGCCGGCCGCTGCCGTTGCAGGTCGACGGGGACTATCTCGGCGAGGTCTCAGAGGCCCGCTATTCGATCCTGCCGGGCGCGCTGAACGTGGTCTGCTAGGACCGGGCGCCGTCGAGCTCCTGCAGCACGACGCGAAAGCCAGACCACTCGTGGTGGGGCAGCGAGCGGTAGAACGGAGCGGCCTCCTCGGCGGCGATCAGGTCCAGCCGCAGCGCGCCAGAGCGCCGCAGCGACGCCTCGAGCAGCGCCCGCCCGATGCCCTGGCGGCGGGAGCCCTCGGCGACCAGCAGACGCGCGAGATACGCCTGAATGTGGCCGTCGCTGAGGGTGTGCGCGAAGCCGACGGGCTGGTCGCGGTCGTCGATCGCGACGAGCGTCAGCGCGCCGGGCGCGAGCATCGAGCGCAGCGTGCGCCGGGGGTCCTCGCTGAGCGTCTCCCAGCCCTGGTCCACGCACATGGCGATCACCGCGTCGA
>DATJRV010000055.1:0-27005 GCA_035504435.1 Solirubrobacteraceae bacterium
CACTACCCCAAGCAGCACTCACCCTGCAGCCCGTCTTTAAGTGCTGGACCGGCCGCTGCCAAACCTGCCAGCAACCAGTCAACCTCGACCAGCTCCCCCTACACCTCCACCGACAAGACGAATAAACCTAACAAAGCAGTAGTAGTTTCCTGACTGGATATTCGCCTTCGCCTTCGCCTTCGCGCCCTTGGACGCCTTGATGCTCGGCGCACTCCCACCCAAAGCAGGAGAAATTCCGCCCTGAGATGCCGCACCAGCTGAGGCCACCAGCACCCCAGATAGCAGCAGGGCGGCAAAGCCGACGCCGAAATACCTCATTTTCCTCATTCTGATCCTGTCCTTTCGTAGGGTCCAGTGAGGCAGCCCGACTGGGCGACCCCCCTTGAGTCGAAGACGAGGCGCGCTCGGCGCTCCTTCGCCGCCCCCTTCGTTACTGCGTCGCGCCGCCCGCGCGAGGATGCACCCCCATCATCGCCCGGCAGTCTACACCATTGCGGGCACCAGGCAGTCCGCGAGGGGTCCTGCGGGTGTTATTTTGCTGTGAGCAGCCTGGGCAACCAACGGAACCGTGTGAAGTAGTTGTGACGACGCTGGCTGTCGAGCGGATGTCACCTTTAAGTGAACGACACTGCTCAGATGGGCACGCCCCCCACCCCCAGCGCGGCGGCAGCCGTATACAGCTCCGCACGCGCATCGGGGTGCGCGGCGTGCTCGATCAGCAGCCGCGCCTGCGCCCGGTGGCTGCGCCCGAAGATGCGCGCGCAGCCCTGCTCGGTGACGACCGCCGAGTGCTGGAAGGAGGTGGCGGGCGCGGTGAGGCGCGGCACGATGGTGGAGCTGTCGCTCGCGTCGTGCCACGAGCGCAGCGCGATCACCGCCTGTCCGCCGGGGGAGTGCAGGGAGCCGCCGACGAAGTCCGGCTGGCCGCCGAAGCCCGAGTAGATGCGCCCGCGCACGTAGCTGGCTGCGGCTTGGTCGGCGAGGTCGACCTGCACGGCGGAGTTGACGGACACCATGCGCGGGTGGGCGGCGATGCGCGACGGGTCGTTGGTGAGCTCGGTGCGCGTCATGCGCACCCGCGGGTTGCGCTCGACCCAGTCATACAGCTCGCGCGAGCCGAACATGAACGAGCAGACGATCGGCTCGCCCACGTCGAGCGCGCCGGCGCGCTCCAGTCCGAGCACGCCGTCGCTGATCATCTCCGACCAGATGGCCAGGCCGCGGCGCGTGGCGAGCGCGCGCAGCGTGGCGTCGGGGATCTGGCCGATGCCCAGCTGCAGCCAGGCGCGATCTTCGATCAGCTCGGCGACCAGCTCGGCGATTCGCTCGGCGGGCTCCTCCCCCGGTCGCTGCGGGGGCTCGGCGAGCGCTTCGGGCGCTTCGATCGCCAGGTCGACGAGGTCTTCGGCCAGCTCGCCGTCGCCGAGCGTGTAGGGCATGTGCGGGTTCAGCTGCGCGACCACCAGCCCGCCGCGGGCGCGCACGCTTTCGACGGCGGCGACGAGGATGTTCACCTCGATGCCCAGCGACAGGCGCCCGTCGCGCGGCAGCGAGGTGTGCAGCAGCACGGCGTCCGGCGGGCGCTGGGTGGCGAACAGCCGCGGCACGAGCGACAGGCGCATCGGCAGGTAGTCGAGCCGCTCGCCGGCGTGGCGCATGGCGGGACCGACGAACGGCGTCTCGAAGATCACGCCCGCGCGCGCAGGCAGCTCGCCGTGGGCGGCGAGCATGAACAGGCGGTAGCGCTCGCGGGCGCGCTCGAGCGCGCCGAGCAGCACGCGCGGCGTGGCGAGGTTGCCGCTGGCCACGACCCGCGGCTCGGCCCCCGGCAGCCCCTCCAGCGCCCGCTCCAGCTCGCGCTCCTCGACAACCCGCATCGCTGCACAGTGACGCGCGCGGGGCGCGCGCGCATGGGTGGAAACTACCTACCGCATTCCGTGAGAGCCGCGGTGTGAAGAGCGCGCGGGAAGCCGTTGACTTGTATGGGTCGGACGATCCCCAGGGCCCCGCGATCACCGACCCGCGATGGCCCGCAACGTTGAGGAGCAGGCCATGAGCGTTCCACCCGCCGCACCCCCGACAGCGCAGCTCGATCCGGTGCGCACGTTCGCGCAGCTGCGACGCGACGACGTGGACTACGCGGGCGGCAAGGGCGCGAACCTCGGCGAGCTGACGGCAGCGGGCCTGCCTGTGCCGGAGGGCTTCGTGGTGGGCGCCCCGGCGTACGCCGCCTACTGCGAGCAGACGGGCCTGCGTGCCCGCCTGGCGGAGCTGCTGGACACGCTGGACGTGGAGGACACGGCGGCGCTGGGAGCGGCGAGCAAAGCGGCACGCGAGCTGTTCGACGCCACTGCGATCCCGGAGGCGATCGCGCTTGAGATCCGCGCCGCCTACACGCGCCTGGCCGCGGAAGCGGGGGCGGAGGTGGATCTGCCGGTGGCGGTGCGCTCCTCGGCGACCGCTGAGGACACCGCGGCGGCGTCGTTTGCGGGCATGAACGAGACGTTCCTGAACGTGCGCGGCGCGGAGGACGTGCTGGACGCCGTGCGGCGCTGCTGGCGCTCGCTGTTTGGCGCACGCACCGTGTACTACCGCGCTGTGAACCACTTCTCGCAGGCGGACATGGACATCGCGGTGGTGGTGCAGCGCCAGATCCGCTCGACGCGCGCGGGCGTGATGTTCACTGTGAACCCGGCTACTGGCGCGCGCGACGAGCTGGTGATCGAGGGGTCGTTTGGCCTCGGCGAGGCGGTCGTCTCCGGCGCCGTGTCCCCGGACCGCTACCTGGTGGACAAGCGCACGCTGGCGATCCGCCGTCGCGAAGTGCACCGCAAGGAGCTGGCGATCGAGTATGACCCCGACGGCGGGACGCGCCAGCGCGCGCTGGATGAGCGCGAAGCGCTGCGCCCGGTGCTGAGCGACGATGAGGTGCTGGCGCTGGCGGAGCTCGGCCGGCGCATCGAGGAGCACTACGGCGCGCCGCAGGACACCGAGTGGGCGTTCGCGCCGGCGGGCACGCTGTGGATGCTGCAGAGCCGCCCGATCACGACGTTGCGCGAGGAGCAGGCGCCCGAACAGGCTTCCCCTGACGGCGAGCGCGGCAAGGTGCTGCTGCATGGGCTGGGCGGCGCGCCGGGCGGCGCGAGCGGACCGGCGCGCGTGCTCGGCTCGCTGGCGGACGCGGCGCGCATGCAGGAGGGCGACGTGCTGGTGACGCACATGACGGCGCCGGATTGGACGGCGTTGATGCGCAAGGCGGCGGCGATCGTGACGGACTCGGGTGGCATGACCTGCCACGCGGCGATCGTCTCGCGCGAGCTGGGCATCCCCTGCGTGGTCGGCACCGGCGAGGCCACACGGGTGCTGCGCGACGGCGAGCTGGTGACGGTCGACGCGACGCGCGGAATCGTGCTGGAGGGACATCTTTATGAGCAGCCGCCTGCCGGCGGCTTGGGGTCGAGTGGTGTGGTGGTGCCCAGCGCGCACCCCAACGGCAGCCCGCTGCCTGGCCCGCTCACGGGTCCTGTCGCGGCGAGCGCGCTCGCCGGCGCGGTGGTGACGGGCACGCAGATCCTGGTGAACCTCTCGGAGCCCTCGCAGGTGGCGCGCGTGAAGGACATGCACGTGGATGGGGTGGGCCTGCTGCGCGCCGAGCTGATGGTGCTGGAGGCGCTCGGCGGCGAGCACCCGCGCACGCTGATCGAGGAAGGGCACACGGAGGAGTTCGTGGCGCGCATGGCGCAGGGGCTGAGCGAGTTCGCGGCGGGCTTTGCGCCCAGGCCGGTGACATACCGCACGATCGACTTTCGCACGAACGAGTTCCGCGGGCTGCACGGCGGCGATCGCTTCGAGCCGCAGGAGAGCAACCCGATGATCGGCTACCGCGGCGCGCTGCGCTACACGCACGAGCCGGACGTCTTCCGCCTGGAGCTCGAGGCGCTGACGCGCGTGTGGGACGCGGGCATGCGCAACCTGCATGTGATGCTGCCGTTCGTGCGCACCACGCGCGAGCTGCGCATCTGCCGCGAGCTGATCGCGCAGGCGGGGCTGCTGGAGCGCCCGGACTTCGAGCTGTGGGTGATGGCGGAGGTGCCCTCGGTGCTGTTCAACCTCGCCGACTACGCGGCGTTGGGCGTGGCGGGCATCTCGATCGGCTCCAACGACCTGACCCAGCTGCTGCTGGGAGCGGACCGCGACAGCGAGCTGCTGGCGGAGACCTTCGACGAGCGCGACCCGGCGGTGACGGAGTACCTGCGCGAGCTGATCCCCCGCGCGCGCGGGCTGGGGCTGCGCACGTCGATCTGCGGCCAGGCGCCGTCGGTGCACCCGGAGTACGCGGATCTGCTCGTGCGGGCGGGGATCGACGCGATCTCGGTGAACATCGATGTGATCGAGCGCACGCGCGCGCTGGTGGCGGCGGCCGAGCGACGGGTGCTGCTGGCTGGCGCCCGCGGGGGCGAGGGAGCGCGCGAGGGCTAAGTGGTGTTCGAGGTCCGCATCCACGGCCGCGGCGGGCAGGGCGTGGTGACGGCGGCCGAGCTGCTGTCGCTGGCGGCGTTCGAGGAGGGCCTGCGCGCGCAGGCGTTCCCGAGCTTTGGCTCGGAGCGGATGGGCGCGCCGGTGACGGCCTTCTGCCGCATCAGCGACCTGCCGATCCGCCTGCGCGAGCCGATCGCCGAGCCGGACGCGGTGGTCGTGCAGGACCCCACGCTGCTGCACCACGTGGACGTCTTCGGCGGGCTGCGCGAACAGGGCTTCGTGCTGGTGAACTCCAAGCGCACGCTCGCGCAGCTGGGGCTGTCGGAGCTCTACGATCGCCATCTGCCACCGCGGCTGCGCAGCACGCCCGCCAGCGAAATCGCCCGCGAGCGGCTCGGGCGGCCGATCGCGAACGCCGCGCTGCTGGGCGGCCTGAGCGCGTTGACGGCGGTCGTGCGGCTCAGCTCGCTCGTGCGCGCGATCGAGCAGCGGCTGCCGGCGAGCGTGGTCGAGGGCAACGTGCTCGCCGCGCGTGAGACCTACGAGCGCGTGCGCAGCACGCTGGGCGAGGGCCACGGCGCGCTGGATGGGGAGGCCACGCATGCCTAGCCAGATCGAGGGCTCGCTGGCGGTCGCGCGCACGGTCGCCCGCTGCCGTCCGCAGGTCGTGTGCGCGTATCCGATCACGCCGCAGACGCACATCGTGGAGGCGCTCTCGCGGATGGTCGCCGCGGGGGAGCTCGCGCCGTGCGAGTTCGTGAACGTGGAGTCGGAGTTCGCGGCGATGTCGGTGGCGATCGGCGCGAGCGCGACCGGTGCGCGCGTGTACACGGCGACCGCGAGCCAGGGCCTGTTGTACATGGCGGAGGCGCTGTTCAACGCGTCGGGGCTGGGGCTGCCGATCGTGATGACGGTCGCCAACCGCGCGATCGGCGCGCCGATCAACATCTGGAACGACCACTCGGACGCGATGGCGCTGCGCGACTGCGGCTGGGTGCAGCTGTACGCGACCGACAACCAGGAGGCGGCCGACATGCACGTGCAGGCCTTTCGCCTGGCGCAGGAGTGCTCGCTGCCGGTGATGGTGTGCATGGACGGCTTCGTGCTCACGCACGCCGTCGAGCCGCTGGAGGTCGCCGAGCAACAGGATGTGGACGCCTACCTGCCGCCGTTCGTGGCGCGCCAGGCGCTCGACCCGAGCGCGCCGGCGACGATCGGCGCGATGGTCGGGCCGGAGGCGTTCACGGAGGTGCGCTACCTGGCGCACGCCAAGCAGATGGACGCGCTGGACGCGATCCCTGGGCTGGCGGCAGAGTTCGAGCGCCGCTTCGACCGCGCCTCCGGGGGGCTGCTCGGCGGCTACCGCTGCGAGGACGCGCGCACGGTGATCGTGGCGCTGGGCTCGGTGTTCGGCACGCTGCAGGACGTGGTCGACGAACGGCGCGCGGACGGGCGCACGGTGGGAGTGCTGGCGATCAAGTCCTTCCGACCGTTCCCGCTGGCGGAGCTGCGCGCCGCGCTGGCGGACGCCGGGCAGGTGATCGTGCTCGAGCGCGCGTTCGCGGTCGGCGTCGGCGGGATCGTCAGCGCCGACGTCCACGCGGCGCTCGCCGGCCTGCGCGTCCCCATCCACACTGTCGTCGCCGGCCTGGGGGGACGCGCGGTCACGCGCCGCTCGCTGCACGCGATGCTCGACCAGGCGCACGCGGGCAGCCTGCCGGAGCTGCACTTCCTCGACCTGAACACGCAGCTCGTCGAGCGCGAGCTGGCGCGCATGCGCGAAGGCACCAGTCCGGGACCCCACGCGGAGAACATCCTGCGCGAGCTCGGCATCGTGGCGGCGGGGCCGGTATGACCCACTTCTACCAGACGGGCACGTTCGCGGTGGGCAACCGCCTGCTCGACGAGGACGCCGCCTCGGTGCAGGCCGATCCGGCCCGTGCGAACTCGATCACGAAGGGCCACCGCGCCTGCCAGGGCTGCGGCGAGGCGCTGGGCGCGCGCTACGCGCTCGACGCGGCGCTGCGCGCGAGCGGCGGCCAGCTGATCGCGGCCAACGCGACGGGCTGCCTGGAGGTCTTCTCCACCCCCTTCCCCGAGTCCTCGTGGCGGCTGCCGTGGATCCACTCGCTGTTCGCGAACGCGCCGGCGGTCGCCACGGGGATCGCCGCCGCGCTGCGTGCGCAGGGCCGCACGGACATTCGCGTGGTCGGCCAGGGCGGTGACGGTGGCACGGTGGACATCGGCTTGGCGTGCCTGTCGGGGATGTTCGAGCGCGGCGACGACGTGCTGTACATCTGCTACGACAACGAGGCGTACATGAACACGGGCGTGCAGCGCTCCGCTGCCACGCCGCCGGCCGCGCGCACCGCCACCACCGAGCCGCTGGGCACGCATCCGGGCAACGCGTTCGGCCAGGGCAAGAACCTGCCGCTGATCGCGATGGCGCACGAGCTCCCGTATGTGGCGACCGCCACCGTGGCGGAGCTGCGCGACCTCGAGCGCAAGGTGGAGCGCGCGATGCAGCTGCACGGCGCGCGCTACCTGCACGTGCTCGTCCCCTGCCCGCTCGGCTGGGGCTCGGCGACCGCCGACACGATCAACATCGCGCGCCTGGCCAAGGAGAGCGGCCTGTTCCCCGTGTTCGAGGCCGAGGACGGCCGCGTGGTGCGCGTCTCCCCCATCCGCCGCCAGGTGCCGGTGGAGGACTACCTGCGCCGCCAGAAGCGCTACGCGCACCTGTTCGCCGGCGCGGGCCGCCCGGACGTCATCGCCCAGCTGCAGGCGAGCGCCGATCGCAACATCGCCCGCTTCGGGCTGCTCGCGGATGGCGGCGAGGAGCCGGCCGAGCGCGACATCGGCCTGCTGGACGTGCTCGCCACGAGCGAGCGGGGTGCGCAATGAGCGCCCCGGGCGCCCCCGGACACGCCCCGGACGCCCCTGGGCACGCGCCTCACGTCCCCGGGCAGGCACGACCGGCACCGGGCGAGCACCCGGAGCGCCCGTTTGCGATCACGCTGGACGTCGGCTCGAGCCTCGCCAACCGCACCGGCGCGTGGCGCACCGAACGCCCGCAGTACGTGCGCCGGCTGCCGCCGTGCAACAACGCGTGCCCGGCCGGCGAGGACATCCAGCGCTGGCTGTATGAGGGCGAGTCCGGCGGCGAGGGCTACGAGCGCGCGTGGCGGGTGCTCGTGCGCGAGAACCCGTTCCCGGCGGTCATGGGTCGCATCTGCTACCACCCGTGCGAGACGGAGTGCAATCGCTGCCAGCTGGATGAGGCGGTGGGCATCAACTCGGTCGAGCGCTTCCTCGGCGACGAGGCGATCGCGCGCGGCTGGCAGCTGCCGGCCCCAGGGCCGGCGTCCGGCCGGCGTGTGCTGGTCGTCGGCGCGGGCCCCTCCGGCCTGTCGGCCGCCTACCACCTGGCGCTGCGCGGCCACCACGTGACGGTCAAGGACGCCGCCGCGGAGCCGGGCGGGATGATGCGCTACGGCATTCCCGCCTACCGGCTGCCGCGCGCGGTGCTCGACGCGGAGATCGCGCGCATCCTCGCGCTCGGCGTCGAGCTGCGCTGCGGCGAGCGCGTGGAGGACCTGCAGGGCGAGCTGCGCGCCGGCCACCACGACGCCGCCTTCCTGGCGGTGGGCGCGCACGTGGCGCGCAACGTGGAGATACCGGGCGGCACGGCCGCGCACATCGTCGACGCGATCGGCCTGCTGCACGGCCTCGCCGAAGGCGAGCGCCCACAACTGGGCCGGCGGGTGGTCGTGTATGGCGGCGGCGACACCGCGTTGGACGCCGCCCGCAGCGCGCGGCGCCTGACGGGCGCGGAGCCGGTGATCGTCTACCGGCGCACGCGCGAGCGCATGCCCGCCCACCTGGAGGAGCTGGAGCAGGCGCAGGAGGAGGGCATCGCCTTCCGCTGGCTGTCCACGATCGTCGCCGCCGGCGAGGGCCCGCAACACGACGCCGCAGGCTCCGAGCACGGCGCGGACGGCGCGGGCGAGCCGAGCAGCGACGCCGGCGAGCCTGACGGCGGCCCGGCGGCGACGCTGCGCATCGAGCGCATGCGCCTGGACGAGCAGGGGATGCCCCAGCCGACGGGCGAGTACGAGCAGCTGGACGCGGACAGCGTGATCCTCGCGCTGGGGCAGAGCTCCGATCTGTCGCTGCTGGGGGAGCTGCCGGGCGTGTGCGTGGAGGACGGCGTGGTGGCGGTGGACGAGCGCATGATGACCGGCCACCCAGGCGTGTTCGCGGGCGGCGACATGACGCCGGGAGAACGCATGGCGGCGGTGGCGATCGGCCACGGCCGGCGCGCCGCGCGCTGCGTCGACGGCTGGCTGCGCGGCGTCGCCGTGGAGCCGCCGCCGCGCGGTGAGCTCGCGGGCTTCGACGCGCTGAACACGTGGTACTACGCGGACGCGCCGCGCACGGTGCGTCCGCTGCTGGAGGACGTGCGCCGCCAGAGCACGTTCGAGGAGGTTGTCAAGGGGCTGGGCGAGGACTCCGCGCTGTTCGAGGCGCGCCGCTGCCTGTCGTGCGGCAACTGCTTCGCGTGCGACAACTGCTACGGCGTGTGCCCGGACAACGCCGTGCTGAAGCCAGGGCCGCCAGGCGAGGCGTACGCGATCGACCTGGACTTCTGCAAGGGCTGCGGCATGTGCGCGGCGGAGTGCCCGTGCGGCGCGATCGAGATGATCCCGGAGGAGATCTGAGCGGACGCTCAGCCCTGGGCGGGCTGCGCCGGCTGCTCTGCGTCCGCGTCCGTCCGGCGGGCGCGCTTCTTGGTGATGCGCTGCGCTCGTGGCGGCGGCGCGTCGGCGGCGAACAGCTCGCGCAGCTCGGCGAAGCCTTCCTCGATGCCTTCGGCCAATATGTGCAGGTCGGGGGTGGAGTCGCGGTCGGCGTTGATGCCGAGCACGAGCTGACCGTCGTAGGAGAAGATCGCGATCGCCACCGCGTGGCGAGCGGCCAGCGGAACGAGCGGCTGGACCTCCCGCAGCGGCGCCCCGAACGCCGACAGCGCGACGCGTGGCCCAGGCACGTTGGTGATCGTGACGTTGAACAGACGTGTCGCGTACAGCGCGTGCGCGACCGCGGCGTGCAGCACCGGCGGCGCGAGCGCGGCGAGGTCGAGCATCGTCGCGGCGCCGAGTGCGGCTCCGGACGCCTTCAGCCTGCGCGTGTGCTCGACGATCTTGCGCACGCGCGCGAACGAGTCGAGCTCGGCGACCGGCAGGTCCACGAACAGGGAGCTGATGCGGTTGCCGAGCGCCAGCTGCTCGGAGGTGGCGCGGATGTTCATGGGCACCATCGCGCGCAGCCCCGCGCGCGGCGGCGACTCGCGCCGCGCCACCAGCAGCCGGCTGAGCCCAGTGGTGCAGGCGGCGAGCACGACGTCGTTGACGGAGCCGCCGAGCGCGCGGCCGATGGCTTTGACCTCCGGCAGCGAGGCGCGCACGACCGCGAAGCGGCGCGTCGCGCCGATCGGCCGGTTGAGGCTGCTGTTGGGGGCTGCCATCAGCTCGTCGCGCACGAACAGCGCGGCCAGCGAGCGCGAGCGTGCGAGCGTGTCGCGAGGATGCAGCGCGGCGTGCACGCTGGCGCTCGCCGCGCGCACGCCCGTGCGCGCCAGGTCCGCCACCGGTTGCAGCGGCTGCGGGTGGATCGAGCCGTGTGTGTCCGCCGCCGCGGCGCCAGCCCCGGTCGCCGTGTGCGACAGGCTGGACCCGTCCTCGAGCAGCAGCCGCACGACGTCAACCGAGCCGACGCCGTCGACCAACGCGTGGTGGGTCTTGGTGGCGAGCGCCCAGCGGCCGTGCTCCAAGCCCTCCACCAGCACCATCTCCCACAGCGGGCGGGTGCGGTCGAGACGGTGTGAGAAGTAGTCCGCCGCCCATTCGCACAGCTCCGCTTCGCCGCCGGGCGCCGGGAGCGCCGCACGGAGTACGTGGTTGTGCAGGTCGAACTGGGGATCCTGCTGCCAGCTGGGCCACGCAAGCCCACCCGTACGCTCGGACGATAGCCGCTGCGAGTAGCGCGGTAGCAGCGTCAGGCGGGAGGCGATGTCCTTGCGCACCGCGTCGATCGACGGCGCGCCGCCGCCCATCGGCGGCTCGAAGACCATCACGCCGCCGATGTGCATGGTCGCGCCCTCGTCCATCTGCTCCAGCTCCAGGAACGTCGCATCCAGTGCGGTGAGCTGATCGGACATGGCTCGCAGCATCACCCGCGGCGGGGGTGGCCGTCATCGGTAGCGGTGCGCAGGTCGCGTTGGTAGTAGCCCGCACCCGCGCCCCGCGAGCGGTCGGCCGCGCCCGCGCGGGAGCCGCGATCCACACCCGCGGGAACCGTGATCCACAGCTGCGCGCCGATGCGCGATCGCGGCGATCGCGGCGTTCGCCGCCGCTAGCCTTTGCAGGGTGCGCGCTGTGAGATTCGACCGCTACGGTCCGGTGGACGTGCTGCAGGTCGTCGACGTCGCGCGCCCCACGCCCGGCGCCGGCCAGGTGCTCGTGCGGGTGAAGGCCGCGGGCATCAACCCTGGGGAGGTGTCCATCCGCGAGGGTCGCATGCACGCGCGCTTCCCGGCGACCTTCCCATCAGGCGAGGGCAGCGATCTCGCGGGTGTCGTCGAGGAGCTCGGCGAGGGTGTCAGCGGCTTCGGCGTGGGCGATGAGGTGATCGGCTTCACCAACGAGCGCGCGAGCCACGCGGAGCTCGTGGTGGTGGAGGCGGGGAACCTGACGCGCCGCCCGCCGGGTGTCTCGTGGGAGGCGGCAGGCGCTTTGTTCGTGGCCGGCGTGACCGCCTACGCGGCGGTGCGCGCGGTGGCGCCGCACAGTGGCGAGACGGTCGTGGTGTCCGCTGCGGCCGGCGGCGTGGGCTCGCTGGCGGTGCAGCTCGCCGGGCGCGCCGGCGCGCGGGTGATCGGGATCGCCGGCGAGGGCAACCATGCGTGGCTGCGCGAGCACGGCGTGGTGGCAGCCAGCTACGGCGAGGGCCTCGCTGCGCGCATCCGTGAGGCCAGCGGCGGGCGGGTGGACGCGTTCATCGACACCTTCGGCGGCGGCTACGTCGAGCTGGCGCTGGAGCTTGGCGTCGAGCCGCGGCGGATCGACACGATCACGGACTTCGCGGCGGCGCACAGGTACGGCGTGAAGACCGAGGGCAGCGCTGCGGCGGCAAGCGCAGAGGTGCTTGCCGAGCTCGCGCGACTGATCGACGCGGGCGAGCTCGAAGTGCCGATCGCGCGCACGTACCCGCTCGAGCAGGTGCGTGACGCGTACACCGAGCTCGAACGCCGCCACACGCGCGGCAAGATCGTGCTCGTGCCTTGACAGCGGCCGCGATCGGCGCCCGGCTTGGCGCCGCCACGGCACCGGAGCTGAAAGCCCAGATCCTCGCGGCGCTACGCGGCCTCGCGCAGCGCCTGCAGCTCGCGGTGCAGCGCGAGCTCGTGCAGCGCTCGTTCCTCGATCGAGCGCACACGCTCGGGCGTCATCTCCAGGCGGCGGGCGATCGCGGCGAAGGTCTGTGGCTGGTTGTCTCCGTCGAGCCCGTAGCGCAGGCGGATGACGGTGCGGTCGGGCTCGGGCAGCTCGGCGACCGTGCGCCGCACCGCCTCCAGCCCCAGGCCGATGATCACCTCGTCGCCCACCTCGACCGCGCTGTCGGGCACGAGCGCGCCGAGCGAGGTGTCGCCTTCCTCGCCCACCGGCCGGTCCAAGCTGGTGGTCACGCGGGCGGCCCGAGCGAGGTCGTGCAGCTCGTCGAGGCTCACGCCGGAGGCGTCTGCGAGCTCCTGCTCGGAGGGCTCGCGTCCGAGCTTGGCCAGCAGCTCGCGCTGCATCGTGGCGACCCTGCGCTCCCGCTGGGCGATCGCCACGGGCAGGCGAATCGTGCGTCCGTGGTCGGCCAGGCCGCGCTGGATCGCCTGGCGGATCCACAGCGTGGCATAGGTGGAGAAGCGAAAGCCCTTGCGCCAGTCGAACTTCTCCGCAGCGCGGATCAGGCCGAGCATCCCCTCCTGGATCAGGTCGAGCAGCGTCAGCTCGCCGGCGCTCTGATAGCGCTTGGCGATCGACACCACCAGGCGCAGGTTGTGGGTGATGAGCTTTTCCTTCGCGCGCAGGTCGCCCTGCTCGATGCGCCTGGCGAGCTCCAGCTCTTCGGCGGGGCGCAGCAGGGGATAGCGTGCGGCCTCCTGCAGGAACTGGCTCATCGCGTCCACCGTGTAGTGCGCGAGATCGCCGTTGGCGTAGCTCGTCGGCGGCACGCCCGGCTTGCCACAGTCGTCCTGCACGCCAACGCCGGCCGCCTCCAGGCGCTCGCGCAGGCCCTCGACCTCCTCGTCGCCCAGTTCCAGCGTGCGCGCCAGCAGGTCGATCTCCGACTCGAGCACGTGCCCACGTTCGACGCCGGCCTCGATCAGCGCGTCGATCTCCGCGCGGTAGTCGGGCTCAGCGCTCACTGGTGGTCGTCCTTGTCGTCATTTGCATGCACCTGAGGATCGCAGGCGCGCGAACCATCCCGCAGCCAGCCGCGAGCGCGCGAGGTTGCGCACGTCGCGGACGTCGACGAGCGGGGCTCGCGGTCAACCATCGCGCTCGGCGCTTGCCAGCAGCGAAGCGTCGGGGTCCTCGGCGCGCGGCAGGTCCTCGGGACGGAGCACCAGCACTGAGCATGGAGCGTCGTGCACGACCCGCTCGCTCACGCTGCCGAGCGCCCGCACGCCGCTCACGCGCCGGCTGGCCATCACGATCAGCGACACGCCCTGCGCGGCGGCTGCCTCGACGATCGCGCTGTGCGCCCGTCCGGGCGCCACCTCCACGGTGGGCTCCTCGCCGAGTGCCGCCCGCAGCCGCTCGGCCTGCGCGGCAATGCGCGTCGGATGGTGCGCGGACTCCGCGCCCGCCGCGTGCAGCAGCAGGACCGAGGCGCCGCGTGCACGCGCCAGCTCACCGGCGAACGCGACGAGTCCGTCCGAGCGCTCGCCCGCGTCGCTGGCAACGAGGATCCGCTCATCGAAGCGGTGCCCCTGCGCCGGACGACGCGCGATCAGCAGTGAGCACGGCAGCTCGTGCGCCGCCTCGGTAGCCACGCCGCCCAAGAGCAGATGCGCGAAGCGCGACATGCTGGGCGCGCCGAGCGCGAGTAGCCGGTGCTGGGCGGCATGTTTGAGGACGACCTTCACGGGCGTGCCATGCGGCTCGAGCTCGCTCTCCGCGGGCACGCCCGCCTTGGCCGCGAGCACCTTGGCGTGTTCTAGCGCCAGGCTCGCGCGTGAGGGCTCGATGGTGTGCACGTGGTAGCTGCCGGCGCTGCCCGACCCGCTCAGCGCGATCACCGACAGCAGTGCGAGATGACCCTCCGGCCCCGCCAGCGCGGCGGCCTGGGCGACGGCCTCGTACGCCGACGTCGTCCCGTCCACCCCACACAGCGCGTCGCTGAGCAGTCCCAGCATCGCGAACTGCCCACGCTCGGCCGCACCGGGCGCAGGCGCGCTGTCGGTCACGTCTTTTGCATGTACGTCGCTGGAACTCATCTCATCTCCTCGCCGGAAGCAGCGCTTCCCCCGTTGTGTGGTCAGGTTGCGGCCAGCATGCTCGCAGCCGCGCGGGGAACCATCGGCGATAACCCAGCGAGAGGCTGCAGCAAACTACGTAACGTCCGCGCTTGGCCGCAGTCCGTAGTCGTCCGCACGCGCGCACGGACGAGTGCGGATGAGCCTCACTGTCACCGGTGGTTTGCTGCTCTCACCCCACGCAAATCTCCAGGAGGACTCACAATGGCCACAGTAGAGCAGTCCAGCACATTCCAGGCGCCGGGGCACCCTCACAGCCCGGTGCAGGTGGCGGAGCGATACGACAACTTCATCGGCGGGCACTGGGTGGCTCCGGTCAGCGGCGAGTACCGCGCCAACCTCACCCCGGTCACCGGCCAGCCGTTCTGCGAGGTGGCGCACTCCACGCCCGATGACATCGAGCTCGCGCTCGACGCCGCCCACGCCGCGCGCGAGGACTGGGGCGAGCGCTCGTTGACGCAGCGCTCGCAGGTGCTGAACGCGATCGCCGACGCGATCGAAGAGAACCTCGAGATGCTGGCCGTGGCCGAGAGCTACGACAACGGCAAGCCGGTGCGCGAGACGCTCGCCGCGGACATCCCGCTGGCGGCCGACCACTTCCGCTACTTCGCCGACGTGATCCGCGGCGAGGAGGGCGCGATCTCGGAGATCGACCACGACACGATCGCCTACCACTTCCGCGAGCCGCTCGGCGTCGTCGGGCAGATCATCCCCTTCAACTTCCCGCTGCTGATGGCCGCGTGGAAGATCGCCCCCGCGCTCGCCGCCGGCAACTGCACGGTGATCAAGCCCGCCAGCTCCACGCCGTGGTCGATCCTCAAGCTCGCCGAGGTGATCGGCGACGTGGTCCCGCCGGGCGTGCTCAACATCGTCAACGGGCCCGGCGCGGAGACCGGCAGGGCGCTGGCCTCCAACAAGCGCATCGCCAAGATCGCCTTCACCGGCGAGACGGTCACCGGGCGGCTGATCATGCAGTACGCCGCCCAGAACATCATCCCCTCCACCACCGAGCTCGGCGGCAAGTCGCCGAACGTGTTCTTCGCTGACATCCTCAGCGCCGACGACGCGTTCGCCGACAAGGCGGTCGAGGGTCTCGTGCTGTACGCGTTCAACAAGGGCGAGGTGTGCACGTGCCCGTCGCGCGCGCTGATCCAGGAGTCGATCTACGAGGAGTTCATGGCGCGCTGCCTGGAGCGCATCCGCACGATCCGCCAGGGCAACCCGCTCGACCGCGACACCCAGTTGGGACCGCAGAACTCGAGCGCGCAGATGGAGAAGATCCTTGGCTACATCCAGATCGGCCGCGACGAGGGCGCCGAGCTGCTGGCCGGCGGCGAGCGCAACGTGCTCGGCGGCGAGCTGGCGGGTGGCTACTACGTCGAACCGACCGTGTTCAAGGGCACCAACGACATGCGCATCTTCCAGGAGGAGATCTTCGGCCCGGTGCTCGCGGTGACCACGTTCAAAGACGAGGCTGAGGCGCTGCGCATCGCCAACGACACGATGTACGGGCTCGGCGCGGGCGTGTGGAGCCGCGACGGCGCGCGCGCGTACCGCATGGGCCGCGGCATCCAGGCGGGGCGCGTGTGGACCAACTGCTACCACCAGTACCCCGCGCACGCCGCCTTCGGCGGCTACAAGGTCTCCGGCGTGGGGCGCGAGAACCACAAGATGATGCTCGAGCACTACTCGCAGACCAAGTGCATGCTCGTGAGCTACGACCCCAACCCGATGGGGCTGTTTTGAGCGCACGCAGCACCCAGTCGTCCCCCGCCGACGGGACGCCGGCCCCGCGGACCGCGCGCGGGGCCGGAGAGCCCGCCGAGCCGCCGCAGCATGCGGGCGTGCCGCAGCATGCGGCAGTGCCGCAGCATGCGGGCGTGAGCGCCACACCGGCGGCGCGCGAGCTGATCGAGCGCCTCACCGCAGAGCACGGTCCGCTCACCTTCCACCAGTCCGGCGGCTGCTGCGACGGCAGCTCTCCCATGTGCCTGCTCGCTGGGGAGCTGCCGGCGGGCCGCTACGACGTCATGCTCGGCGAGCTCGCCGGCGCACCCTTCTACATCGATGCCGAGCTATACCGGCGCTGGGGCCGCCCAGAGTTCGTGATCGACGTCTCCGAGGGCGCCGGCGAGGGCTTCTCGCTGGAGGGCTCCCACGGGGTTCACTTCGTGGCCCGCAGCGGGCCGGCGGCTGCCGTGTGAGCCCCCGCTTCCGCAGCCGCGCGCTGCTGGGCCTCTGCAAGCGAGCGCCCGGCGAACAGCAGGCCGGTTTCCAGGTGTTCCTGCACTTTTTCGAGGCTGTGGCCGCCCGGATAGATGGCGCTCTGCGCCTGTGCGCCGGCTGCGCGCAGCTCGGCGGCGAATTCCGGGTCCTCGGCGGGCATGGCGACAGGGTCTTCGGCGGCGCCGTACAGGAAGGCGTGCAGGCCAAGGCGTGAGATCACCGGCCGGTCGGCGTGCAGCGCGCCTTCCAGGTTGTTGAAGAAGCCCAGCCAGCTCTCGACCACGGAGAAGCGCAGCGGGTTGCTGAGCGCGACGTTCATCGCGCCGAAGCCGCCCATCGAGTCGCCGACGATCGCACGCGCCGCGCGCGTGGGGATGGTCCTGAGCATGCGATCGACCAGTTCCTGGACTTCCACCACGTACGTCGCGTCGTGGTGCACCCCCAGGTCGCGCCAGTTGTTCAGCGTCGGGCGGTCTTGGACCATGACGGCGATCAGCGGCTGGATCGCGCGCTCCTCGATCAGCCGGTCGAGCGTCTGCTGGATGCCGATTTCCAGAAACGCGTTGGCGTGCCCGTTGCGGCCGTGCAGCAGGTACACCACCGGGTAGCGGTGCGTGCCCGCCGCATAGCCGGGAGGCAGGTACACGAAGAACGATCCAGCGCCGGGCAGCGAAGCCGAGGAGAAGCTCGTGTGCTCGATCGAGCTGCCGGCGGCATCGGTGTTGAGCAGCGTGAAGCTCGGCAGCGTCTGCAGCAGCGCGGGCGGAGCGACCGGCCTGGTCGGGCCCGGCAAAGCGCTCGCGGCCACGCCGTCGTGGCGGCCGAGCAGCCGCTCGAGCGTGCGCGGGACGCCCGGCAGCGCCAGCGCACCGACGAGCGCGAGCGAGCACAGCATCGCTGCCGCGTGCAGCGGGCGGGGGCGCTCGCGACGTGCACGCCACGGCGCGGTGACGGGAACGCCCGCCATCGCCGGCGCGCGCCTGGGCGGAAGCGCGGGCACCCACGACGGGGGCAGGATGTCGCCCGCCGGGGCGCCGCGCCCCGGCCAGCTCCAGTCGCCGAAACCGTCGAACCACAGCTGTGCGCTCGACGCTCGCGCGTGTACAGACATCACAGAAGATTGAACGGAACTCCGCGCGTGAAAGCCAACCCCTGCACGAGCGCGCCCATGCGCCGCGCGCGGCGGCTTGGATCTCTGCGGGCAGCGCCCAGGGCCGGAAGGATGATGAGGGCGTGAGTGCCGTCCGGCGATTGCGGCTTGCGCCGCTGGCCGGTGTGGCGGTCGTTCCCTGACGGAAACACTCACGCCCTCACGTCCACACTATCCCGCGTCGGGCGTTGCCCGCCATCGCGGAAGACCACGCCCGTGAGTCCGAAGTTCACCACAGGCGCAAGACCACCGCAGACCACTAACCTCTGGCGGGTGGCGCGCATCGGCCTGCTCACCGGAGGCGGCGATTGCCCCGGCCTGAACGCGGTGATCCGCGCGGCCGTGCGCACCGGGCTTGGCGACGGCCACAGCTTCGTCGGGTTTCGCCACGGCTGGGCGGGCGTGCTCGAGGACAACGCGTTCGAGCTCACGCTGGAGCGCACGATCGGCATCCTGCCGCGCGGCGGCACGATCCTCGGCACCTCGCGCACCAACCCGTTCGCCGGCGGCGCCGACGGCGTCACGCCGGTGCGCGAAACGCTCGCGCGCCGCGGCGTCGACGCGCTGATCCCGATCGGCGGCGAGGACACGCTCGGGGTGGCGCTGCGTCTGCACGAAGCAGGCGTGCCGATCGTGGGGGTGCCAAAGACGATCGACAACGACCTCGGCGGCACCGACGTCACGTTCGGCTTCCAGACCGCCGTGCAGATCGTGACCGACGCGATCGACCGCCTGCACACGACCGCGGAGTCGCACAACCGCGTGATGATCGTCGAGGTGATGGGCCGCCACGCCGGCTGGATCGCCACGCACGCCGGCATCGCCGGTGGCGCCGATGCGATCCTCGTGCCGGAGCGCCCGTTCGACATCGAGGAGGTGTGCGCGCACCTGCGCCGCCGCCACCAGCGCGGTCGCGACTTCTCGATCGTGGTCGTCGCGGAGGGCGCCACCCCGCGCGCGGGCACACTGGCAGCGCCCGGCGGGCCGGTCGCGCGCGCCGCGGCCACGGACGCCTTCGGGCACGCCCGCCTCGGCGGCATCGGCGTCTTGCTCGAGAGCGAGATCGAGTCCCGCACCGGCTTCGAGACACGCGTCACGATCCTCGGCCACGTGCAGCGCGGCGGCACACCCGTGGCCTTCGATCGCGTGCTCGCCACGCGCTTTGGCGTCGCGGCGCTGCGCGCGGTCGCCGCCGGGCGCTTCGGCGTGATGGTGGCGCTGCGCGGCACGGCGATCGTCGAGGTCCCGCTCGCGCAGGCGCTCGCCGAGCCGAAGCTGCTGGAGGCGGAGCTGTACGAGACGGCCGAGCTGTTCTTCGGCTGACCCCGCGCCCGCGGTCGCTGCGCAGCGAACCCGCAGGACACGGCCGGAGAACTACGGATGCGGCGCGCTGACGCCCGCCCGTAGGCTCGCGGCATGTTCAGCAACATGCACGCGGCGGTGCTGGCGGCGATCATCAACCTCAACCATCCCGCGCACGTGATCGAATGGCACTTCATCAAGCTGTCGGTCGCCAACGTGGTGGTGATCGGCCTGATGCTCGTCGTGTTCGCGCTGGCGATTGTGCTGCCGTTCCCCGGCGCCGCGCGCCGCGCGGCCGCCCGGCGAAGCGCAGGCGGGCGATGAGCGCGCCGCCGACACAGCCTGAGCTGCCGGCGCAACCCGAGCCGCCGGCGGCCTCCGCCTTGCCGGCTCGGCCCGCGACCTGGACGGGACGCGTGCGCGAGGCTGCCGTCGCGGCGCTGCCGCCGGAGAAGCTGCTGCCCGAAAGCCAGCCGACGTATGTCGCCTCGTGGATCTACGTGTTCGGGGTGGCGAGCCTCGCCTCGCTGGTCGTGATCGTCGCCTCCGGCTCGATCCTCGCGCTGAAGGGCCCCGCCTGGTGGCACTACACGGGGGTCGGGCACTTCTTCAACAGCATCCACCTGTGGTCGGTGGAGCTGTTCTTCTTCGTGATGGTCGTGCACCTGTGGGGCAAGTACTGGATGGCCGCCTGGCGCGGCGGGCGCGCGCGCGTGTGGGTGACCGGCGCCGTCACGTTCCTAGTCGCCGTGCCCTGCGCGCTGACCGGCTACGTCTCCCAGCAGAACTTCGACGCACAGTGGATCTCCACACAGGCCAAGGACGCGATGAACGCGGTCGGCGTCGGCGCGTTCTTCAACCTCACCAACTTCGGGCAAATGTACAGCTACCACGTGCTGCTGCTGCCCGTCGCCGTCGTCGGCCTGGTGGTCGCGCACGTGCTGCTGGTGCGCCGCCACGGCGTCGTGCCACCAATCCCGCTCGCGTCGTCGTCCAGCGGGCGCGCGCGCAACTCCCACGGAGCCAGCTCGTGAGCCGCCTCGGCGCGATGCTGCGCGCCAAGGATGACACGCAGCCGTGGAGCGGCAGCTACGCGCCCTATGACCTTGTCAAAGAGCTGTGCATCGCGGTCGGCGTGATCGCGCTGCTGGCGATCATCCTGACGGTGCTGTTCTCCTCGCCGGATGAGAAGCCAAGCACGATCGCGCAGTGGTCGCGCGAGCTGCCGGTGAACTTCGTGGCGACCGCCGCCGAGGAGCTCGACGGCACAAGCGCCACCGCCGAATACGGGCCGCCCTACAACCACAACTCCGGCAGCGTCCAGCACTTCCTGTTCCTGCACCCCCAGCGCTGGCTCGGCGTCAGCCACCCGATCAACACCGAAGTCGACTACGTGATCGACCCGCTGGAGACGATCCCCGACGACCCCACGCTGAAAGCCGCGCTCGCCGCATACCAGGCAGCGCCGGCAAAGACGCGCAAGGCGTGGGGCGAAGCGTACGCCAAGCCGCTGGAAGAATACGAGGCGGCCGGCGAAGAAGACAAGCCGCTGCCGAAGACCGTCGCGGTCAACCCGAGCACCGGCGAAGTCAGCGTGCAAGCGAGCGGCGCCGGCCCGGTGCCGACGATGATGGCGAGCCTCTTGACGCTGGCCAAGGCCGGCGGCGTGGACGGCAGCCTGCTCACCAGCAGCCAGTTCTTCCAGACCGACTACACCAAGCCGCTGCTGTTCATGGCCGACGGCGGCCTGCTCGAAAAACGCGCTGAAGCCGAACACCTGCTTGGCGAGCAGTGGGGGATGATGAACGAGACCGGCAGCTACCCCGGCCAGGTGTGGCTGTGGCTGTACACGTTCTGGTATCAGGTCGAACCGTTCAAGGCCTCCCCCAGCGGCGACCTGGACGTGATGCTCGTGATGGCCGCGCTCAGCCTGCTGTTCGTGTGCATCCCCTTCCTGCCCGGCGTCCGCGACCTCCCCAGGCGCGTGCCGGTCTACAAGCTCATCTGGCGCGAGCACTACCAGGACGCTTGACGGCGCTCTCCGCCTGTTCGGCCAGCCGGTTGGCGCGGAGCGCGCGCTGCACGTCGGTGATCGAAACCAGGCCGATGGGCTTGCCGGCGTCGTCGACGACCACCGCGCGGCCCACACGCGAGAACGCCGCGCGCTCGAGCAGATGCGAGACGTCCGCGTCCGCGGCGACGATCAGCTGGAGGTCGCGGTCGGCGAGCCCCTCGACCGTCTGGGCCCCGCGACTGCGCAGCGCCTGCGCCTCCACCTGGGCGACGCTCACCAGCCCGATCGCCTTGCCAAAGCCGTCGATGACCGGGAACGCGGTGTAGCGGTAGGGCACGAAATACTCGCGGCTCGCCTGCGCGATCGTGGTGTGCGCGGGGATGCTCACCACGGGCGAGGACATCAGCTCGCCGGCGTGCACCCCCGAGAGCGCAGCCTGCACCTGCGCGCCCATCGCCTCCTGGCCGGCGGCCATCACGATGAAGAAGCCGATGAACGCGAACCACAGCCCCGTTACGTCGCCGCCGAGGAACAGGAGCGCGCCGAAGGCGATCATCGCGTACCCGAACGCCCGCCCGACCCGCGCCGCCGTTTCGGTCGCGGGCCCCAGCCGGCCGCTGCGCAGCCACAGCAGCGAGCGCAGCACACGCCCGCCGTCCAGCGGGAACGCGGGCAGCAGGTTCAACACGAGGATCGCGCTGTTGACATACGCCTGGTATTCGACCAGCGCGGCCACGCCCGGCGGCGTCGAAGCGGGCTCCAGCAGCGCCGCGGCACCAAACAGGGCGGCGATCACCGCGGTGACCGCGGGACCGGCGAGCGCGTAGCGCAGCTCATCTCCCGGCTGATGGGCTTCGCCGCGCATGCGCGAGACGCCACCGAGCAGCCACAGGTCGATCTCCTCGATCTGGATGCCGTGCCGGCGCGCCACGATCGCGTGGCCGAACTCGTGGGCGAGGATGCTCACGAACAGCAGCAGCACGCTCGCCAGTCCGAGCGCGTATGCGCCGGCTGGACTGATGCCGTGGATGACTTCAGGGAAGTACGAGCTCCCGAGCAGCCACGTGAACAGCACGACGATCACCAGCCACCACGGGCTCACGCCCACGGGGATTCCCGCAATGCGCCCTATGCGGAAACTACGACCGGGCATCTCATTTGCAGGCTCGCATGGGTAAACGCCGGCTGCATCAGTGCTCATCCCTGCACGGGTCCGTAGATGCTACGGAGGATCACGCGTGTGGCACGCTGAAGACGCCCGCCCGCCGCGCGCGCGAGAATGTGACGATGGGCCAGCGCGACGCCTTCACGATCGAGCGCGACGCGCTCGACGGGCTGTTCGCGGCGCTGCGTGAGCGCGGCTACACGGTGCTCGGCCCGACGCTGCACGAGCAGGCGATCGTGTACGGGGAGATCGGCGGCTGTGCCGATCTGCCGGCCGGCTGGAGCGACGAGCAGGACGGCGGCCACTACCGGCTGCTGCGACGCGACGACGAGGCGCTGTTCGCCTACAACGTCGGCCCGCACTCGTGGAAGCGCTACCAGCTGCCGCCCGAGCTGCGCCTGTGGCGCGCCAAGCGTGGCGAGGACGGTCGCCTGACGGAGCTGCGCGAGCCGCCGCGCGAGGCGCCGCGGTACGCGTTCGTGGGCGCGCGCGCGTGCGAGCTGCACGCGCTCGGCATCCTCGATCACGTGCTGCTCGGCGGCGCCCACGCGGGTGGGCCGGAAGCTAGTCAACGGGTGCGCCGCGAGGACGTGTTCATCGTGGCGGTGCAGTGCACGCAGGCCGGCGGCACCTGCTTCTGCGCCTCGATGGGCACCGGCCCCACCGCCGACTCCGGCTACGACCTCGCGCTGACCGAGGTCCTGGAGGAGACCCGCCACTACTTCACGCTGGATGTCGGCAGCGAGCGCGGCGCCGAGCTCGTGGCGGATCTGCGCCACGCTCCCGCCGCAGCCGAGGAGCAGGCCAGCGCCCGCGTCGCGCGCGAGCGCGCCGCAGCACAGATGGGGCGCGAGCTGGACGTGAGCGACATCCGCGAGCTGCTCTACCGCAACTACGAGCACCCGCGCTGGGAACAGGTCGCCGAGCGCTGCCTGGCCTGCGGCAACTGCACGATGGTCTGCCCGACGTGCTTCTGCACGAGCGTCGAGGACGTCACCGACCTGCAGGGCGAGCACGTCGAGCGCCACCAGCGCTGGGACTCGTGCTTCACGATCGACTACTCCCACATCCACGGCGGCCCCGTGCGCTCCTCCACCCGCTCCCGTTACCGCCAGTGGATGACGCACAAGCTCGCCACCTGGATCGACCAGTTCGGCAGCTCCGGCTGCGTGGGCTGCGGGCGCTGCATCACCTGGTGCCCGGTGGGCATCGACATCACCGAGGAGGCCCGCGCGATCCGCGACAGCGAGGCGGCCGGCACGCCGGCCGGCGAGCGTTAGGCGGCGGCCCGTGCAGACGCTCGAGCAGCTGATCGCCGGCGCTCCCGTGTTCGCCGGGCTCGCGCCCGCGCAGCTTCAGCTGATCGCCGGCTGCGCCGTCAACGCGCGCTTTGACGCCGGCGAGCTCCTGTTCCGCGAGGGCGGGCCGGCGGAGCGCTTCTTCTTGGTCCGCGCGGGCGCCGTGGCACTCGAGGTCGAGGCGCCCGGCCGCGGCGCGCTGGTGATCGAGACGCTCGGCGAAGGCGAAGTGGTGGGCTGGTCGTGGCTGTTCGAGCCCTACCGCTGGCAGTTCGACGCCCGCGCGACGATGCCGACCGCCGTGGTCGCGTTCGACGGGGCCTGCCTGCGCGGCAAGTGCGACGCGGACCACGAGCTCGGCTACCAGCTGATGCGCCGCTTCGCGGCGTCGATGATCGAGCGCCTGCAGGCCACGCGCCTGCAGCTGCTCGACGTATATGGCCATGCACGCGTCGGTTGAGGCGGGCACCGACACGCCTGGGCCGATGGTGCCGGCGCCGTTCACGCTCGTCGCCAAGCGCCAGGACACCTCTGACACGTGGACGCTGCAGCTGCGCGCAGACACCGGCTCCCCGCTCGCGTTCGCTCCCGGCCAGTTCACGATGCTCTCCGCGTTCGGCACCGGCGAGGTGCCGATCTCGATCAGCGGCGACGCGGGCGCCGACGGTCCGCTCGTGCACACGGTGCGCGCGGTCGGGCTCGCCACCGAGGCGATCTGCCGCGCGGACGTCGGCGAGGTGCTCAGCGTGCGCGGCCCCTTCGGGCGCGCCTGGCCGGTCGCGGAGATCGACGGCGCGGACGTGCTGGTGATCGCCGGCGGCATCGGCCTCGCGCCGCTGCGCCCGGCGATCCTCGCGCTGCTCGCCCGGCGTGAGCGCTATGGACGCCTGCTGCTG
The DNA here is from genome assembly GCA_035504435.1 of Solirubrobacteraceae bacterium. Taxonomy (GTDB): domain Bacteria; phylum Actinomycetota; class Thermoleophilia; order Solirubrobacterales; family Solirubrobacteraceae; genus Palsa-744. The sequence goes on from DATJRV010000055.1 coordinate 24,123, forward strand.
CTCTACGGCGGGCGCTCACCCGACCAGCTGCTCTACACCGGCGAGCTCGAAGCCTGGGCGAACCGGGGACTGGAGGTGGCGCTCACCGTGGACAGCGCGGGACCGGAGTGGCTCGGCCACGTCGGCGTCGTTCCGCGGCTCATCGCCCGCGCCCACTTCGACGCCGCCGGCGCCGTCGCGCTGGTGTGCGGGCCGGAGGTGATGATGCGCTTCACCGTCGCCGCGCTCGCTCGCAGTGGCGTCGGCGAGGAGCGCATCTACGCGTCGATGGAGCGCAACATGCAGTGCGGCATCGGCCACTGCGGGCACTGCCAGCTCGGCCCCACGCTCGTGTGCCGCGACGGGCCCGTGTACCGCTGGAGCGAGCTCGCGCCGTGGCTGGCGATCCGGGAGCTGTGATGGCGAGCGCACCCGCCCGCAAGCAGACCCTCGCCGTGTGGAAGTTCTCCTCCTGCGACGGCTGCCAGCTCAGCCTGCTCGACTGCGAGGACGAGCTGCTCGCGCTCGCCGACCGCGTGCAGATCGCCTACTTCCTGGAGGCCAGCAGCGCGATCGTCGAGCTGCCCAGCCAGCCGTATGACATCTCGATCGTCGAGGGCTCGATCACCACCGCGCACGACGCCGAGCGCATCCGCGAGGTGCGGGCCAACTCGCGCGCGCTGATCACCATCGGCGCCTGCGCTACCGCCGGCGGCATCCAGGCGCTGCGCAACTTCGCCGACGTCGAGGACTTCACCCGCGCCGTCTACGCCTCGCCGGACTTCATCTCCACGCTGGCCACCTCCACCCCCATCAGCGCACACGTCCCGGTCGACTTCGAGCTCAACGGCTGCCCGATCAACAAGCGCCAGCTGCTGGAGGTGATCGGCGCGCACCTCGCCAAGCGGCGCCCGCGCGTGCGCGCGCACAGCGTGTGCGTGGAGTGCAAGCGCCGCGGCACCGTGTGCGTGATGGTCGCCCACGGCACCGCCTGCCTCGGCCCCGTCACGCACGCCGGCTGTGGCGCCATCTGCCCGGCCTACGATCGCGGCTGCTACGGCTGCTACGGGCCGATGGAGAGCCCGAACGCGGCGGCGCTCAACGCACGCATGGCCGAGCTCGGCGCCGAGGAGCTCGACCTGGTGCGCGTGTACCGCACGTTCAACGCCGCCGCCCCCGCCTTCCGCGCGGCCTCCGAGGCGCACGAGCATGCCGAGGCTCACGAGCATGAGTAGGCGCACACGCGTGATCCGCACCGACTACCTCGCGCGCGTGGAGGGCGAGGGCGCGATGTACGTGAAGCTCGACGGGCGCGAGGTGCTCGACGTGAAGCTGCGCATCTACGAGCCGCCGCGCTTCTTCGAGGCGCTGTTGCGCGGCCGCGCGTTCACCGAGGCGCCCGACATCACCGCGCGGATCTGCGGCATCTGCCCCGTCGCCTACCAGATGAGCGCGGTGCGCGCGATGGAGGACGCGTGCGGCGTCGCCATCGACGCCGGCCCGCTGCGCCAGCTGCGGCGGCTGCTCTACTGCGGCGAGTGGATCGAGAGCCACAGCCTGCACGTGTACATGCTGCACGCGCCCGACTTCCTGGGGTATCCAGGGGCAGTGGAGATGGCGCGCGATCACCGCGAGCTGGTCGAACAGGGCCTGCAGATGAAGAAGGCCGGCAACGCGCTGATGGCGCTCGTCGGCGGCCGCGAGGTGCACCCGATCAACGTGCGCGTCGGCGGCTTCTACCGCGCCCCCGCGCGCGCCGAGCTGCAGACTCTGTGCGACCAGCTGAAGGACGCCCGCGAGACCGCCCTGGCGACCGTGCGCTGGGCGGCCGAGCTGCCGTTCCCCGACGTCGAGCGCCCCGTCGAGCTGGTGGCGCTCGCGGAGCCGGGCTCCTACCCGATCGACCGCGGTCGCATCGTCTCCGACGGCGGCCTCGACATCGCGCCAGCGGACTTCGACGCGCACATCGTCGAGGAGCACGTCGAGTACTCCAACGCCCTGCACGCGCGCATCCGCGAGCGCGGCACATATTTGACCGGCCCGCTCGCGCGCTATGCGCTGGCGGCGGACACGCTGCGGCCGCTCGCCCGCGAGGCCGCCCGCGAGGCGGGTCTCGACGGGATCTGCCGCAACCCCTTCCAAAGCATCGTCGTGCGCGCGGTCGAGCTGGTGCAGGCGTGCGACGAAGCGCTCGCGATCATCGCCGACTACGAGCAGCCCGACGCGCCCGCCGTCGAGGTCACGCCGCGCGACGCCGTCGGCCACGGCGCCACCGAGGCCCCCCGCGGCATGCTCTACCACCGCTACGAGATCGACGCGCGCGGCACGATCGTGGACGCGGAGATCGTGCCCCCCACCTCGCAGAACCAGCTGGCGATCGAGCAGGACCTGCGCGCGGTCGTCGAAGCGGGGCTCGAGCTGCCCGACGAGCAGCTGAAACTGCGCTGCGAGCAGGCGATCCGCAACCACGACCCGTGCATATCGTGCGCCACGCACTTCCTCGACCTGACCGTCGACCGAGGCTGACGGCGTGCACGAGCGCGCGCACGGAGCCCGTGCCGGTGCTCGTCGATGAGCGGCGCATCGGCTGCGCCGGTGCTCGTGATCGGCCTGGGCAACGCGCTGCGTCACGACGACGCCGCCGGCCTGGAGGTCGCGCGGCTGGTGCGGGCACAGGTGGATGCTGCGGCGATCACGGTGCTCGAGCACGAGGGCGAGCCGCTCGGGCTGATCGAGCACTGGAGCGCGGCCGCGGCCGTGCTGCTCGTGGACGCAACCCGCTCAGGCGCCCCGCTCGGCTCGATCACACGAATCGACGCCGCGGCCGGGCCGATGCCCGCCGAGCCGGGCGGCTCGCCCTCCACGCACGCGGTCGGGTTGGCGCAGGCGATCGAGCTCGCCCCC
>DATJRV010000056.1:0-1603 GCA_035504435.1 Solirubrobacteraceae bacterium
TCACCTCGGACCCCTCCAGCTGCACGGCGAACAGCAGGCAGGATCGCACCGCCTTGCCGTCGAGGAGCACCGTGCACGCGCCGCACACGCCGTGCTCGCACCCGAGGTGGGTGCCGGTGAGCTGCAGGTCCTCGCGCAGCGTGTCGGCCAGCGTCTTGCGCGGGTCGACGCGCAGGCGCCGGCGCGCGCCGTTGACGGTCAGCTCGACGTCGACCTCAGCCACGGTGAGCCTCCTTGATCGCACGGGCCAGCGCCCGGTTCACCAGCGCCGAGCCGATTCGCTGGCGGTAGGTGCCGGACGCGTGAATGTCGTCAGGCGGCGTCAGCGGGGCGACGGCCTCCCGGCCGAGCCGTTCGAGGTCGAGGCTGTCCGGCGGGCTGCCGGTCAGCTGCTGCTCGACATCGGTGGCGCGGACCGGCGTGTCGCTCATGCCGAGCAGCGCGATGGCGGCCCGGCTGATCACGTCCCCGTCGAGCTGTACCGCGCAGATGGCGCCCGCGACCGCGAAGTCGCCGTTGCGCCGCGCCAGTTCCTCGACGGCGAACCCCGCTCCGCCGCCCCACACGGGGAAGCGGGCGGCGACGAGCAGGTCCTCGGCCTCGAGCGCCGTCACGAAAGTGGACACGAAGAAGTCCCCGGCCGGTACCCGGCGCGTCTGGCCGGCCCGTGCGATCTCCAGTTCCGCGTCCAGCGCGACGGCGACCGCGGGCCATTCCGCCGACGGATCGGCGTGCGCCAGCGACCCGCCGAGCGTTCCCCGGTTGCGGATCTGGAAGTGCCCGATCAGCGGCGCCGCCATGGCGAGCAGCGGCAAGTCCGCGGCGATCGACGGCTCGTGCTCCACGGTCGCGTGCCGGGTGGCGGCCCCAACGCGGACCCTGCCGTTCTCCCGGCTGATCCCGCTCAGCCCGCTGACGTGGTTGACGTCCACGAGCACGGCTGGCCTCGCCAGCCGCAGGCCCAGGAGCGGAACGAGGCTCTGCCCTCCCGCGAGCACCTTCGCGTCGTCGCCGTGCTCGGACAGCAGCGCCGTCGCCTCGTCGACCGATCGGGGGGCTGCATACTCAAACGGCGCTGGCTTCATCGGCGGCCGTCTCCTTGCGTGTGAGGAACTCAGTGATCCACAACGATATAAGTATAAGGAATTATCTGCCAAGACCTTCGATGCCCGGGATACCCGGCTTTTCCGGCTAGTAGGGGAAACCCATTCCCCCTTACTGCCACCGGGCGGCGACGAGGGCTTCGGCGTGGCGGCCAATGCCACCCCCTTCGGTGCGCAAGGCCTGCAGCCGCAGCGACCACACGTGCAGGTCGTACTCCAGCGTGAACCCCATCGCGCCCGTGAGCTGGTGCGTCTCTTGCGTGATCAGGCGCGCCGCGCCGGCCGCCGCCACCGCGGCGCCCGCGGCGAGCGCCGCCGGCGCGCCGAGCGCGATCGCCTCCCGCGCGAGCCAGCGAACTCCCTCCGCCTGGACGGCACACTCGGCGAGCCGGTGCTGGAGCGCCTGGAAGGCGCCGAGCGGCCGGCCGAACTGCTCCCGTTCCTTCAGGTACTTCGTGGTCAGGTCGACGGCGGCCTGCGCGGTTCCCGCGATCTCCGCG
>DATJRV010000057.1:0-5449 GCA_035504435.1 Solirubrobacteraceae bacterium
GGCACCGTCCGCTACCCGGTGTCAGCGTCGTGACCACCAGGAAGATCATCGGTAAGCCGTGTGCGGGAAAACCGCACGCACGGATTGAAAGGGGAACGGGGAAACGGGCCCTCACGGCACCGCGCCCCTGACTACCAATGCGAACTCTGATCGTCGGCCACGGTGGGCGCGAGAGCGCGCTCGCCTGCCGCATGGCCGAACACAGCGAGCTGCACGCGTTCGTCGGTCACGAGAACCCGTCGATCCTCGGCTATGCGGCCGCGTCCGGGGGCAGCCACCAGGTGGGCGACGTGTGCGACCCGCAGGCGGTGGCGGCGTTCGCGCGCGCGTGCGAGATCGACATCGCGATGGTCAGCTCGGACGAGCCGCTGGCGGCGGGCGTCGTCGACGCGCTGCTCGCGCAGGGCACCAGCGCCGTCGGGCCGACGGCGGCGGGGGCGGAGATCGAGTGGAACAAGGCGTTCGCGCGCGGGCTGCTCGCAGAGCTCGCGCCGGAGGCGCTGCCGCGGCTGCGCATCGTGCACGACGCCCATCAGGTCGAGGAGGCGATCGCGTCGTTCGGCTCTGACCCGGTGGTCGTCAAGCCGACCGGGCTGACCGGCGGCAAGGGCGTCAAGGTGATGGGCCCGCATCTCGCCGACCACCGCCAGGCAGGGCAATACGCGCTGGAGCTGCTCGCCCGCGGGGGCGCTGGAGAGGCGGTGTTGATCGAGGAGAAGATCGTCGCCGCCGAGTTCACGATCCAGGCGATCAGCGACGGCAGGACGGTGGTGTTCCCGCCGTCCACCTACGACTACCCATACCGCTACGACGGGGACGAAGGGCCGGGCACCGGCGGCATGGGCTCGCTGACGACGGTGCAGGCGACGCTGCCGTTCATGACCAGCGAGCACTACCGCCAGGCGTGCACGATCATCGAGCTCGTGATCGAGCGTCTGGCGGCGCTCGGACGCCACTTCACGGGAGTGATGAACAGCGGCTTCTTCGCCACCGCCGACGGCGTGAAGGTGATCGAGTTCAACGCGCGCTTCGGCGACCCCGAGTGCATGAACATCATGACCCTCCTGGACGGCAGCTGGCCGCACGCGATGGAGCGCATCGTGGGCGCCAGCCTCGCCCCGGCCGACGTCCCCCTGCGCGCGGACGCCTCGGTGGTGCTGTACCTGGTCTCGCCCGACTACGCGCTGCGCCAGGGGCCGCCGTACGAGTTCGTGCTCGACCGCGAGCAGCTCGAAGCTGACGGCTGCCACGTGTTCTTCTCCTCCGCCGTGCACCGCGGCGAGCACAGCTACCGCACCGTCGGCACCTCCCGCGCGGTCGCGCTGGCGCACGCGGCGCCGACGCTCGAGCAGGCGCGCGCGCTGGTGGCGCGCTGCGCCGGCACGGTATCCGTGCTGGAGTGGCGCAAGGACGTCGGCGACGAGCGCTACCTGAACGCGCTCACGCAACTCGTCGAGCCGGGCGCGCGGGCCGGCCTCGTGTAAGGATGGCGCGATGCTCGTCGAGCACTCCACGCATCCACAGTTCGCATCCAACACCTACCTGCTCGCCGACGGCCAGGGCGGGCCGGCGTTCTTCATCGACGCCGGCGGGCCGGTGGCGCCGCTGATCGCGGCCGCCGAACGCCTGGGGCTCGAGCCCACCCACGTGCTGCTCACCCACCACCATTTCGATCACGTGAGCGAGGTGGGCGAGCTGCGCGCGCGCTGGCCGTCGCTGCAGGTGCTGATCAGCGAGCGCGAGCGCGAGCTGCTCGGCGCCGGCACGCAGGGGGACGACTCGCCGGCCGCAGGCATGGGCACCGTCGAGGCCGGTCAGACGCTGCACTTCGGGGAGCTCCAGGTGCGCGCGCTGCACACGCCGGGGCACACGGGCGGGATGCTCTCCTTCCTCGTCACCCAGCCAGGCGCCCAGCCCCCCGCGGTGTTCACCGGCGACACGCTGTTCAAGGGCTCCGTCGGCGGCGTGCGGGCGCCGGGCCACACGACGTACGCCGACCTGCGCGACTCGATCATGGGCACGCTCATGGAGCTGGCGCCCGAGACGATCATCTATCCAGGTCACGCCGAGCACAGCACCGTCGCGCGCGAGTGGGAGGAGAACGCGTTCATCCGCGTGTGGCGCGGGCTCGACGCCGAGGGCGCGCAGCCGTGCACCGCGCTCGGCGAGCCCGCCACGCTGGTGCTGCTGGGGGCGGACTACGACGGCGGCACGAAGGCGTGGGTGCGCTGGCAGGACGGTACGGACGACATCGTCCCCGGCTCCCGCGTAGACGACCGATAGGCCGTCTACTGGCTTCCACGGGCAGCGCGTAGCTCCTAGCATGGGGGGCGATGGCGCGGGAGAACGAGAAGATCCCCACCTCGCGCGCGCGGCGCACGGCGACGGTCGCCACGCTGGCCGCAACCGAGGCGGTCAAGCAGTTCGGCACGCGTGCAGCCAACGTCACGCGCGGCGAGGAAGCCTCCGAGGAGGCGATGGCCCGCCGCCAGCTGGAGACCGCCAAGCAGATCGTGGCGGTGCTGGGGACGATGAAGGGCGCCGCGATGAAGCTCGGGCAGGTGATGTCGTTCCTCGACGTCGGGCTGGTCCCCGAGGAGTACCGCGAGGAGTTCCAGCGCAAGCTCGCCGAGCTTCGCGACGCCGCGCCGACGGTCTCCTTCAAGGAGATGCGCAAGGTCATCGAGGGCGAGTTCGAGGAGCCGCTGGACGAGCTGTTCGCCGAGTTCCACGTCGAGCCGATCGCCGCGGCCTCGATCGGGCAGGTCTACCGCGCGCGCCTGCACGACGGCCGCGATGTCGCCGTCAAGGTCCAGTACCCGGGGGTGGCGAGCGCCGTCCGCGCCGACATGAAGAACCTCGGCATGATCATGCGCCTGCTCTCGCGGATGGCGCCGGGGCTCGACGTCAAGGAGATCGCCGAGGAGATCCGCCTGCGCATCGACGAGGAGCTCGACTACGAGCTCGAGGCCGGCAACCAGCGCGCGATGGCGCGGATCTTCCGCGGCCACCCCTTCGTCTACGTCCCCGAGGTGATCCCCTCGCTCTCGCGCGAGCGCGTGATGGTCAGCGAGTTCGTCAGCGGCACCGGCTTCGAGGAGCTCAAGCGCGCCGACGCCGCCACCCGCGACCGCGTCGCCGAGATCGTCTTCCGCTTCTACTTCAGCTGCATGTACCGCCACCACCAGTTCTCCGGCGACCCCCACCCCGGCAACTTCATGCTGCTCGAGGACGGCAAGGTCGCCTTCCTCGACTTCGGCCTCTACAAGCGCCTGCCCAAGGACGTCGCGGAGTACGAGCTGCAGATCGCGCGCCTGGGCATCCGCGGCGAGGGCAGCGCGCTGATCGAGCTGCTCCACGCCGGCGGCTTCCTGGCCGAGCCCGACCGCTACAGCCCCGAGCAGATCCTGCGCCAGTTCGAGGACGTGACGTGGTGGTACACGCGCGACGGCGTCGTCGAGCTGACGCCCGAGATCGCGACGCAGGTCGTGATCGACATGAGCGACCCGCGCTCGCGCCACTACGCGCAGATGCGCCACGAGAACCTGCCGGCCGACCATCTCTTCGGCCGCCGCACGGAAACGCTCACGCTCGCGGTGATGAGCCAGCTGCGCGCGAGCGGCAACTGGCACCGGATCGCCCGCGAGTGGATCTTCGGCGACCCGCCGGCGACGGAGCTCGGGCGCGCCGAGGCCGTCTTCTACGGCGACCCTACACCCGGTGGATCTGCAGCATGCTCGTCGTCCCCGGGACACCACTGGGCAGCCCCGCAGTGATGCCGACGCGCTGACCGGGCTTGATCCAGCCGAGCTCGACGACGCGCGCGACGGAGTCCAGCAGCAACTCCTCGGTGACCTCGTGACGCCGCATCCAGGCCGCCTGGACGCCCCACATCAGGCCGCAGCGCTGAACCGTCTCGTGCCCCGGCGAGAGCGCGTAGATCGGGACGTTCGGCCGGTGCGCCGACACCAGCCGTGCCGAGCGCCCCGACAGCGTCGGCACGACGAGCGCGTCGAGCTCGAGCTCGCGCGCGGCGACGCAGGCGCTGTAGGCGACCGTGTAGGCGGGGTCGCGCGCGTCGCGCCGCACACGGTGCTCGTTCCACTCGAAGTAGTTGGCGGTCGCCTCGGTGCGCTCGGCGATCGAGGCCATCATCGCCACCGCGCCGACGGGGTGCGCGCCGACCGCCGTCTCCTGCGAGAGCATCACGGCGTCGGTTCCGTCGAGGATCGCGTTGGCGACGTCGGCGACCTCGGCCCGCGTCGGCCGGCTCGAGTGCACCATCGAGTCGAGCATCTGCGTCGCCGTGATCGACGGGCGCGCGAGCGCCCCCGCGAGCCGCAGCAGCCGCTTCTGCACGAGCGGCACGTCCTCGATCGCGAGCTCGATGCCGAGGTCGCCGCGCGCGACCATCACGCAGTCGGCGGCCTTCAGCACCGCCTCGGCGTTCTCGACCGCCTGGGGCTTCTCGATCTTCGCCACCAGCGGCAGGCGCGTGCGCTCGCGCACGAACTCGATGTCGCTCGCGGAGCGCACGAACGAGAGCGCGACCAGGTCAACGCCGATCGACTCGCCGTGCGCCAGCAGCTCGAGGTCGCGCTGCGGGACGGCGGGCAGCCGGTCGATCGGGCCGGGGATGTTGAGCCCCTGGCGCGAGACGACGGTGCCGCCGATCTCGATCTCGGCGTCGAGCTCGCCGTCCTGCGGCCGCGTCGTCTGCACGCGCAGGCGCACGGCGCCGTCGGCGAGGTAGATGATCGCCCCCGGCTCGACGGACTCGGCGAGCTCCTTCCAGGTCACCGACATGCGCCGGCTGTCGCCGACGATCTCCCGGCCGCACTCGAACGTCAGCGTCTCCCCCGGGGTCAGCTCGACCAGCCCGTCCTGGACGGCGCCGATGCGCAGCTTCGGCCCCGGCAGGTCCTGGAGGATCGCCACTGGGCGGCCGACGCGCGCCGCCGCCGCGCGCACCCGCGCCGCGGTCTCGGCGTGCTCCTCGAGGCTCCCGTGGGAGTAGTTCAGGCGCGCGACGTCCATGCCGGCCTCCACCATCCGCGCCAGCACCTCGGGCTCCCGCGAGGCGGGACCGATCGTCGCGACTATCTTCGTTCGGCGCATCGCGCGCGGCACACTAGCTCACGGCGCGTGAACGTCCGGGAAACATTCCGCGCAGTGCTCGCGCAGGCGTTCGCGAAGCCACGCCCGCTCGTCCGTCGAAGCGACCCGCAGGCGGGCGAGCAGCTCGCGCTGGCCGCGCAGCGGCGGCGCGCCGGCGATCGTCCAGCTCACCGCCAGGCGCTCGAAGAGGAACTCGAAGGCGCGGTGCCAGCTGTCCTCGCGGCTCGCCCCGGGGCGCAGGTCCTCGCCGCTGACGATCCGCGCGTAGCTCGCGCGCGTCGGCGCGCTCAGCGAGCCGCGCAGCACGATCGCGTTGGCGGAGTCGGCGTCG
>DATJRV010000058.1:0-1623 GCA_035504435.1 Solirubrobacteraceae bacterium
GAGCAGTTTTCTTCCCGGCGTCGCGCCATCGAGCCGCGCGTTCGGGAACTGATCGAAGAATACGAGCGCAAGCACGGTAAGGCGCCGAACGCGCGCGCCGTCTGGTCGATGGCGCAATTCGTGACGCTCGATTCGCGCCGGGCAAAGGCGCATTCTGCGCTGTCCCGGGAGGCGCTGCTGGCGCGGTGGGAGGCGCGGTCGCGCCGCGCCGAGACCGAGGCGCTCAGCGCCATCCCTAATGCGGCGCTTGGTCGGCGCGATTTCGGTGCCGATCCGCGCCCGCCATCGGGCACCGATTTGGACCGGATCCTGGCTGCGGCGGTGGCCGACGCACAGCGCCGTAAGGCGACCTTCTCGCGGTACGAGCTGACGCGGATGATCAACCGGTACCTGCCGGATTTCCTGGGTGGCCTGACGGGTGAGCAAGTGACGGGACTGCTGGAGGAACTGACCAGCGAGGCGCTGCGACCTGGGGGTCCGTGCGGTTCTGTGCTGCTGACGGCACCGGAGATGGTGCCCGTGCCGCACGCCTACCGCCGCGCGGATGGGCTGAGCCTGTGGCGAAGGCACGGCGCGGAGGTCTACACCACCCGCGCCATGCTGGACACCGAGACGCGCCTGCTGCGCGCCGCGGCGCAGAAGGGCGCGCCGAAGGTTGCGCCGAAACGCGCCGCCGCGGCGCTCGGCGGGGACCGCGTGCGGATCGAGGCGCGGCTTTGGCGCGAGCACGGCCGCCCCGGCGCGACCGGTGCGCCCAGCGGCGCGACTGATGCGCCGGGTGGCGCGGACTCTCCGCTCAGCGGCGCGGGCCTAGCCGATGACCAGGCGCAGGCGGCCTACGGCGTGCTCACCTCAGGTCGGGCCATCGACATCCTGGTCGGGGCGGCCGGCACGGGAAAGACACGGACGGTCGCCAAAGTCGCTGATACCTGGCGGGAGGCCGGTGTCGGCCGGGTCGTCGGTCTGACCGTTTCCACGAATGCGGCTCACGTTCTGGCCGCCGAAGGAGTCGCCGAGAGCCACAACCTCGCTGCCTTCCTGGGCCGGATCGCCGGCAGCGACCAAACCCGCGGCCATTTGCCCGTGCACCGTGGTGACCTGCTGGTGGTCGACGAGGCATCGATGGTGTCGACCGCAGACCTGGCCGCAATCGAGGCCATCGCCACCAGGGAAGGCGCGAAGATCCTGCTGACCGGAGACACCGAGCAGCTCTCTGCACCACAGGCCGGCGGGGCGATGCGGCTGCTCGCTGATGAGCACGGTTACTACCAGCTCCGGACGGTCCAGCGGTTCGAGCACGAGTGGGAGCGCGAGGCGTCGCTGCGACTGCGGGACGGTGACGCCGACGTGCTGGCCGAGTACGACCAGCGGGGCCGCATCCTCGAAGGCACCAGTGAGCAGATGTCGGATGCGGCCTACCAGCGGTGGCTCGCCGACCATCTCAGCGGCAAGGTATCTGTCCTGCTGACCGGGACGAACGCGCAGGCAGCCGAGCTTGCCCGGCGTGCGCGAGACGAACTCGCCGCGCTCGGCATGGTCGCCACCGACGATCTGGTCGAGCTCGCGGACGGCAACGTGGCCGGGGTCGGTGATCTCATCGTGGCCCGCCAGAACGAACGCATC
>DATJRV010000059.1:0-14026 GCA_035504435.1 Solirubrobacteraceae bacterium
CGAGCTCGACGGTGGCAGCTTCGTGTGCGCGCGGCAGGAGAACCTCGAGACGATTCACCAGCACAACGTCGTCGCCGAACGCCACGGCCTGCTCTCGGAGCTGCGCGAGGAGATCGATGCGGGTGCGCCGGTCGCGCATCAGACGACGCTCGAGCAGTGGCTCGACGCCGGCGCCGCGGGCGTGTAGCGCTCGTTACGCGTCGACGCCGGCGCCGGCCTGCTGAAGGCGCCGGCGCAGGCCGAAGCAGTAGTCGAGGCCTGAGAGGACGGTGACGAGGACCGCCAGGTAGAGCAGCGCTGACACCCACAGGGGATGGCCGGGCACGGCTATGACAGCGAGGATGGCGGCGATCTGCAGGCAGGTCTTGACCTTGCCGAACATGCTGGCAGCGATGACGACGCCGGCCTGGGTGGCGCCGAGGCGCAGCACCGTGACGACGAGCTCGCGCGTGATGATCACCATCGCCACCCACGCCGCCAGACGGTGCAGTGACACGAGCGAGATGAGCGCTGCGACGATCAGCAGCTTGTCGGCGAGCGGGTCCATGAGCTTGCCGAAGGTGGTGATCTGCGCGCGCGCACGGGCGAGGTAGCCGTCGATGAAGTCGGTGAGCGACGCGAGCGCGAAGACGATCGCCGCGAGCACGTCGCCGCCGGGCGTGTTGCCGAGCAGCGCGACCACCAGCGCGGGCACGAGCATGATGCGCAGCACGGTCAGCAGGTTGGGCAGGTTCACGGGGAACACGACGATTGCCATTATGTCCGGATCGCAATTCGCATGGGCAACCACCCGCTTGACTGGAGAGAACGATGAACACACGCACGCTCGGGCCGGACGGCCCGGAGGTTTCGGCGATCGGGCTCGGCTGCATGGGCATGTCGGCGTTCTACGGGGCGGCCGACGAAGACGAGGCGCAGCGGACGATCCACCGCGCGCTGGAGCTCGGCTGCAACTTCCTGGACACCTCCGACATGTACGGGCCGCACACCAACGAGCGGCTGGTGGGCCGCGCGATCAAAGGGCAGCGCGAGCGGGTGTTCCTGGCGACCAAGTTTGGGATCAAGATCGAGCACAGCCCCAGCGACGGCGCGCCGGTGCGCTCGATTGACGGACGCCCGCAGTACGTGCGCGAGGCGTGCGAGGGCTCGCTGCAACGCCTGGGGGTGGATCACATCGACCTGTACTACCAGCACCGCGTGGACCCGAACACGCCGATCGAGGACACGGTGGCGGCGATGGCCGAGCTGGTGGCGGCGGGCAAGGTGCGCTACCTGGGCCTGTCGGAGGCGAGCGCGGAGACGATCCGCCGGGCGCACGCCGTGCACCCGATCACGGCGCTACAGACCGAGTACTCGCTGTGGACGCGCGACGTGGAGGCGGAGATCCTGCCCACGCTCGAGGAGCTGGGCATCGCGCTGGTGGCGTACTCGCCGCTCGGACGCGGCTTTCTGTCCGGGCGCTTCAGCTCGCCGGAGGAGCTCGACGAGGGCGACTTCCGCCGCTACGGCCCGCGCTTCACCGGCGCGAACCTGCGCGAGAACCAAAAGCTGGTGGGTCGCGTGCGCGAGCTGGCGGCCGAGAAGGCGATCTCGCCGGGGCAGCTGGCGCTGGCGTGGGTGCTGCATCGCGGCGAGCACATCGTGCCGATCCCAGGCACCAAGCACGTGTCCTACCTGGAAGAGAACCTGGCGGCGGCGAACGTCCACCTGAGCGACGAGGAGGTGCTGCGCATCGCCGAGACCGTGCCGGTGGCCAGCGGGGAGCGCTACGACCCGCAGGGGATGCGCTCGATCAACCTCTAGGGCGCGCGCTGGGCGGGCGCGCGCTGGGCGGGCGCGCGCTGGGCTGTCGCGCGATGGGCGGCGCGCGCTGCGGCGCGATGGGCGGCGTGATGCGCGGCGCGCGCGCGCCTGCGGCGGCGGTGAGGGAGCCCTGTGCGCTCGACATCCGCTCGGATGCGCGCAGGAAGGCGGGCGGTGCGCGCGGCGAGCTTCGCCTTCTGCGCGTTTTCGAGGGCTGCGATCAACCCCTGGGCGGACTTGCCGGGGGTGGCGGCGGCGACGTCCGCCAGCGACTTCCCGGCCCGCAGCTCGCTGCGCAGCCGTGCGCGGCTGACGCCCAGATAGGAAGCGGCTGTGGCGAGCAGGCTGTGGCGTGCGCGCTGCGCGGCGCGGGCGTGTGCGCGGGCGGCGTGCGCGCCACGCGCGTGGTGAGCGGCGTGCGCGCTCGGCTGTGCGGCCATCACCACGGCAGCGCTCACGCCCGCGAGCACCGCGCAAGTTGCGAGCGCGAACAGGAGCTTTCTTTTCAGCGGGCGGTGCATGGGCGCGTCGCTCACCTCGCTCCGCCGCCGCGGCTCGTCTGCGGAGGCCGCGGCGACGATGTGCGAGCTTGCGCCTTGATTGTGCCCGCGCCGTGTAAAGCTCATGCACAAACAGCGTAAACGTCAGCGAAAAATGGCGGGCGACGGAGGAGGCGATAGGGTGGGCGGATGCCCCTGATCCCGATGGTCATCGAGCGCACCGCGCGCGGCGAACGCGAGTTCGACATCTACTCGCGCCTGCTCAACGAGCGCATCATCTTCCTGGGCACGCCGATCGACGACCAGATCGCCAACCTGGTGGTCGCGCAGCTCTTGCACCTGGAGAGCGAGGACCCCGAGAAGGACATCTCGCTGTACATCAACTCCCCCGGCGGCAGCATCTACTCGGGCCTGGCGATCTACGACACGATGAACTTCATCAAGCCGGACATCGCCACCATGTGCGTGGGCGTGGCGATGTCGATGGGCTCGCTGCTGCTCGCCGGTGGCGCCAAGGGCAAGCGCGCGGCGCTGCCCAACTCGCGCATCCTCATCCACCAGCCCTCGGCGGGCTTCGAAGGCCAGTCAACCGACATCGAGATCCACGCGCGCGAGATCCTCAAGGTGCGCGAACGGATCGACGAGATCTACGCCCAGCACACCGGCAAGCCCACGGATGAGGTGCGCCAGGACATGGAGCGCGACCGCTTCTTCACCGCCCAGCAGGCGCTCGAGTACGGCCTCGTCGACCGCGTGCTCGACAGCCACTGATTTTATTTTTTATGAGGGCCGGCCACGCCGGCCTGGCGGGCGTTCGCAGTTGGCGCCGTCGCGCCGCCGGCCCGCCTCAAGCGACCGCGTGCTCGATCGCGCCCAGGCGCTCGATCTCGATGCGGACCACGTCGCCGCTGTGCAGGAACTGCGGCGGGTCCTGCCCCTGGCCGACGCCGGCGGGCGTGCCCGTGAGGATGACGTCGCCCGCCTGCAGCGTGCAAGTCTGCGCGATGAACTCGATCAGCTCGGGCACCGTGAAGATCAGGTTCGAGGTGTTCGAGTCCTGGCGCAGCTCGCCGTTGACCCACGTGCGCAGCGCCAGCACGTGCGGGTCGGGCACCTCGTCGGCGGTCGTGATCCACGGGCCGTACGGGCAGAAGCCGTCCGCGCCCTTCGCGCGCGTCCACTGCGGCTCGCGGCCCTGCAGATCGCGCGCCGTCAGATCGTCGGCGACCGCGTAGCCGGCGACCGACCGGGCGGGCCCCATGATGACCGCCAGCTCGCCCTCGTAGTCAAAGCGGCGCACCACCGCCGGGCAGTGCACCGGCGCGCTCGGCGGGGCGGCAGAGGAGGGCAGCTTCAAGAACACCAGCGGCTGCGCCGGGCGCTCTCCGCCCATCTCGCGCAGATGGTCGTCGTAGTTCAGGCCGATGCCGAAGATCGCCCGCGGCTCGGGCACCGGCGCGAGCAGCGTCACGTCCTGTAGCGCCCACCCCTCGCCCTCCACCGGCGCCGCCTCGTCGAGGTCGGCCAGGCGCTCGCGCACCGTCAGCTCCTCCTGCGCGTAGCCGAACACGCGCAGCTCGCCGTCCTCCTCACGCACCTCGCCCGCGCGCGGGGTCTCTGAGCCGGGGGGCAGGAACGTCGCCAGGCGCATGCGAGCGTGAGCGTACCCGCTCGGCGCTCACCGAGCGCGACCGGGCGAGCGCAGCGGCGCCGTCGCGCGCGGCGGTTATCGTCGCGGGCGCGTGGCCGGCCTGACTCCCATCGAGCGCCTGTTCCTCGCGCTCCTCGTCGCGCTCACCGCGCTCGCCGGCCTCGCCAACTACGACACGTGGGCGCCGGTGCCGCGCTTCGCGCTCGCCACCTTCGCGCTCGCCGGGCTCGCGTGGGTGGTGTCGTTCGCCACCGAGGCGCTCGGCGAACGCTTCGGGCCGGGCGTCACCGGCATGCTGCAGTCCACGCTCGGCAACCTGCCCGAGCTGTTCGTCGTCATCTTCGCGCTCAAAAAGGCCGAGCTGATCGTCGCGCAGACCGCGATCATCGGCTCCGTGTTCGCCAACGCGCTGCTCGTGCTCGGGCTCGTCATCGTCGTCGGCGCCCGCCGCGCGCCCGACGGGCTGATGCGCTTCTCCAAGCGCCTGCCCAGGGACACCACCACGCTGCTGTCGGTCACCTCGTTCATCATCGTGCTGCTCGGCCTGTCGCTCGCCTCCCACGACCCCGCCAGCCACCACGTCAAGACGATCTCCGCGATCGGCGCCGGCTGCCTGCTGGTCGTCTACCTCACCTGGGCCGTGCCCTACCTGCGCGCCGACAGCGCACCGGGCGAGGGCGACGCCGGCGGGCGCGGGCCGCGCCTGACGCTGCCGGCGACGCTCGTGCTGCTCGTCCTCGGCGGCGCCGCCTCCGCGTTCGTCTCCGAATGGTTCATCGGCGCGCTCGCGCCCGCCATCAAACAGCTGCACATCTCCCAAGCGTTCGCCGGCCTGGTGATCGTCGCCATCGCCGGCAACGCCGTGGAGAACGCCGCCGGGCTCAACCTCGCCTACAAACGCCGCTCAAACCACGCCATCTCCGTGGTCAAAAACTCCGTCGCGCAGGTCGCCGCGTTCCTGTTCCCGGCGCTCGTGCTCGTGTCCTTCGCGCTGCCCACCACGCTCACGTTCGCGCTCGCGCCCGTCTACATCGGCGCCTTCGTGCTCACCGCGCTCGCGCTCTGGCAGGTGGCCGGTGACGGCCAAGCCGCCGAGTTCGAGGGCTGGGCGCTCGTCGCCCTGTACGTGATCCTCGCCACGCTCACGCTCTACGAGTAGTCATCGCCACCGCGCGACGCGCACCAGGCCGGCTCTGCCGGCCCGCTCAAAGATCATTGTTGTTCGCCCAGCCGCTCGACGCCGTTTTCGCGGTGCGCCGCCATCCACCTGCCGGGCGCTGGTGTCGGCGGCGCAAGCGCGCTAGACTCCGTGAACCTCGCGCCTGGGCGGGGTTTTTCTTCGCCCGGAGCCGCCTGTCCACAACGACGCAGGGATTTACGCCATGGCCCGCGGAGACGTCCGAATCGCTGTCACCCTCGCCTGCGAGGAGTGCAAGCGCCGCAACTACCAAACCAACAAGAGCAAGCGCAACAACCCCGACCGCATCACCCTGCGCAAGTACTGTCGCTGGTGCCGCACGCACACCAGCCACAAGGAGACCCGCTAGCACGGGAGTGCACGCGTGGCCCGTGACCGTAAACGTGCCAAGCAGCGCCGCGATCGCGGTGCCGCCGTCGCCCGGCGTGCCCGGCGTGCCGGCAGCGCCGGCGTCGACGGCGCTGCCAACGGTGCCGACGGCGCGTCCAACGGCGCTCCGCCCGGCGACGAGGACGCCAAGCGCGCGTCCGGCGGCGCTCCATCCACGTCCGGCGACATCGAGCGCGCCGACCTGCCCGGAGCGCTCGAGCACATCGGCACCGAGGACGAGTTCGACGCCGCGCTCATCCGCGGCGCCGGCGGGGTCCCCGACCCCATCGCCGACGCCCCCGAGCGGCTGTCCGAGCGCGAGATCGACACCGAGGCCGAGGCCGAGGGCGACGTCACCGAGGACCAGCTGCAAGAGCTCAACGGGCAGCGCGGCGCCACCCCCCAGCAGGCTTCCGGGGCGCCCATCCGCGGCGGCAACCGCGCCATCGGCTTCCTGCGCGCCAGCTGGGCGGAGCTCCAACGCGTACAGTGGCCCGACCGCCGTCAGGTCACGCAGGCAACCGCCGTCGTCATCGGCTTCGTCGCCATCGCCGGCGTCTACCTCGGCGTCGCCGACACCGTGGCCAAGGAAATCGTCGAATTCATCCTGTAAGGAACACTGATCGCTGAATGTTTCGCTGGTACGTCGTCAACACCTACTCCGGTCACGAGAACAAGGTCAAGCACAACCTCGAGCACCGCGTCGTCTCGCTCGGGCAGCAGCGCGCCGTGCGCAGCGTCGTCGTGCCCACCGAAACCGTGATGGAGATGAAGGACAATCAAAAGAACCCCGTCGAGAAGCGCACCATGCCCGGCTACGTGCTCGTCAACATGGAGCTCAACGAGGACTCCTGGGGCGTCGTCAAGGGCACCCCCGGCGTCACCGGCTTCGTCGGCGCCTCCCAAGAGCCCGTCGCGCTCACCCAGGCTGAGGTCGATCGCCTGCTGCACAAGGAGGTCGCCACCGCCACCCGCACGCGCGCCCAGTTCTCCATCGGCGAGTCCGTCAAGGTCGTCTCCGGGCCGCTGTCCGACTTCTCCGGCGAGATATCCGAGATCAACGACGACGCCGCCAAGCTCAAGGTGCTGGTATCAATCTTCGGCCGCGAGACGCCCGTCGAAGTTTCCTTCGACCAAGTAAAGAAGCTCTAGCCATGGCCAAGAAGGTCCTCACAACCATCAAGCTGCAGGCCAACGCCGGGCAGGCGAGCCCCGCCCCGCCGGTCGGCCCTGCGCTCGGCCAGCACGGCATCAACATCATGGAGTTCTGCAAGGCGTTCAACGCGCAGACGCAGAGCGAAACCGGCACCGTCATCCCCGTCGTCATCACCGTGTATGAGGACCGCTCGTTCACGTTCGTCACCAAGACGCCGCCCGCCGCCGTGCTCATCCGCCAGGCGATCAAAATCAACAAGGGCTCCGGCGAGCCCAACCGCGTGAAGGTCGGCACCATCACCCAGGAGCAGCTGCGCGCGATCGCCGAGCGCAAGCTCGACGACCTCAACGCCCACGACGTCGAGCAGGCCGCCAAGATCATCGCCGGCACAGCGCGATCCATGGGAGTGGAGGTGGCATCGTGACCACGCACCACGGCAAGGGCCACGCCGAGCGGCTCGCCAAAGTTGACCGCGAGCGCGAGTACGAGCCCGCCGCGGCCGTCGCGCTCGTCAAGAGCCTCGGCTCCGCCAAGTTCGACGAGACCGTCGAGGTGCACGTGCGCACCGGGCTCAACGTGCGCCACGCAGACGAGCAGCTGCGCGGCACCATCGCCCTGCCCAACGGGCTCGGCAAGGACGTCAAGATCGCCGTGTTCGCCCAAGGCGACAAGGCCAAGGAGGCCGAAGAGGCCGGCGCCGACGTCGTCGGCGCGCAGGACCTCGCCAAACGCATCCAAGAGGGCTTCGACGACTTCGACGTCGCCATCGCCACCCCCGACCTGATGTCCGTCGTCGGCCAGCTCGGGCGCATCCTCGGGCCCTCCGGCAAGATGCCCAACCCCAAAGTCGGCACCGTCACCATGGACGTGCGCAAAGCCGTCGAAGAGTCCAAGGCCGGCAAGGTCGAGTACCGCACCGACCGCACCGCCATCGTCCACCTCGCCATCGGCAAGGTCAGCTTCGACGAGCGCAAGCTGCTCGAGAACTACGCCGCCGTCATCGAAGAGCTCGTCCGCGCCAAGCCCTCCGCCGCCAAAGGCCGCTACCTGCGCTCCATCACGCTCGCCTCAACCATGGGCCCCGGCGTCAAGGTCGACCCCAGCCGTACCCGCGAAATCGTCGAGGAGGGCTCCGCGGCTACCATCGCTGCCTAGCGCTTCCACACTCAAAGCCACCCAAGACCCCCGGCGGGCGCAGGCGATCGTGCATCGGCTGTGCGCCAGAAGTCCGGGACAGGAGCTGAAGTGAACCGAGACCAGAAGGCCGTCGCGATCGCCGAGATCGCCGGCCACATCAACGACTCCAACGCCATCTTCGCCGTCGACTACCGCGGCATCACAGTCGCCCAGGTAGCCGAGCTGCGCGCCAAGCTGCGCGAATCCGACGCCACCTTCAAGGTCGTCAAGAACTCGCTCACCGAACGCGCCGCCGACCAGGTAGGCGCCGACACGCTCAAGGAGTTCCTCGCCGGGCCCACCGCCCTCACCTTCGTCCGCGGCGACGCCGCCACCGCCGCCAAGGCCGTCGCCGACTACGCACGCACCACCCAGCTGCTGCCGTTCAAGGGCGGGCTGATGGACGGGTCCACGCTCGACATCGAGCAGATCCGCGCGCTCTCGCGGCTGCCCTCTCGCGAAGTGCTCTACGGGCAGCTCGTCGGAATCGTCGCCTCGCCCGTCAGCGGGCTTGTGCGGACGCTCAACGCGCTGCTCGGCGGGCTGGCCGTTGCCCTGGGGCAGGTGCAGGCCAAGAAGGAGTCCGGGGAGATTCCGGCTGGTGAGGCGCCCACCGCGCCGGCCGAGGAGCCAGCGAACGCAGAGGCTGCGGAAGAGGAACTACCCGACGAGGTGGCGCGGGCTGAGGACACGGCCGATGCGCCTCCCGCGGCGGCTGACGAGACTGAGCCGGCTGAGCCGGCGGATGCAGATGACAAACAGGCGGACGTCTCGGCTGAAGCGCAGCCCGAGGACGCCGAGACGAATCCCAAGGAGGATTGACGCACCATGGCAACCAGCACGCAGGATTGGATTGAGGAGCTCAAGGGCATTTCCGTGCTCGAGCTCGCCGAGCGCATCAAAGCGCTCGAGGAGGAGTTCGGGGTTTCAGCAGCTGCGGTCGCCGCGCCCGTCGCCGCGCCCGCGGGCGGCGGCGGGGACGCGGCCGGGGCGGAGGAAGAAGCCAGCAGCACCGTTGACGTCATCCTTGCCAGCGCCGGCGACAAGAAGATCCAGGTCATCAAGGTCGTGCGCGCGGCCACCGGGCTGGGGCTCAAAGAGGCCAAGGCGCTCGTCGACGAGGCCCCCAAGCCGGTCAAGGAGGGCATCGAACGCGAGGAGGCCGACAAGCTCAAGCAGGAACTCGAGGAGGCTGGGGGGGCGGTCGAACTGAAGTGACGCTCAGCTTCGCGTGGCGCCACGCGCGTGCTGAACCGATCGCGCTTTAGCGGGTCTGCGGGGGTTCCAGGCTGCGTGACATTCCCGAAGCCGTGACGATGCGGGCGGCCTGGCTGGCGAATCGCTCGCGCTGGGCGGGCGTGAGGTCTTTGACCAGCTCGGCGATCGCTTCTGCGACTCGCTCGGCGAACTGGGTTGCCATTGTGCGCCCGTGCGCGGTGAGGACCACGCGGATGGCGCGGCCGTCCGTGCCCTTCGTGGATGCGCGTTCCACGAGGCCGCGCCGCTGCGCGCGATCGACCAGGCCGCTGACGCTCGACTTGTCCAGGTTCAGCACATCGGCGAGTTCGACGATGCCCGGCTCGCGGTCGCGGAGTATCCCAATCAGGCGCACCTGGGTCAGCGACACCTCGTAGTCGTTCGCTATGCGCGCGAGCGTCGCTTGGATCAAGAACGAGAGCTCGACGAGCGCGTCCGTCAGGTTCGCCGTCGCGGCACGGTTCGTGGTTCCGGCGTGCTCTGTCATGCGCGCATCCTACCTTGACGTAGTACGTGATACAAACTAATATAGTTCGTGTCACCAACTATCTTTCTGGAGCCCTCATGAATGCCGCAGTCGTCCGGTCCTTCGATGCGCCACCCCGCTATGAAGCATTTCCCACGCCGCAGCCGAGCGGCGAGCACCAGATCGTCGTCGACGTGCTTGCCGCCGGCCTGCATCCACGGGTGCGCTCCGGCGCGTCGGGCAGCCACTACACCAGCACGCGTGAGCTGCCGCTGATACCCGGGATCGACGGCGTGGGCCGCTCACAGGAGGGTCAGCTCCTGTACTTCGTCGCCTTCGACGGCGCGTTCGGCACGATGGCCGAGCGAACGGTCATCGACCGGCGTCGCGCCGCCGTGTTGGACGACGACGCCGACGTGCCGGCCATCGCCGCCGCCATGAACCCCGGCATGTCCTCATGGATGGCGCTGCGCAAACGGATTCCCTTCGCGGCAGGGCAGAAGGTGCTCGTGCTGGGCGCCACCGGCAATGCGGGGCAGCTGGCTGTGCAGATCGCGAAGCTCCTCGGCGCCGGCCACGTGGTGGCGGTCGGCCGCAACGCCGAGCGGCTCGCCGCACTCACGAGCCTGGGGGCCGACGAGGCCGTGTCGCTGGCTGGCGAGCCCGACGAAGTCGCTGAGGCGCTGGCGGCGGCTGGGGCCGATGTCGATGTCGTGATCGACTACCTGTGGGGTTCGGTCACCGAGCAGGCGATTCCCGCGCTCGTCAGGAACCGTGCACAGCCAAGCAAGCCGCTGTGGTGGATACAGATCGGATCGATGGCCGGCGCCAGCATCGCGCTGCCCTCCGCCGCGCTGCGGGCGGCCAACCTGCAGTTGCTCGGCAGCGGCCAGGGATCGCTCGCAACCGCCGCGATCGCCGCCGAGGTCCCCGCGCTCGCCGCCCACATCAGCGATGGTGCCTTCGCGGTCGATCCGCTCCCCACGCCGCTCAGCGACGTCGAGTGCGCCTGGAACGCAGCCACCGCTCCCGGGCAACGCATCGTGTTCATCGCCTGAAGTGGCCACGCGGCCGCGTCCCGCGTACGGCCGCGCCAACCGCCCTCCTACGCGGCGATCGCCGCGATCTTTAGCCGCGATCTTTAAGTTTCGCTCACAAACCCCCACTTTCCGGTAGACTCCGGGGCTGCTGATCGATAGTCGTAGCCGTCCATGACTAGGTCCGGCGTCGCGCCACATACGCGAATGCCGAGGGCGGGGTCCGTGAGCATCGGCGGCCCTTCAGGGCGCCGATGGTCTGTGCTATCTTTGCTGGTCGCGCCTCGGCGCACCTCCTCTGCCCGTGTTTCGCCCTCCGAAGGAGTCACTTCTTGGCTGCTGCAGATGCTCTCCGGACGCGCAGAAGCTTCGCGCGCCTGCAAAAGACCGTTGACGTCCCCAACCTGATCGACATACAGCGCCGCTCCTTCGAGTGGCTGACAGACCCCCAGAAGGGTGGTCTGCGAGAGACGATCGACGACATCTCGCCGATCGAGGACTACACCGGCAACCTCGCCGTGCAGTTCGGCGAGTTCGCCTTCGACGAGCCCGTCGCCTCGCTCGCCCAGTGCCGCGAGAAGGACCTGACCTACGCGCGTCCGCTGACGGTCACCGTCGCGTTCATCAACCGCGAGACCGGCGAGATCCGCGAGCAGTCGGTGTTCATGGGCGACTTCCCGTGGATGACCGAGCGCGGCACGTTCGTCATCAACGGCACCGAGCGCGTGGTCGTCACGCAGCTCGTGCGCTCCCCCGGCGCCTACCTGATGGAGCCGAAGGACCGCGAGAAGCAGGTGTTCATCGCCAACCTCATGCCCGCGCGCGGCTCGTGGCTGGAGCTGGAGATCGACAAGAAGGGCAAGGTCTACGTGCGCATCGACCGCAAGCGCAAGCTCCCGGTCACCGTGCTGCTGCGCGCGATGGGCTACGCCTCAGACGAGGAGATCCTGCGGCTGTTCGACAACTCGCTGTACATCCGCAACACAATCGAGTCCGACACCGAGGCCACGCGCACCGAAGAGGGCGCGCTGATCGAGCTGTTCAAGAAGCAGCGTCCCGGCGAGCCGCCCAGCGTGGACAACGCCAAGGCGCTGCTCAACCAGCTGTTCTTCGACCCCAAGCGCTACGACCTCACGCGCGTCGGTCGCTACAAGCTCAACTCGCGGCTCGGCCTCGACATCGACATCGACACGCGCACGCTCACGCACGACGACATCCTCGCGCTCGTGCGCGAGCTCGTCTCGCTGCCCAAGCGCCTGGGCCTGCCCGAGGATGGCGAGGTGGAGATCAAGGACTACGCCGCCGAGGCCACCAGCATGCCGCGCGAGCCCGTCGCCGAGCACCTCGACGAGTACGAGCACTTCGGCAACCGCCGCCTGCGCACGGTCGGCGAGCTGATCCAGGAGGCCTTCCGCATCGGCCTGTACCGCATGGAGCGCGTCGTGCGCGAGCGCCTCACCACCGAGGACGCCGACACGATCACGCCGCAGACGATCATCAACATCCGGCCGGTGGTCGCCGCGCTGAAGGAGTTCTTCGGCTCCTCGCAGCTCTCGCAGTTCATGGACCAGACCAACTCGCTCGCCGGGCTCACCCACCGTCGCCGTCTCTCAGCGCTGGGCGCCGGCGGGCTCACGCGCGAGCGTGCGCCGATCGAGGTGCGCGACGTGCACCCCACCCACTACGGGCGCATGTGCCCGATCGAGACGCCCGAGGGTCCCAACATCGGCCTGATCGGCTCGCTGTCCTCGTTTGCCGAGGTCTCCGAGTACGGCTTCGTCACCACTCCCTACCGGGTCGTCAAGGACGGCATCGTCACCGACGAGGTCCGCCACCTCGACGCCACCCAGGAAGAGGAGCTGCTGATCGCTCAGGCCAACACGCCTGTGGACGCCAAGACGGGCAAGCTCAAGGGCGCGGAGATCCTCTGCCGCACGCAGGCCGGCCAGTACGTCACCGTCGGCCCCAAGGACGTCGACCTGATCGACGTCTCGCCCGAGCAGATCTGGTCGGTCGCCACCGCGATGATCCCGTTCCTCGAGCACGACGACGCCAACCGCGCGCTGATGGGCTCGAACATGCAGGCCCAGGCGGTGCCGCTGCTGAAGGCCGACGCGCCGCTCGTCGGCACCGGCATGGAGAGCCGCGCCGCGCTCGACACCGGCGACGTGCTGCTGGCGCGCAACGCCGGCACCGTCGACTACGTCGACGCCGACCAGATCGTCGTCGTCGCCAACAACGGCAAGAAGGACGAGTACGAGCTGCAGAAGTTCATGCGCTCCAACCAGGGAACGCTGATCCACCACAAGCCGCTCGTCGGCAGCGGCCAGAAGGTCAAGGCCGGCGACGTGCTCGCCGACGGCTCCTCGACCGACAAGGGCGAAATGGCGCTCGGCAAGAACCTGATGGTCGCGTTCATGTCCTGGGAGGGCTACAACTTCGAGGACGCCATCATCCTGTCCAAGCGCCTCGTGCAGGACGACGAGCTCACCTCGATCCACATCGAGGAGTACGAGATCGACGCCCGCACCACCAAGCTCGGCGAGGAGGAGATCACGCGCGACATCCCCAACCGCTCGGAGGAGTCGCTGCGCAACCTCGACGACCGCGGCATCGTGCGCGTCGGCGCGGAGGTCATCTCCGGCGACCTGCTCGTCGGCAAGGTCACGCCCAAGGGCGAGACGGAGCTGACGGCCGAGGAGAAGCTGATCCGCGCGATCTTCAAGGAGAAGGCGCGCGAGGTGCGTGACACCTCGTTGAAGGTGCCGCACGGCGAGGGCGGCGTCGTGATCGACGTCAAGACCTTCAGCCGCGACGCCGGCGACGACCTGCCGCCCGGCGTCAACGACCTCGTGCGCGTGTTCGTCGCCAAGAAGCGCAAGATCTCCGAGGGCGACAAGCTCGCCGGCCGTCACGGCAACAAGGGCGTGATCTCCAAGATCGTCGACCAGCAGGACATGCCGTTCCTGGAGGACGGCACGCCCGTGGACGTGATCCTCAACCCGCTGGGCGTGCCCTCGCGCATGAACGTCGGGCAGATCCTCGAGACGCACCTCGGCTGGGCCGCCGCGCAGGGCTGGTACGACGACGGCACCCAGGCCTACGACGCCGCCCACTCCGGCGGCGGCTCCGGGCGCGTGTACGTGTCCACGCCCGTGTTCGACGGCGCGACCGTGCAGGACGTCGACAACGCGCTGGTCAAGTGGCAGGACGCGCACACCGGGCGCATCCGCATGGACATCGACAAGTCCCGGCGGGTCGGCGAGCAGGCTACGGGGAAGATGACGCTCTTCAACGGGCGCACCGGCGAGCCGTTCGAGGAACAGGTGACCGTCGGCTACATGTACATCCTCAAGCTCCTGCACCTCGTCGACGACAAGATCCACGCCCGCTCGACCGGCCCGTACTCGCTC
>DATJRV010000060.1:0-44828 GCA_035504435.1 Solirubrobacteraceae bacterium
GGATCTCGTGAGCCACAAGACCAAGATCCTCACGGCCGGCCAGCACTACACCGCCACACGGCACTGAGAGCCCAGGGACACCGACTGGCGGCTCTGGCCGGGTTGCCAGGTGTCTCACGGCCACACCTTTAGTAGCTAGAGGCTGTGTTCCGGAGGCGACAGAATCGGGCTACGGCAAAAAGGGAGGAAGGACGCAAGATAATGAAACCGCGATAGCTCGACATTAGCGGCAATACCAGCCTTCGGATCGGACTCGCAGTATTGGCGCTGGTGACGCTGCTGGTACTCAGCAGCATGGCCGGTCAGGCCGCCGCGTATTCACCTGGCTGCGGTCAGATCCGCGATCGTCTACCGGATTCCGCCGTGGGGCTTCCACACAGGTCCCTCGATCGGCGAAACGGGCGGCTTCGCGCGCGGCCACGGCGAAATCAATCTGGAAGCGAATACCGTCTCCGGAATCATCTATCAGGAAGACGGCGCGGTGCGATCACCATGACGCTCGAACACCACCTCGTCTACCACTCGCACTACGCGGAGATGTGGGGTTTTCCCGGGAACATCATGAGGATCAACCTCCGCGTACGGGCCAGCAGCGATCCGAAATGTAAGGTTGGAACCGTCGGGCGCGCGACCCTGTTCGCGAGCTACAACGGCGTCCGCAGCGACAGTGTCCAGTTCTTGTTCCCGGCTGGATGCAGGGATCAAGACCGGCTTTACCACGGAGCGCAGGTCAATAACCAGGTTCCACCGCCGTAGACCAGGTGGGGGCTTTCGCAACGCACGAGAGTGTAGGAGCAAGTCGCGTTCGCGGCATCGACGGTCCGTCAAGCCGGTCGTCTACCGATCTTGAGGCGCCTCAACCGCCGTCAGGTGCCGCTGTGACTCGACACGCTCGCCGGGAATCGCCGAGTCGTCGGGGGACGGGAGCGGCATGTTGCCCTCGGCGAAGATGCGTTCGACCTCGTGCAGCCACTTGGCGGGTATCTCCTCCTCGAGGCGCTCAAGGAACGACGAGGTGGAGGCGGCGCGGATCGGCGTGACGTTCTCGGGCAGGCTTTCGGGGTCTAGTGCTCGCGTGATCTGGTTGGCAAGCTCGGGGCGTGGCGCGTATGCCATGTACTGTTCGGTCGTGTTCAGGCGTGCGTGGCGCATGAGCCCTTGGATCGTTCGCACGTCGACACCCTTCGCGGCGAGGCTTGTGCCGAAGGAGTGGCGCAGGTTGTACATCTTGATTGGCTTCAATCCAGCCTCCTGGCAGGCGAGCTTGAAGGCGGCTCGAAGGGGCTTGTCTCGAACTGGCCGACCGGGCTCCGGCTCGCTGACGAATACGAAGTCCTCATCGCTGGTGGCGTAGCCTCGCTGCTTGAGCTTGAGTAGGGCGCGGGCGAGCCGCGGGGTCATGGGAATCGCCTCGCAGTCGGAGGTCTTCGGGGTGTCGAGCTGGTTGAGCACCCAGTTGTCGTAGGGGCGCAGGATGAGGGCGTTGAAGTCGACGGCGCCCCACCGGAGACCCAGGGCCTCGCCGGAGAGGCGAAGGCCGGCGTGGGCGCCGCACAGCCAGAAGGCTTCCTCGAAGACCCGTGGAGCGTGTTTGAGCAGGCGGTCGATCTCGCTGGGGTCGTAGAAGTCGTCGCGGCGGAGCACGCGCTCGCGCTGCTCGCGCTTGCTGCGCCGCTTGACCTCGACGAGCGGGTTGGCGGGTATCCAGCGCTGGCGCACAGCGTAGTTGAGGCACGCTGAGAAGATGTCTCGGTACTCGTTGCGGGTTTGCGCGGCCGCTGGCGCGACGAGCATCCACAGGCGTTTCTTGCGGCGAGCCACGATCCACCCGTCGGCTTCGAGTTCCTTCGCTTTCGCGTAGGTGACCGACTTGGCGCGCTGCGCGTTGAGGGGCACGACGCGGTAGGCGCCGCGGCGCAGGTGGTGCCAGGTTCCCGGCAGCTCGTCGGCGATGCGAACTGCCTCGTCCTTGGTGGCGACCTCGACGGGCAGACTGTCGTGCGGCTGAGCGGTCCAGCGCTCGACCTCGACCAGCTCGACGTTCTTGCCCTCGGCACGCGTCCGCATGGCGGTCTTCTCGCTGATGACCTTGTAGGACGGGAAGTCGTCGAAGTAGCTGCGCAGGCGTCCGTCAAGGAAGTCTTGAAGCGGCGTCTGTGCGCCGAGGTCTCGATATAGGCGCTCGAACATGACCTCGTAGCCGGTTAGCGTGGCGCGCTTGAGGTCTTTGTCGCGGTGGCGCTCGGCGACCCAGCCCTGGGTGGCATCGAAGAGCGTGTGGAGCTGGCTGGCTTCCTCGCGCTGCTCGATGTCGCCGGCTAGCTCGCGCAGGATCGCGTCGAGCTGCTCCTGGGCGTCCTTCGGCGTGAGGTGCTCGGGGGTGGGGCGGGGGCCGTCGCCGGCCCGCCAGATGATCGCGCCGCGGGCGCTTCGACGGCCGGAGTCGCGCACGTGCGCGGGACCGAGGCGCTTGCCGGCGCGCACGCCGGACTCGTCGCGCCAGAAGGCCCAATACGCGCGCTGGCCCTTCTCGGACTTGATCTGGAGATGCCCTGTCGGGCGGGATGTGCTGCTCACGGTGTCTATGACCCCCTAGAACTCGAACCGGCCAACGAGTTCGTTAGGAGGAGCCGGGCAGATTTCCCCAGGATTTCCCTAGAGGGCGTAGCGCGGGCGCTACAAGGCCCTGAAACTAGGGCAAATACCGCCGAAACTGGGCAAAACGGACCTCAAACCGCTGACTCATAATCGGTAGGTCGCAGGTTCGAGTCCAGGCGGGCCCATGACGGTAACGCCTGCAAACGGAGCAAAAAGCGAAAAGGACCCTCGCAGGGCTTGGGGACGGCCGGGCAGATTTCCCGACAGATTTCCCAAGCGGGAGCGCGGAGGGCGCAAGCCCGGCCGATAGGGCGCGGCACCCGCGGCGCGATACACCGGTGGTACACTTGCTTGGTGGCCACATCCCACCCCCGCATCCAGGTCACCGAGGATCCAGAGCTCGCACGCGCGCTGCGCGTGGCCGCGCCGCATCTGCCTGCCGGGCTCTCGCGCTCGCGACAGGTGCGCGAACTGGCGATCGCCGGAGCTCGCCACATCGCAGATGAGCCACCGACCGAAGAGCAGCGCACGATGCTGCTCGAAGAGCTCGCCGAGAGCTTCATGAAGCCAGAGACTGCGGGCATCGACTGGGATCTGCTGCGCGACGGCAAGCTCCGTGCCTGGCCCGTCCGATAGCCGGGACGCCTGGGGCGAGCTGCCGCTGCTCGTCGATACCTCCGCGTGGTCGCGCGCACACCATGCGGCCGTCCGCGACAGCTGGGTGCAGGCGCTCCTTGCAGGCCGTCTGCGCGTCTCGCCCGTTGCGCGGCTGGAGATCCTGCTCAGCGCTCGCACTGGCGCGGACTTCGACGTGCTCGCCGAAAGGCTGATCGCGGTGCGCACCGCCCCGCTCACAGCCACAACCGCTCGCGCCGCCCAGGACGCCATGCGCACGCTCGCCCATCGCTCCGCCGGTGCCCAGCGGATACCGGTGGTCGACTACCTGATCGCCGCCGCCGCGCAAGAGACCGGAGCCGCTGTGCTCCACTACGACCGCGACTACGACACGCTCGCCGAGATCATGGGGTTCGAGTCTGTCTGGCTCGCACCGCCCGGCTCGCTCCCGTAGCCCTCGATCGTGTGTCAAAACCCCGAGCGCCGACCGCGACCTCAGAACTCGCTGCGTAGTCGGCGCCACCTGGCCCCGCGGCCTGCACCTACGGGTTCGACTATGCCTTCGTCGCGCAGCTTCGCGAGTGTCTTGCTCAAGTGCGACTGGCTGACGCCCGCTGCGAACTGGCGGATCTCGGCGATGGTGAACTCGTCTGTGACCGAGGAGCGTATGAACTGCCTGACTGCCTCTTCCTTGGCGCCCTTCCCGGCGAGGACTCCCACTCGGCTCTCGAACTCCTTGTGGGCGGCGTTCAGGATGCCGAGGAAGTAGCTGAGCCATGGCGCGATGTCGTGAGCGTCGTCGTGCCAGCCGTGGCCGGAGGCGGCGAGTGCGTCGTAGTAGGTCTCCTTGCTGTCGTTGATGAGGCGCTCTAGGCTGATGAATCGCCCGACCTCATAGCCGGACTGGTAGAGCGCGAGCAGCGTGAGCAGGCGGCCAATCCGTCCGTTGCCGTCGCGAAACGGATGGATGGCGAGAAAGTCGAACACGTAGGAGCCGATCAGCAGCAGCGGGTGGTGGTCGCGTTCGCGAAGCGCGTCGGCGAAGCGGGTGTGAAGCTCGTCCATCGCAGCCGGGGTCTCGGCGGCCGGGACGGTGCGGAAGCGAACGATCTTGGTTCCGTCCGCGCGTTCCTCCTCGATTGCGTTCTCGACCGTCTTCCAGCGGCCGGCGGGTGCGTTGGTGAATTGGTAGAGGTCGCGGTGGAGCTGCTCTACAACCGAGGGCTTGAACGGGATGTGTGCGGCGCTTGCGTGGATCGTGTCGAGTACGGCTCGGTAGCCGGCGATCTCCTCCTCCGAGCGGTTGGCGGGCGTGGTCTTCTCAGCCACGAGCGCCTCGATCCGCTTTCGGGGGGCTGTGATCTGCTCGATCGCATTGGATGCCTCGGTGCTCTGGATGCGCGCGATCTCAATGAGCGTCTTCAACGCCTCGGGGTGCTGCTGGCGGTATGCCTCCTCGCGGCCCCGGCCGAGGTCGACGCCGGCGAGCGCGAGCGCCATCGAGGCTGGAATCAGTCCGAGCTGGCGATCGAGTGAGCGGAAGGTGTGCATCGATTCATGCGTCTCAGAGAACCTGTCACCATTCTCAAAACATAGCCCTTAGGGCGACATGGTGCCATGTTATGCTCGCCGGCGCAAACATAGCACCTTCCATGGGAACATGGCATTTTGCGCACGCCTGTGCCATGTTCCGCCGGCCTAACACGTGTCAGAGTGGTGCGGGGCCCTGGCCCAGCCGCGACTCATAATCGGTAGGTCGCAGGTTCGAGTCCTGCCGAGCCCATACCAGAAGAGTCCTGGGAATCGGCGGGTTTTCGGGGCCATCTGGTGTGTCATTCGCGGGCTGCTCGGGGGCCGTCTGAGGGGTCTTTTCGGGCGAAATCTCGGGCTCCGTCCCTCGCGTGCGACCTGTTCCTGGCGCATGCCCTCGGAGACGCGCACAGCGATCGCGGCCCGCGTCGAGCCGTGGGGCGCTTCTCTGGCGGCCTGCGCGTAGAGCGCCAGCGGCGGGCCTGCTCAGCGGACCTCCGCAAGCCTTGCCTGCAGCTTCTCGCGGGCACTCATCGACCATGCGAGCCGCACCGAACTCCGACAAGAGCACGAAGGTTTCCCCCGTGTTCGCACTGCGGGCGGTGTCGCCTGCATCCTGAGGAACTCGCTGATAGCTGGGAGCGCGCGCAGGCGCTTGAGCCTCTGGCGTCGATCGAGCCGCTGCCCTAGCATGAAGTGATGCTTCGAGTCACCAGCGTTGAGCCGCTAGACGGGTATCGCCTGCGGGTTGCGTTCAACGATGGCGTTGAGCGGGATGTCGATTGCGCCTTCTTGCTGCGCGGCACGCTCGGCGAGCCCTTGCGCGATCCCGAGTACTTCCGGCAGGTTCGGGTCGACCGGGAGGCGCGAACGGTTGTGTGGCCCAATGGTCTTGATCCCGCGCCGGAGCTTCTGCGCGGCGACTATGAGCCAGCGATCTCGGACGGGCAGCACTCCACGACGCCGACGGTCAGCCAAGCTGCCTAGTCATCGACCCGCACAGCGGACGTGTGAGGCGGATGATCCCACTCAACCAGCACGCCCGCGCGTTGGAGCATCCACCAGCATGAACGCCAACAAGCCGTTCGCCTGCGTGGGCGCCGCCGAGAAGCAGTTCGCCTGGCGTCCGCGGCTGTGGGCTGCCCGGCTCGGCAGCCGCGACCGTCCAGCTCCTCGCGCACGCCCCGCGCCATCATGTCCGCTGTGTCGGCATGCGCAGAGTGCTCGGTTGAGAACCCCGACGGGGCGAGGTTCTGCATGTCGTGCGGGGTCGCGTTGGCGCGCCGCTGCGGCTCGTGCGGCGAGGCTGTGCAGGAGCAGGCGCGGTTCTGCATGCGCTGCGGCGCGCAGCTGGACGCTGGACCGGGCGCGCCGCGGACAGCCGGCGCTCGCCACCCGGCCGGTGCCCAGGACGCGGCCGGCGCCGAAGACGACGCCGGCGCGCAGTCACCGGCGCTCGCGCTCGCCACCTCGACGCTCGACGAGCGGCGCACGGTCACAGTGCTGTTCGCCGACCTCTCCGGCTACACGGCGGTGGCCGAGCGCATGGACCCGGAGTCGGTCAAGCGCCAGCTCGAGCGCATCCTCGGCCGCCTGAGCGAGGAGGTGCTCGAGTACGGCGGCCACGTGGACAAGTTCATCGGTGACAACGTGATGGCGATCTTCGGCGCGCCCGTCGCCCACGGCGACGACGCCGTGCGCGCGGTGCGCGCGGGGCTCGGCATGCAGTCGGCGATGGACGAGATCAACGCGCCGCTGACAGCCCAGCACGGCGTCAGCTTCCAGCTGCGCGTGGGCATCAACACCGGCGAGGTGCTCGCCGGGCGTGTCGGCGAGAGCTACACCGTGATCGGCGACACCGTGAACGTCGCGTCGCGCCTGCAGGCCGCGGCGCGCCCTGGGAGCGTCACCGTCGGCGAGTCCACCTACCGGGCCGCCAGCCTTGCGATCGCGTTCACAGCGCTCGGGCAGCCACTCGCGCTGAGGGGCAAGCGCGAGCCCGTGCGCGCGTGGGAGGCGCTGGCCGCCGGGCATGCGCCCACCGGCGACGGCTCCGCCGAGCAGCCCGTGCGCGCGCCGCTGGTCGGCCGCGCCGGCGAGCTCGCCCAACTGCGCGAGCTGCTCGCCCGCGTGCAGCGTCGCGCCCGGCCGCACCTGGTCACGGTCGTCGGCGAACCGGGCGTCGGCAAGTCGCGGCTGCTGCGCCACTTTGAGCTGGAGCTCGCAGGCGAGCACGCCGCCGCGCTCGTGCGCCACGGCGCGTGCCTGCCATACGGCACGAGCATCGCCTACTGGCCGCTGGGCGAGGTGATTCGCGCGGAGTGCGCCGTCGTGGACGAGGACCCGCCCGCGCTCGCGTGGTCCAAGCTCGCCCAGCGCATCGGCGAGGTGCTCGCCGGCGCGGGCGGCGATCCCCAGTCGACCGGCTCGCGGACCGCGCTGATCGGCAGGGTGCTCGGGTTCGACATCCCCGACGGCGAGGCTGACCTCGAGCACGAGGACCCCCAGCTGGCGCGCGAAGCGTTCTTCGCGGCGGTGCGCGCGTTCGTCGAAGGTCTAGCTCGCGATCGACCCGCCGTGCTGGTTTGGGAGGACATCCATTGGGCCGATCAGGGCATGCTCGACCTGATCGAGTACCTCAGCGAGTGGGTGCGCGCGCCGCTGTTGCAGGTGTGTCTGGCCAGGGACGAGCTGCTCGAGACGCGCCAGGGGTGGGGAGCGGCACGGCGCGACGCGACCACCGTGTTCCTGGAGCCGCTCGGCGAGCGCGACACGCGCGAGCTGATCGCAGCGCTGATGCGCGCCGGCGCCGTCAACGATGAGATCGTCGCCGAGGTGGCCGATCGCGCCGAGGGCAACCCGCTGTTCGCCGAGGAGATGGTGCGGCGCCTCTCAGAGCAGCAGGGTGCGAGCGTCGCCGAGCTGCCTTCCACCGTGCAGGCGTTGCTCGCGGCTCGCCTGGACATGCTCGACGCCTTCCAGCGGCGCGTCGTCGCGCACGCCGCGGTGATCGGCAGGACGTTCTGGGAGGCTGCGCTCGTGTCCGTCGCCGAAGCCGAGGGTGGCGACCTCGCGCACGCGCTGCGCGTGCTGCGCGGCAAGGACCTGATCGTCGCCGGTGAGCGCAGTGCCGGCGCCGGTCAGCCCGAGCTGGCGTTCAAGCATGCGCTGATCCGCGACGCCGCCTACCAGATGCTGCCGCGGGCGGTGCGCGCCCGGAAGCATTTCGAGGTCGCGCAGTTCATCGAGGCGCGTGCGGGGGAGCGCGTGGAGGAGGTGCTTGCGCTGCTGGCCGAGCACTACGGCAGGGCCGCGGAGCTGGCCCGCGAGCTGGGGCTCTCGCCCGCCGAGCTCGCGCCCTACTGCGCCAAGGCGTTGCACTACCTGGAGTCCGCCGGCGACGCGGCCACGGGCTTCTACTCGAACGCCGACGCGCTCGCCGACTACGAGGCCGCGCTCGAGCTCACCGGCGAGGACGCCGACGCCACGGCACGGCTGCTGGAGAAGGGTGCCGATGTGGCGCTGCGCCTGGGGCGGGTGGACGCCGCCATCGACATGTGGGGGCGCGCGCTGCAGCACCACAGCGCACGCGGGGAGCTCGAGCGCACGGCCGAGCTGCACCGCAAGGTCGGCGCCGGGCTGGCGCACAAGGGAGCGCGCAAGCAGGCGATCGAGCACCACCAGCTCGGCATCAACCTGATCAAGGACCGCGACCCGTCGCTGGCGCTCGTGCGGCTGTACGAGGAGGCCGCCTGGCTGTACCTGCAGACGGGAGACAACATGCTCGCGATCTACGCCTCCGAGAAGGCGCTGCGGCTCGCCGAGCGGCTCGGCGAGGTGCGTGCCGCCAGCCGCGCCCACGGCATCTTCGGCCGCGTGTTCGGCCGCATCGGCGACACCGTCAAGGCGCGCGAGAACCTCGAGCGCGCCGTGGAGCTGGCCCGCGGCTCGGACGCACACGAGGCCGTGCTCGCGCTGATGGCGCTGGGACAGCATCTCGAGGGCTCCGACGCCGACTACCGGGCCGCCGGCGGCGCCTACCGCGAGGCGCTTGCGCTCGCCGCGCAGGTGGGGGATGTGCCAGCTGAGATCGAGCTGCACGCGGCGCTCGCCAAACTCGCGCTTCACGCCGGCGACTGGGAGGCGGTCGCGCTGTGCAGCGAGCAAAGCGCACGGCTCGCCGAGCGC
Organism: Solirubrobacteraceae bacterium; assembly: GCA_035504435.1. Taxonomy (GTDB): domain Bacteria; phylum Actinomycetota; class Thermoleophilia; order Solirubrobacterales; family Solirubrobacteraceae; genus Palsa-744. The sequence goes on from DATJRV010000060.1 coordinate 8,932, forward strand.
GAGGGCCTGATCGGCAAGCTCTGTCTCACCTACGCCGTCCGCGGTCGTCTGCTGTGGCGCGAAGCGCGCTGGCAGGAGTCCCAGAGCGCCTACCGGCGCGCCCAGGAGCTGGCCGAGCAGGTGGGCTGGTCGGAGGTGTGCGTGGAGGCTCTGCACGGGCTCTCAGACACGCTGCGCGACCAGGACGAGCTGCATGAGGCGCACTGCGCGCTCACGCGCGCGGCCGAGCTGTGCGAGCGCGGCGGGCTGATCGTGCAGTCGATCCAGGCTGGCTGCGCACAGGCGCTGGTGCACCGCCTCGGCGGCGAGCACGACCGCGCGGCGGCCGCCGCGGCAGCGGCGATGAGGCTCAGCGAGCGCGTTCCCTACCCCGTCGGCCGCGCGGCCGCCGTCGAAGCGTCCGGGATCGTCGCCGCAGCCGGCGAGGCAGGCGCGCTGCTGGCGCAGGCGCGGGAAGCGTGGCAGCAGATGGGCCGCCCGCTGGAGGCCGCCCGCTGTGAGCTGCTGCGCGGAGAGCGCCTGCTGGAATCCGACCCGCCGGCGGCGGTGGACGCGCTCGCGCGCGCTGCCAGTGAGTACGACACGCTCGGCGTGGCGCATCTCGCAGCCCGTGCGCGCGAGCTCGCGAACCTGCCGCGCTCCAGCCCGCCGGCGTCGTCGGGGTGAGCTGGACGGACGGACGATGCCAGCCCAGGCGCCCGACATCCTCACCCGCCGGAGGGGACCTTCTTGCCAGCCCCGTCAGCCCGTGAAGCCGCGGGCGCTCACCTCATGCGGCTGCGCCCTGGCGCTCGTTGCGCAGGTGCTCGAACACGAACTGGTCCAGGCGCCGCTCGTCCGCGCGGCTGATGTTCTTGAAGGCGATCGCGCAGCGACCCTGGGGGTCGGTCCGGACGACGGTGCCGGTGCCGGTCACCGGCGGCGCGCCGGGGACGAGCGCCAGCTCGAAGTCGAACGGTTCGCCCTGCTTGAGATCGGCCAGCCCTTTCATCAACAGCCCTCCCGCGCTGATGTCGATGGTGACCGTTTGCGCCGGCGAGCGGCTGGCGCCGACGAATGCGGTGATGGGACGTTCGGCGCTGACACGCACGTTCTGCCTGCGCCACTGCCCTGGGCTTGCGCCGGCGACCGCGCGCTCGAGCGTGGCGATCCGCTCCTCGGTGCGGGCGCGCGCACCCGCCATCTCGAGCATCACCAGCTGGCGCCAGATGAACACGGCGCCCGCCCACGCGACCAGGTAGCAGACGACGCCGGCGACCAGCGCGCGCAGCGCGGCGCCGGCGAGCGTGCTCGTGGGTAGCGACAGGTAGCCGGCGATCAGGAAGCCCAGCAGCCCGGCCCAGCCCTTCGCGCGTGCCACGTGCAGCCGCGCACGCGGGTGCAGGGCGACGCTCGGGCCGCCGGGCGCATCCACGGCACCGCCATCGGGGTCGGCCTGGGGCTCCTGTGCGTCCTTCTTTGCGGCCATCACCGCAAATGTTCGCGTTCCCCCAGGACATTCCCGCGGAACTACGTAGAAACGTTTTTATGAATTTGGGGGATCTACGCCGTGTGTGCCAGGGCGGGCACGGTCGCAGGCGCGCCGAGATGCCGGCGCAGGAACAGCAGCTGGTCGCGGACTGCGCGCTCGAACGCGTCGCCGGCCAGCACGTCGAAGTGCCCGATCGGATACGTACGCACCTCGGCCCGGCCGGTGGCACGGAAAGCGGCGTCCTGCGCCGCCTTGACCGACACCACCGCGTCGCGGTCGGCGATCTGCACGAGCATCGGGCACGGCAGGCGGCCCGCCTGCAGCCCTGGGCGGTAGGTCCCGAGTTCCAGGGCGACGCGCGCCGCCACCTCGTTGCGCCAGCTCGGCCCGGCGATCGCGCGCACGCCGCCGGCGGCATCTGCGGTGGTCATCGCCGCCAGCTCTCCCGGCGCGCCGACGGCCGCGAGCATCAGCGGCGGCGCCCCGCGCAACGCGCCGAGCCAGTCGCGCGCGCCCACCAGCGTCAGGCGCGCGAGCTGCACGGCGCCCGCGGAGCGCACGGCCAGCAGCGTGGCCGCCAGGCCGTCCATCATCGGCAGCTGGGCGATCACCGCCGCCACCCTGCCGTCGGCGAGCGCCGTGGCGAGCACGTGCCCGCCCGCCAGCGAGTAGCCCCACAGGACGATGCGCTCGGCGTCCACGCCCTCCAGCGAGCGCGCGCAGGCGAGCGCCGCCGCGTAGTCGGCGAGCTGGCGCTTGATCGACAGCAGCTGCCGCGGCTCGCCGTCGCTGGCGCCGAAGTGGCGGTAGTCGAAGGCCAGCGCGTCGATGCCCGCCGCGGCGAAACGCTGCGCGAAGGGGAGCAGCCCCGAGTCGACGGTCAAGCTGAAGCCGTTGGCGAGCACCACGCACGGGCGCCTGCCTTCCACCGCCAGCTCGTCGCCCTCGCCGCGCAGGTGCACGCCGCGGCAGCGCACGCCGGCGCTGAGGAACTCGATCTCGCTCACGCGGCCACGCCCTGCGCGTCCGCCGTCTCGCGCCAGCTCTCCGCGCGCCCGGCGAGTGCCAGTCCGGTGGCCGCGCCTGCGCGTGCACGCGCCTGTCCCGCGGGGATCGAGCGCGACTTCAGCTCGCGCTCGAACGCGTACCAGTCGAGCTGCATCGTGTGGCGTGGCTTCTCCACGAAGTGACCGCGGTGGAAAGCTTCGTCGCGCGGGATCTCCGCCTCCATGTCCGCCCGTGCGGGCGGCGCCCAGTCGCCGCTCAGCCAGCGCGCGGCGAGCTTGGACTGCAGCTCGGCGAAGGGGAAGATCGTGGGGATCGCCTGGCCGAGGCCGATGAACGCGAGGTCGTCGAGACCCGGCTTGAACATGCGCTTGTACAGCGGCAGCACGTTTTCCGGGGCGGACACCAGCTGCGGGTCGAGGAACGGGAAGCTGATGTTGTAGCCGGTGGCGTAGACGATCGCGTCGACCTGCTCGACGCTGCCGTCGGCGAAGCGCACGCGGTCGCCGAGTAGCTCCGCCACGTCGCCCTTGGCCACCGCGTCGCCGGCGCCCAGGCGCCCGAGCAGCTCGCTGGAGACCGTGGGGTGGGCGTCCAGGAAACGGTGGTTGGGCGTGGGCAGGCCGAAGTCCTCCATGCGCCCGTTGAGCACCCGCTGCAACACGCGGCCCAGGCGGCGCTGCACGCCGGGCGGGACCAGTGGGTTGGGCTTGACCACCTGGTCGGTGGGTTTGCCGAACAGGTACTTCGGCACCACGTACGCGCCCGAGCGGGTGGACAGGAAGACCGTGTCCGCGATCGTCTTGCGCGCGAGCTCCGACACGATGTCCACGGCGCTGTTGCCGATGCCCACCACCAGCACGCGCTTGCCGTGCAGATCGAGCGGCGTGCGCGGGTCGATGTACGCGTGCGAGTGAATCTGCGGCCCGTCAAACGTGCCGGGGAAGCTCGGGTGGCGCGGGCTCCAGTGGTGCCCGTTGCACACGAGCAGCGCGTCGAAGTGCTCCACGCTCTCGTCGCCCAGCACGATCCGCCAGCCGCCGCCCTCACCGCGTTCGGCGCGCTGCACCGGCGTGTTCACGCGGATGTGCTCGCGCAAGCCGAACGCGTCGGCGTATTCGCGCAGGTAGGCGAAGATCTGCGTGTGGTGGGGGTAGTCCGGGTAGCGCTCGGACATCGGGAAGTCGCGGAAGGAGATCGACGGCTTGGAGATGTCGATGTGCAGCGAGCGGTACGCGGAGGACACGCCGTTGGGGTTCTGGAAGTACCAGTTGCCGCCCACCTCGTCGGAGCTCTCGAAGCACGTGTGCGCCACGCCGAAGTCCGCCAGCGCCTTGCACGCCGTCAGCCCGCTGACGCCGGCGCCAACGATGCACACGCATGGCCCACTGCTCACGCGGCGGATGTTAGTCGGCCTGCGTCACTCGCAACGCTCGACGCAGCCGGAGTGCCAGCCGTACAGGGCGTCGCGGACCTCCTCCTCGACCTCTTCGCCGAGCCGTGTCGCGGCCGTCACGCGGCGGATGCGATGGGAGAGGCGACGGTTGTGCTCAGGGCGCAGCGGCATCCTGCAGGTGGGGCAGCTGCGGACGTTCGTGTAACGGCCGGCGCCGCACCTTGGGCAGTAGATGTATGGCATCGCTCCTCTCCTCTCCTCGTGACGTTGGTTACTTGTAGTGCTGCGGGTTTACTACTTGCCGGCCGGCACTTGGCGATCCGGTGCGCGCACGCCGACGGCGCCGAGCACATCGGCGCGTGTGTGTCTCTGACACGGGCCGACCCGAGCTCGGCCGCGAATGCCAGCGCTGGTCGGGCGCAGCGGCGTTGCCGCAGCGTTCAGTAGTTCTCCCCGTAGCGAAATGAGGCTCCTCACCGATGGCGCGGCCGGCGGCGTGACCTAAGCTCCTTGTCATGCTGTTCGCTCTGATTCCGCTTGTGTGGCTTACCGTCGCGGCGGGTGTCGTAGCGGTCTGCCAGCTCTCGGTGGACGCCGACCGTCGTCGCCAGGCGCGCCGGCGCGTGCAGGACGCCCAGCAGCTCGCATTCGTGTCGCTGGCCGAGTTGCCCGTGCCATCGGCGCCCCGCCCGCATTGCGAGTCGCGCCGGCTGCGCACGCACGCCGACCTGCGGCGAGCGTCTCGGAGCGCGCGTACGCGCAGCGAGCGCCCAGGGGCGAAGCGTCGCTGCCCCCCCGCAGTGTGCGCGTCAATACGCGCGCGCAGGATCGCATAGGCTGGCCGCGCGTCAGGCCGCGCCTGGCGGTGGGGTGCCTGCGATGCGGCGGGGGGTCACGCGGGTCGCGCTTCGCGCATGCGCATGCGCTGGGGCTCGACCGTGTACTTCGGGTCTTCCGCCGAGGCGACGCCCGCGGCGAACACCGCGAAGCGCGTGAACGCCGAGCCAGCGACGAGCGCCGCGCCGCTGAGCGCCGCGACCAGCCGGCTGCGCCGTGCGAGCGTCGCCGCGCCGAGGGCGCCGGCGGCGGTCAGCGCTCGCGCCGCCCGCATCCGCCGCCCTGCGGTGCCCGTGTGCAGCGTCTCCGCGACCATCCCCAGGCGGCGCTCGAGCAGGCCCTCGCACAGCAGCTCGACCACCGCGCCCGCGAGCGCGATCCGCCGCGCCGGCTCGCTCTCCGACAGTGGCGCCGCCAGCAGGCCAAAGCCGGCGCCCGCCGCGGCGGCCGAGCCGGCGAACACGAACGGCAGCTCGCGGTAGCCCTCGTGCCACGCCGGCACCGCCGTGTTGGCGATCAGCGCCGCGGTGTACGAGGCGATGCCCGCGCCGCTCAGCGCCGCGCCCACGCTCGCCGCGCGTCCCGTCCGCGGCGCAACGCCCAGCACGTCGCTGGCCGCCGCCGCCGCGTTCAGCGGCCCGTACACGCCCAGCAGCCACGAGCCCATGTTCATCGGCGAGGTCGGCTTGAACACGCGCAGCATGTTCAAGAAGCGCGCCGGGCGTCCCAGGTCGTGGACGAGCGCCGCCAGCGACGCGCCCAGCGCCGCGCTCGCGCACAGCTTGCACGCGCGCGCCAGGTGTGGGCGCGCGGTCAGCTCCGCGCCCGCCGCCACCACCGAGCTGCCCGCCGCCAGCCCGCCCGCGAACAGGTAGCCGGCGATGTCGCGCTCCCGCCACACCGGCAGCTTGATGATCGGCTTGCCGTAGTAGGACTCCGCCGGCCGCGGGCGCTCGCGGGCCTTCATCGCCGCGCACCCGCACGGGCGACCGCCGTGCGCCGGCGCCGATCGCTGGCGGTCATCGCCGCGCACCCGCGAACGCCGCCGCCGCACCGGCCAGCAGCGCGCTGGCGGCGAACGCCACGTTGCGCCACATCGTCGGCAAGTCGCGCGTGGTCACCTGCGGGTCCGGCGGCAGGCCGTACACCTCCGGCTCGTCCAGCAGCAGGAAGAACGCGCCGTCGCCGCCCACCCCGTCGCCGGGGTCGTGGCCGTACAGCCGCGCCTGCACCACCCCCGCCGCGTGCAGCGCCTGCACGCGGCCCGCGGCGCGCTCGCGCAGCTCGTGCAGCTCGCCGAACTGGATCGAGTCGGTCGGGCACGCCTTCGCGCACGCCGGTTGCTCACCGACGGAGATGCGGTCGTAGCACAGCGTGCACTTGAAGATGCGCCCGTCGCCCTCGCGCTTGCCCAGCACCCCGTACGGGCACGCCGGCACGCAGTAGCCGCAGCCGTTGCACACGTCCTGCTGCACCACCACCGTGCCGAGCTCAGTGCGGAAGATCGCGCCCGTCGGGCACACGTCCAGGCAGGCGGCGTGCGTGCAGTGCTTGCACACATCCGAGGACATCAGCCAGCGAAAGCCGTCCTCGGCGCCGGCGCCCTCGTCGCCGCCGCGCACGAAGTTCGGCGGGTGCGCCGCGTCCACGGGCACGCGCTGCTCGATGAACGCCACGTGGCGCCACGTGTCCGCGCCCAGGCCGCCCGTGTTGTCGTGCGAGTGACCCGTCCAGTTCAGGCCGTCCTCGGGCACCTGGTTCCACTCCTTGCACGCCACCTCACACGCCTTGCAGCCGATGCACACCGAGGTGTCGGTGAAGAAGCCCATGCGCGGGGGGTGCTGCGCATAGCCGGCGCTTGCGGCGGGCTCCCCGCTCCCCAGCAAGAGGTTTGTCAGCGCTCCCTCCGCGCGGCCCTCATCCGCGCTCGCCGCAGGTGCACCAGGCGCCGATCCTCCTATCAGTGGATGTTCGTCGCTCACGGCCTCATCCCCGTCAACGCGGTGATGCCCGCGCGCTCGCGGTACTCCCGCACCAGCTGTTGGCGCGCGGCGCCGCGCGGACGCCGGCCGGGGCGGATGTCCACCGCCAGCGCCTTCACCTCCTGGATGTGCGAGCTGGGGTCCAGCGACATCGACGACAGCTCGTTCATCGAGTCGCCTTTCGCGTACCCGTTCGGGCCCCAGTGGTAGGGCATGCCGATCTGGTGCAGGGTGCGGTCGTCCACCTGCAAGGGGGCCATGCGCTCGGTCACCAGCACGCGCGCCTCCACCGCGCCGCGCGCGCTCACGACCGTCGCCCAGCCCGCGTGCTCCAGGCCGCGCTCCGCCGCCAGCTCCGGCGACACCTCGACGAAGAACTCCGGCTGCAGCTCCGCCAGGTACGGCGTCCAGCGCGACATGCCGCCGGCGGTGAAGTGCTCTGTCAGACGGTAGGTGGTCACCGCGTACGGGAACACCTCCGCGCCCGGCTCGTCCGGGTCCGGGTGGTAGCGGTTGTGCTCGTGCTCGTACACCTGGCGCGCGGGGTTGCGCTGACTGCCGTGCAGCAGGTTGCGCACGGGGGAGTCCTGCGGCTCATAGTGCGTCGGCAGCGGCCCGTCCGCCACCCCCGAGGGCGCGAACAGCCAGCCGCGCCCGTCCGCCTGCATGATGAACGGCTCGTCGCCCGCAATCCCCGCCGGCCCCGTCGCGCCCCGCGGCGGGCGGTAGTCCGGCGGCTTGCCCGCGTCGAAGTCGGGGGTGTCGTAGCCCGTCCATTCGCCTTTGTCCCCGTCCCACCACACCAGCGCCTTGCGCTCGCTCCACGGCCTGCCCTGCGGGTCCGCGGAGGCGCGGTTGTAGAGGATGCGCCGGTTGGCCGGCCACGCCCACGCCCACTCGCTCGCCGTCCAGTTCTGCTCGCGCGCCGGCGTCCTGCGCGCCGTCTGGTTCACGCCCTCCGCATAGCAGCCGCAGTAGATCCAGCACCCGCACGCCGTCGAGCCGTCGTCCTGCAACTGCGTGTACGACGACAGCGGCTCGCCGTCCGCGTTGCGGCCGTTGATCTCCGCCAGCACCGCCTCCGCGCTCGGGTCCTCGTGCTCGCCCTCCGTCGGGTAATCCCACGTCAAGTCGAGCAGCGGGCGGTCCATCTCCTCGCTCGAGCCCGCCAGGCGCTCGCGGATGCGCCGGCCCAGGTGGTAGGTGAACCACAGGTCGCTGCGCCGGTCATCGCTCGGCTCCTGCGCCTTGTGGTGAAACTGCACCATCCGCTGCGTGTTCGTGAACGTGCCGTCCTTCTCTGTGTGCGCCGCCGCCGGGAAGAAGAACACCTCCGTGGCGATCTCCTCCGTGGCCATCTCCCCCGACTCGATCTCCGGGCCGTCCTGCCACCACGTGGCGCTCTCAATCAGCGAGAAGTCGCGCACCACCAGCCAGTCGAGCTTCGACATGCCCAGGCGCTGCATGCGCGTGTTCGCCGAGCCCACCGCCGGGTTCTGCCCGAACAGGAAGTACCCCTGCACGGTGCCCGCCACCTGCTCCATCACCGTGTCATACGTGCCGTGGCTGCCCGTCAGGCGGGGTAGGTATTGAAAGCAGTATTCGTTCTCCGCCGTGGCCGCCGGACCCCACCACGCCTTCAGCAGGCTCACCACGTAGTCGCCGATGTTGCCCCAGTAGCCCTTGCGCGGAACGCCGGACATCAGGAAGTCAGCGAGCGTGTCGTGGCTGTGCGCCTGCGGCATCGGGATGTAGCCGGGGAGCGTGTCGAACAGCGTGGGGATGTCGCTCGAGCCCTGGATGGAGGCGTGCCCGCGCATCGCCATCACGCCGCCGCCCGGACGGCCCATGTTGCCCAGCAGCAGCTGCAGGATCGCCGCCGCGCGGATGTACTGCGAGCCCACCGTGTGCTGCGTCCAGCCCACGCCGTGCACGAACGCCGTCGTGCGCTCGCGCCCCGAGTTCGCCACGAACAGCGCGCACACACGCGCGAACACGTCCTGCGGGACGCCGCACACGCGTTCCACCATCTCCGGCGTGTAGCGCGCGTAGTGGCGCTTCAGGATCTGCCACACGCAGCGGGGGTGCTCCAGCGTCAGGTCGAGCTCAGGTTCGCCGGTGGCGTGCTGGTGCGCGATCTTGCTCTCGAGGTCGCGCTGGCCGGCCGCCGCGGCGGCGAACGCGCCGTCGTACTGCCAGCTCGCCGGGTCGTAGCTGCGCGCGTCGGCGTCAAAGCCCGAGAACAGCCCGTCCACGTCCGCGTCCGCGAACTCCGCGCCCACGATCGTCGGCGCGTTCGTGTACGCCAGCACGTACTCGCGGAAGTCCGCCTCGCTGCTCAGCACGTGGTTGATCACGGCGCCCAGGAACGCGATGTCCGTGCCGGTGCGCAGCGGCACGAACAGGTCGGCCAGCGCGCTCGTGCGGCTGTAGTGCGGGTCCACGTGGATCACCGTCGCGCCGCGCGCCTTCGCCTCCACCACCCACTGGAAGGCCACGGGGTGCGCCTCCGCCATGTTCGAGCCCTGCAGCACGATCAAGTCGGAGTTCTGCAGGTCGGCGGGCAGCGTGCTCGATGCGCCGCGGCCGAACGAAGTGCCGAGGCCTACCACCGTCGAGGAGTGACACACGCGCGCCTGGTTCTCGATCTGCACCACGCCCGCCGCGGTCAGCAGCTTCTTGATCAGGTAGTTCTCCTCGTTGTCCAGCGTCGCGCCGCCCAGCGCCGCGATGCTCATGCAGCGGCGCGTGGGCAGGCCCTCGCGCTCCCACTCCCAGCCCGCGCGACGGGCCGCCACGAATTTGTCGGCCACCATGTCCATCGCCGTCTCCAGCTCCAGCCGCTCCCACGCGCGCGCGTGCGGGCGGCGGTAGAGCACGTGGCGCTCGCGCGCGGGGCCGGTCGTCAGCTGCAGCGAGGCCGAGCCCTTCGGGCACAGCCGCCCGCGGCTGTGCGGCGCGTCGGGGTCGCCCTCGATCTGCGTCACCCGGCCGTCCTTCACGTACACCTTCTGCGCGCAGCCCACCGCGCAGTACGGGCACACCGAGCCGACCACCCGGTCAGCCTCCAGCGTGCGGGGGCGCAGCGCGCGGGTGGCGGGGGACTGGGCGGCGGCGCCGCGGGCCAGGCGGTCGGGGCCGAGGAGCTGGCGCAGGACCGGCCAGTCGGTGGGGGAGGGCAGGCGCGCGGGGCTCATCTCCTGTCGAGGTCTATCAGTGTCCGCCCGCCGAGCACGCCCTCAGTGCCGACCCGCCGAGCACGCCCGCAACACGGTCTCGCCTGCCGGGAGCTCGACGGTTGCGCTGCCGCCGGCGGAGGCGACGGCGACGCTCGCACCGTTCTCGGTGACGGCGCTTTCAGGGCGTAGCGCCAGCAGCGTGAGCGCGGTGGCGCCGTCGCTCGTGGCGGTGATGGTCGCGCACTTGAGCTTGGCAGCCGCGGTGTTCACCGCCAGCGCCGCCACGTTCGTCAGGCCGAGCTGGAGCGCCTGGCGCCTTGGCGGCGCGGCGCCGGGTGTCCAGGTGAGCGAGTCGGTCACCGCGGGGGTGGGGCCGTCGGCCGTGCCCGTGTGGTGTTCCACCGTCTCGCTCGCTTCCGGGATCGCCGCCGAGGAGGCTTCGACGCTGGCCAGTTCGCCGGGGCCGCTCGAGCGGGCCTGCAGGCCGCTGATCCAGTAGTCGGAGCTGGGGCCGATGCCGAGCGCGCTGGACACCAGTTCGGGGTACCAGCTGAAGGTGAACGAGCCTGGGTCCTGCACGCGTTCGAGGTCGGCGAGCTGGGAGGTGGCTGGGGCGAAGTCGTTCTGGGAGGCGAACACGAGGTGGTCCTCGGCCGGGTACAGCACGGCGTAGTAGCGGTAGCCGAGCTTGTCGAAGGCTTCGACCTGTTCCAGGCCTCCGGTGAACGGCACGAGCTCGTCCAGCGCGCCGTAGGTCATCACGTACGGGATCCACTTGGCGTTGACGATCAGCGGCGTGGTGTTGCCGTCGGCTTCGCACTGCCCGCCCGAGCCCGCCGCCGTTTCGACGCCGGCGACGAAGCGCTCGCCGCACACCACAGGACCCTCCAGCGGCATCGCCTGGGAGAACAGGTCGGGGTATTCGAACACGAGCTTGTAGGAGGCAAAGCCGCCCATCGAGTAGCCGGACATCACCGTCGCATCGGGGTCCAGGTCGTAGTCGCCGGCGAGCTGGTGCCACACGTCCCAGAAGTCCACCTGCGCGGGGCCGTAGTACCACTGGCCGTCGCCGAAGCCCTCGGTGGTCGCGCAGATGCTGCCCCGATCCTGGCACTCTTCTTCGAGCTGCGTGGGCGCGAGCGCGCCGTACTGGTTGTAGTTCACACCCAGCGAGTGCAGGATCCACGTCAGCGGCGCGGGCTTCTTGGGGTTGTAGGTGGTGGGCACATACACCGCGTAGGGCTGCACGCGGCCGAGGTAGGTGGGCCCGGTGTACGTGTTCGCGCCTTCCGCTTCCACCACGCCTTCGCCGAGCGCCAGCGGCGTGACGTACCAGCGGTCGGAGTAGCCCGTGGGCTCGGGTTCGGGCGTCGACTCCCCGGCCGCCAGCTGCGACCAGTCGACGGTCAGCGCGTACTTCGACACGTCCCCCGTGGCCAGCGTGTTGGCCTGGTCGCCTTCCATCCAGAAGTTCCCGCACTCGAGGACCGGCATGTGGTCGCGTTCGCCTTCCACGCCCAGTTCGCCTTCCAGCGCCGCGCTCAACGCGGAGGAGTCCGGGAGCGCCTCGGTCGGGCACACCAGCGGGGTCTCCTGCCGGTAGCTGCGGAAGGTGACGTTGTAGACGTTCGTCGCACCAGGGCTGCCGCCGTCCTGCGGCGGCACGGTGGCGAATTCCGTGCCCGCGGGGTTGGCCAGCCCCGCCGCCAGGCGCACCTGCCAGCTGCCGCTCACCGGCAGCACGCTCGTGGGCACGCGCACGATGAACGAGCGCGCCGCCGTGTTCACTTCGGTGTGCAGTTCCGCGCCTGCCACCGGCTTGCCGGTTGCCACTTCCAGCAGCTGTGCGTGCTGGGCGGAGACCACCAGCGCATACTGGATGCCCGCCGAGCGCACCTGCGCGTTGGCCGGCCACGCTTCGCCGCTCGCCGGCGCCGCCGAGCCCGTCGCGAACGTCCACTCGGCGATCGGCACGTCGGCGTTCGCCAGCGTGTTCCAGTCCACCCGCCAGTAGGTCGCTTCGGGCGTGTAGCCCACGCCGGCGGTGAAGATGTCCGCGCCGTCTTTGTCAGCCGGGCCTTCCGGGTACGCAAAGCCGCCGTGCACCACCGCGAGCGAGGAGACCTTGGCGTTCTCAGCGATCCCCACCGGGCTGCCCAGCGGGCCGTGGTCGTCATACACGAAGTCCGTCCACAGGCTCGCGCCATCCGCGAGCAACCCCGTGCCGGAGGTGTGCGAGAAGTCACTCGGGAACGGCCATTCCGCGTTCGCGGGCTCCGGCAGCGCCGGTTCCGCCGCCGTCGCGGCCGCCGGCACGCCGGTCGGCAGGCCGGGAATCCCCGGCACGCTGTCCGCCAGGCGTCGCTTCGCCGCGCTCAGCGCCCCCGCCTGCGCAGGCAGGAGCGCGACCAAGGTCGCGCTGATCGCCAGCGCCAGCGCCGCTGCGCCCGCTCGCCTGCCTCTCCCGCCGTCTCTCCCCATCTGCGCTCTGCCTCCACTCCCCGCCCAATCCGTCGAACGCTAGACATGTTGCCCACTCTGTCGCATCGCTAAACGCGGTGGCCGGACAGCACTTTCTGAACACGCCGGGGAAGCAGGAGGCGGCCCCGCGACAGACTCGCGGGGCCGGGCGCCTCTGAGGCCTACTTCTTTTACTTCTTTTCCTTCTTTTCCTTGATCTTGATCGTGCCGCTCTTGGTGAGCCCGCGCAGGTTGACGGTGTATTCGTCGCCCTTGTGGAGCGGCGTGTATTCGGGTTGGTGGTAGGTCGATCCGAACTTGAAGGTCACTTCGGTTTCGGTGTACGTTTTGAAGATCAGGCCGATGCAATCCCCGGGGCCCAAGCCGGCCTGCCAGCCCGCCGTGTCCTCGGAGAAGTTCGCGGCGCTGCCAAAGTCGTTGCCGAGTTCCGACGGTTCTTCGCCGAAGCAGTTCGGGTCTTCTTCGGCGTCTTCGAATGGCAGTGAGCCCAACCCGGAGCCCTTGACGACGACGAGCGGTTCGGCGGGCGTGCCCTGGAACTTCACCGACTTGATCTCTGGTGGCTTGGGTTTCGCGAGAGCCGTCCCGGCCAACAGCATCATCGCCAAGACGGTCGCCGCGGCGACGAGGCCCAGCGTTGCGAATGCCTTTCGCATCAAAACTCCCCCTTTTCTCAATCTGGTTCGGGGCCGGGCGTCTGTGCCCGGCCCGGCGGGAGAGTCTACAGCGAGCCTGAAGGACCTGCTTCAGCTGCCGCTAAAACGCGGTGGCCGTCGCTCGGCCGCGGCGCTAACGCCCTCCCGGAAGTCACTGGTCGCGAACTGGCTGGCCTGGGCAGCAGCCTCGTGCGCGGTGGCCTCGCGGATCCGGTCAGCGAGATCGCGGCGCATGGTCTGGCGGATCGACCTGACAGCCAATGGTGAGGAGGTGGCGATCTCCTCGGCCAGTTCCACCGCTCCGTCGCGCAGACGGTCGCTGGCCACCAGTCGATCGCAGAGCCCGATCCGGTACGCATCCTCGCCGTGCAGGCGTGCCCCCGTATAAAGCAGCTCGAGGGCGCGCTGAGCACCGACGACGAGCGGGAGCGTCACCGTGATCCCGAACCCATGATGGATGCCCAACCGGGCGAAGTTGGCGCTGAAGCGCGAGTCGGGGCTGGCGACGCGAAAATCCGCTGATAGGGCGACTCCCAGGCCGCCGCCAACCGCCGCTCCCTGGACTGCCGCCACCACCGGCAGGCCGGCGGCGAACAGTCTCACCGCCTGCTCGTACAGATCGCCCTCGGCCGGGTTCTTGGCGGCGAAATTCGCTCCCGCGCAGAAGTTCTTGCCCTCTGAGCACAACACGATCGCGCGGCACGTGCCGCCGCGATCGAGCTGTTCGTAGGCGTCGGCGATCGCGCCGATCAGCGCGCCGTCGAAGTAATTGTGGGGCGGACGGCCGAACTCCACGAGCATCACGTGCTCGGTGGCGGGACGGATCGAGATCTCTTCGCTCACACGTCCTCCCTGTGCTCGCCGGTGATTCCAGCCGAAGGATATGCACCCGCGCGCTATGAGCGTCGACTGCTGGGTGAGCCGGGAAAACGTGAGCGAGATGAGGTTCGCCCATCCAACCTGACCACAACCGCCCAGCGCTCAGTGCGCGACCCGTCCGCCCGCGATCAGCTCCAGCGCATGCCCCAGGGCGGGTAGCAGCGCCCCGCCAACCTGCGCGATCGCCCGCGGGCTCCCAGGAAGGTTGACGATCAGCGTGCCGCCGCGCACCCCGGCGATGCCCCGCGAGAGCATCCAGTTGGGCGTGTGCGGCTGCGAAGCCAGGCGCATCGCCTCGGCGATCCCAGGTATCTCCCGCTCGAGCACCGCGCGCGTGGCCTCCGGCGTGAGGTCATCGGGCGTGAGGCCGGTGCCGCCGCTGGTGAGCACGAGCGCGCACCCCTCATCGTCGGCCCACCGGCGCAACAGCGCTTCGATCGCAGCGCGATCGTCGCTTACGACCGCGCGCTTGACATCCGTCGCCCCCAACTGTCGCGCGAGCGCCTGCAGCCGCGGCCCGCTCTCGTCCTCGCCGTGCCCGGCGGCCTTGGAGGTGCTGATCGTGAGCGCGCCTGCACGCACGGCGCTCAGCCCTCCACACGGCGGTAGTCGCTGCGCCCGCCGCGCTTTTCCACCAGCACCACCTGCTCGAGCGCGATCCCCCGCTCGAGTCCCTTGACCATGTCATAGACGGTCAGCGCGGCCACCGCGCAGGCGGTCATCGCCTCCATCTCCACACCGGTGCTCGCGACGGTGCGCGCCTCGCCGTGGAGCTCCACGAGCCCGCCGTCGACGTCCACGCCGGCCGTGACGTCCACGTAGCTGAGCGCCAACGGGTGGGCGAGCGGGATCAGCAGGGAGGTCTGCTTGGCGGCCTGGATGCCGGCGATCCGCGCCACGCCCAGCACCTCGCCCTTGGGGCCGTTGCCGGCGTGCACCGCGCGGGCGCTGTCGGGCGACATGCGCACACGCGCGCGGGCGCGTGCGATGCGTTCAGTGGCCGGCTTGGCGCCCACGTCCACCATGCGCGCGGAGCCGTCGCGATCGACGTGCGTCAGGCGCGCCGCGCCAATCGCCGCTGCCGCTCCGGCCGCGGGCGTCCCCGCCGCCCACTGGGCGCTCCCGTCGGCCTGCACCTCGCGCTTCCAGATGGGCGCCTGGGCCTTGATCCGGTCGATCGCCTCGCGCGCGGCGGCGAACGCTTCGTCACGGTGGCCGGCGGAGACGGCGACGATCACGGAGGGCTCGCCGAGCGCCACGGCGCCCACACGGTGCTCGGCGGCGGCGGCGCAGAGCTGGTGGGCGCTGGCGCACGCGCGCATGATCTGCTCGATGCGCTCGTGAGCCATCTCGGCGTAGGCCTCGTAGTCGAGGCGCTCGAGCTCGCGGGTGACGCCCTCGAAGGTGACGATCGCCCCCGCGCGCGGGTCGGACACGAGCTCGCGCAGGACCTCGCGCTGCAGCGGCTGCTCGCTGACGCGCACGTGCAGGCGCTCGCCGGCGCTGTGGCTGCCGCCGCTGAGCGGCGGTATCAGCGCGAGCTCGTCGCCGGGCTGCAGCGGCGTGGTGGGCGCGGCGTACTCGCGGTTGACGGCCATCACCACCGATGCCTGCGCGAGCGTCTCGCGCAGGCCGTCGTGCGCGGCGAGCGCGGCCAGCGCGTCGGCGACGGTGGCGCCGCCGGGCAGGGTGAGCTCCACGGCGTCGGCGCCGGCGCGCTCGCGCAGCACGGCGAACAGCCGCACGCGCATGACCATCAGCGCCACGGCCCGGTCCAGCGGCACAGCGGCTCGATCTCGACGCGCGCCCCCGGCTGCAGGCGGGTGACGTCGCTGGGCACGATGGCGAGCGCGTCGGCGGCGAGCATGGAGCTGAGCACGTGCGAGCCCTGCGCGCCGGTGACGCTCGCGTGCCAGCCGTCCTCGCGCGCGCTCAGCCGGCAGCGCAGCGCGTGCGCGCGCCCGGCGGGCTTCTGGTAGCCGCCGTCGAGCACGGCGGTCGGCCGCGCGCCCGCGACGGGCGCGCCCTGCATGGCGCGCAGGGCGGGCGCGGCGAACAGCACGAAGGTGACCATCGCGGAGACGGGGTTGCCGGGCAGCCCGAACACGGGGGTGTCGTGGAGCGTCCCGAACCAGGTGGGGTGTCCGGGGCGCAGCGCGAGGCCCCAGAACTCCTGGCGCGCGCCGAGCGCGGCGAGGCTGGGGCGCACGTGGTCGTGCTCGCCGACGGACACGCCGCCGCAGATGATCAGCGCGTCGGCGTCGCTGGCTGCCTGCGCGATCGCGGCGCGCGTGCTCGCTGCGTCGTCGCCCACGTGGAGGCGGTGCGCCAGCTGCGCGCCGGCACAGCGCGCGAGCGCGGCGAGGGAGTGCGAGTTGGAGTCGCCGATCGCGCCGGGGCGCGGCTGCTCGCCGGCGGCCAGCAGCTCGTCGCCGGTGACGAGCACGGACACGCGCGGCTGGCGCGCACAGCTGACGTGCGAGCGCTGCAAGGAGGCGAGCATGCCGAGCTGCGCGGGTCCGAGCGTGGTCCCGCTGGACAGCACGGTGGCACCTGCGGCGACGTCCTCGCCGGCGCGCCGGACGTCGGCTCCGACTGCGACGGCGTGGTCCATCTCGACGCGGCCGTCGTGGCGACTGGCGCGCTCGACGGGCACGACGGCGTCGGCGCCGGCGGGAATGACGCCGCCGGTGGAGATGGCGAGCGCCTGCCCGCCCTCGATGCTGGCGGTGGCGGGACTGCCGGCGCATGACTCGCCGACGATCGACAGGGCGACCGGCCGGTCGCTGGAGGCGCCCACGAGATCGCCCGCCTTGACGGCGAAGCCGTCCATGGCGGACACGTCGAAGGCGGGCAGCGGCCTGTCGGCGACGAGGTCCTCGGCGAGCACGCGGCCGAGCGCGTCGTCGAGCTCCACGTCGCAGGGCGCGAGCGGCGCGACCGCGCCCAGCACGATGCGCCGGGCCTCCTCGATCTCGACGTTCTGGCTGCTGGCCATGGCAGGGCAACTGTAGTCCGGCTGCGAGACTGGGCCGGATGGGTGAACAGAGCGGCGGCGACGGGACGGGGAGGGCGCTGGTGGCGGTGCTGGCCGGCGGCCGCTCCACGCGCATGGGCGCGCCCAAGGCGTCCGCCCGGCTGCGCGGCCGGTCGTTGATCTCCTATCCGCTGGCGGCGGCGCGCGAGGCGGGCATGGAGGCGCTGGTGGTAGCCAAGCCTGACAGCGAGCTGCCGCCGCTTGACGTGCCGGTGATCTGCGAGTCGCAGCACCCCCGTCACCCGCTGTGCGGGATCGTGACGGCGCTGGCGCACGCGGGCGCGCCGGTGGTGGCGGTGGGCTGTGACATGCCGTTCGTGAGCGGCGGGCTGCTCGCGTGGCTGGCGTGCGCGCCGGCGAAGGCGATCGAGCTGGACGGTCGCGTACAGCC
This sequence comes from Solirubrobacteraceae bacterium, assembly GCA_035504435.1. Taxonomy (GTDB): domain Bacteria; phylum Actinomycetota; class Thermoleophilia; order Solirubrobacterales; family Solirubrobacteraceae; genus Palsa-744. The sequence continues at coordinate 26,246 of DATJRV010000060.1, forward strand.
GCTGCCGGCGGTGTACCACCCGGCGGAGCTGCCGGCGCTGGAGCGGGCGCTCGGCGAGGAGGGCTCGCTGCGCGCGACGCTGGCGGCACTCGTGCGCCGGCGCGTGGGGGAGGAGGCGCTGCGGGCGTTCGGACGCCCGGAGCGGCTGTGCTTCAGCGTCAACGACGCGCGCGACCTGCAGACAGCTAGTCGCTGGGCGGCGGGCTGATGCGCGCGGCGGCGGCTGTGAGCTCGGCGAGCGTGTGCGGCGAGCGCCCGGCGAGCCAGCAGGCGAGCGGCGCGGCGGTGCGTTCGGAGGCGTGCGCGGCGCTGGCGGCGAGCGCGAGCAGCTCGCGAACCTCCTCGGTGGACGGGCGCTCGACGCCGGCCTCGCGCGCGAACGCGGCGATCCACTCGTCTCTGGTCACGCCCGGAGCCTATCCCGCGGGTGGGCGGTGGCTGGCGCGATGACGCGCGACCGCTTTGAGCGTCCGTTGCGTGACCTGCGCATCTCGGTGACCGACCGCTGCAACCTGCGCTGCCGCTACTGCATGCCGCGCGAGGTGTACGGGCCGGGGTTCCGCTTTCTGCCCCGGCAGGAGATCCTGAGCTTCGAGGAGATCGCGCGCGTGGCGCGCGTGTTCGCGCGGCTGGGGGTGTGCAAGCTGCGTCTGACGGGTGGCGAGCCGCTGCTGCGACGCGAGCTCGAGCGCCTGGTGCAGACGCTCGCGGGGATCGAGGGGATAGAGGAGATCGCGATGACGACCAACGGCGTGCTGCTGGCGGACCACGCACAGGCGTTGGCAAAGGCGGGCCTGACGCGCGTGACGGTGAGCTTGGACGCGCTGGATGACGAGGTGCTGGCGGCGATCGCCGACGCGCCGCTGCCGGGGCGGCGGGTGCTCGACGGCATCGACGCGGCGCTGGACGCGGGCCTTCACCCGGTGAAGGTGAACATGGTGGTGCGCCGCGGGCTGAACGAGCACTGCATCGCGGCGATGGCGGCCCACTTTCGCGGCACGCGCGCGGTGCTGCGCTTCATCGAGTACATGGACGTGGGCTCGACCAACGGCTGGCGCCACGCGGAGGTGGTACCCGCGCAGGAGGTGCTGAGGATCGTCGGCGAGCGCTGGCCCCTGGAGCCGCTGGCGCCGCGCATGGACGGCGAGGTGGCCACGCGCTACCGCTACCGCGACGGCGCGGGGGAGATCGGCGTGATCCACTCGGTCAGCCAGCCGTTCTGCGCGACGTGCACGCGCGCGCGCCTGTCCGCCGACGGCAAGCTGTTCACGTGCCTGTTCGCGCGGCACGGAACCGACCTGCGGGCGCTGCTGCGCGCGGACGCGAGCGACGCGCAGATCGAAAGCGCTGTGGGCGAGGTGTGGGGGCGGCGTGCCGATCGCTACTCGCAGGAGCGCGCGGAGCGCGCGGTGGCGGGCGATTCGCCGAAGATCGAGATGTCCTACATCGGGGGTTGAGGCGAGCACGTCTGATTCGTCGGTCGCTCGGCCCACACTGTGATCGCCTCGGCGTCGATTGCCACATGCAGCGGGGCGTCGATCTCGAACGGATCGGTGACGGTCGTGCGCACGGTCAGCTCCAGCGTCCCGCCGAGCACAACGGTGAGCTCGCGCGCCGCTCCGAGGTCGATGTCGTCGAGCAGGATCGCGTGATACTCGCGGTCGGACGCGAGCTGTTCCTGATCGCGGGCGCGCGCGGGAGCGCCGGTGGGCGCGCATGTCCGGATGCGCTCGGGCCGCACGCACCAGACGACCGCGCTCCCCTCCGACAGCCCGTGGGTGGGCGCGCGGATCTCGACCCCCTCGCTGCTGAGCGTGTCCGCCCCAACCACTCGCCCGCGCCGCGCGTTGGCGATCCCGAGCAGCGCGGCGACGCGCGGTGAGCTGGGCGCGGTGAACACGTCCTGGCGCGAGCCGGCCTGGAGCATGTGCCCGTCCTCGATGACGATGATCTCCTCGGCGAGCATGGCGGCCTCCTCGGGGTCGTGGGTGACGATCACGGTGGACAGCGCGCCGTCGCGTTGCAGGCGGCGCAGGTCGCGGCGCAGCTGGTCGCGCACGGGCGCGTCGAGTCCGGTGAAGGGCTCGTCGAGCAGCAGCAGCCGCGGCTGGGTGGCGAGCGCGCGCACGAGCGCCACACGGCGCTGCTGGCCGCCGGAGAGCTCGTCGGGGTAGCGGTCCTCGAGCCCCGACAGGCCGAGGCGCGCGAGCCAGAAGGCGGCGAGCTGCGGCCGTGCGCGCGTGCCGAAGGTCACCTGGCGCCAGACGGTGCGCCGCGGCAACAGCGCGGAGCTCTGGGGCACGTAGCCGATGTGGCGCTGTTCGCAGGCGAGCGCGTGGAGCGTGTCCCGGCCGTCGCTGAGGTGCCCGCCGTCGCCTGGCATGAGGCCGGCGAGCAGGCGCAGCGTGAGCGTCTTGCCGGCGCCGGAGGGCCCGAGCAGCGCGAGCTGCGGGCTGCGCGCGCGGTGCGCCAGCTCGAGCGAGAACCCACCGAGGCGCTTGCGCAGCGCGAAGTCGAGGATGGCCGGCGCGCCAGCTCCGTTGGTGCCGCGCGCCGGCGTGAACGCGTCGAACGCCGGCGTGAGCGCGCCGGGCGGCGTGAAGCGGGCGGACGCGGAGCCGTCTCCGTTTGCGCCACGCGCAACCGGCGCGCGACCGCGGCGCCTGGGCGTGCGCAACCCGCTGAGCAGCAGCACGACGAGCGCGACGCCGAGCGCGACGGCGACGGGCAGCTTGGTGGCGGGCAGCCCGGTGGAGCCGAACTGCACGAAGGTGAAGACGGGCAGGGAGTAGGGGTGGTAGGCGAGGATGATGGTGGCGCCGAACTCGGCGAAGGAGCGCAGCCACGCGAGCAGCAGCCCGGCGCTGATGCCGCCGCGCGCGGCGGGTACGGCGACGCGCGTGAAGCGCGCGAGCCGTCCGTGTCCGAGCGTGCGCGCGACGTCCTCGAGCGCGGGGTCGACGGCGGCGAAGGCGGCGCGCGCGGTGACGATGAGAAACGGCGCGGCGACGAACGTTTGCGCGAGCACGATGCCGGCGCGCGTTTCGGTGAGCTGGCCGCCGAACAGCCGCCCGGCGGCGGTGTAGGGGCCGACGACGTACAGCAGCAGCAGGCCGCTGATGAGCGGCGGCAGCGCGAGCGGCAGCGAGACGAGCGCGAGCGCGAGCCGCGCGAGCGGCCCGCGCGCGTGGGCGAGCAGGTAGGCGAGCGGCACGCCGAGCAGCGCGATGACGGCGGCGGAGATGGAGGCGGTGAGCAGCGAGGTGACGAGCGCGGCGCTGACGCCGGGTGCGGAGGACACGCCGCTGCCCAGGCGCACGACGAAGGCGACGATGGGCGCGAGCAGGTACAGCGCGAGCAGCGCGGCGAGCCACGGCAGCGGGCTGCGCGCCCGGTCGAGCATGGCGCTCAGGGGCCGCTGGCGCCGACGGCGCTGCGCACGGCGGCGGGCACGGCGGCGGCTTCGCCGGTGAGTGTGGGGGAGATGGGCGTGAGCCCGTTGCTGGTGAGGGTGGACGCGTTGGAGGCGGCGAGCAGGTAGCGCACGAACGCTTCGGCGCCTGTGGGGTTGGCGCCGTGGTTGACGATGGTGACGGTGTAGGCGGCGGTCTTGGACGCGGGGGTGAGCGCGACGGTGGGGATGTGCGCGAGGTTCGCCTCGATGGCGTAGAAGAAGCCGGCGTCGAGCTGCCCCGCCTGCAGGCGCCCGACGAGGTCGGTCTCGGGGAACACGGGGAACGCGGACAGCGCTTTGTTGAGCGCGGGCTTGTGGAGCTTGTTGGCGGCTTCTGCGACGGCTTCGACGGTGAGCTTGCCCTTGGGGTCGAGCCCGGGGTCGGTGCGCCCGACGCGGATGCCGGGCTGGGCGATGACTTCATACCAGGGCTTGCCGTGCGCGAGCTGTTCGCCGAACTTGCTCTTGGGGTCGTAGCCGAGCCTCAGCGGCGTGGTGGCGAAGGTGGAGTACCACGACACCCACCCGCCGTTCGCGGGGCCTTCGAGCTCCTTGTCGGCTTCGGCGGAGGCGGACACGAACACGTCCACGCGGCGGACCTTGCTCTTGATCTCCGTGGCGTCTTCGCTGGAGCCGCCACCGTAGCCCTGGAACTTGTAGCCATCGGCTTTCTGGAAGGCCGGCCCAATGTCGTCTTCCATGAGGTCGGCGAGCGAGCCGGCGTAGATGACGGCGACTGCGGGTTTACTCGATGATGATGAGGATGAGGCGTTCGTGGTGTGGGTTGTGCTCGATCCGCTCGACCCACACGCGCTGAGCACCAACGCGAGCGCCGCGGCGCCTACCGACGCGAACGGCCTCCCGCGTGCCCAGGGCACGTTCACGCTGCGTCCCGCTCGATCATCACGGAGGTGGCCTTCACCCGCGCGGCGGCGCGCACGCCGGGCGCGAGGCCGAGCTCCTGCACGGAGTCGCGCGTGATGGCGGCGGTCAGCAGGAACGGTCCGGCTTCGAGCTCGACGAGCGCCATCACGCCGCCGATCTCGACCGAGCGCACGATGCCGGGCATGCGGTTGCGCGCGGAGCCGCTGGTGCGCGTGCGGTGGCGCTGCGGCGCGCGCGACAGGCGCGTGACCTCGGCGGCGGGGACGCGCCGGCGGTTGCGCTCGTCGCGAAAGGTGTGGAGCTTGCCGGCGTCTGCCCAACGCCTCAGCGTGTCCACGCTCACGCCGAGGGCGCTGGCGGCCTCTCCGAGCGCCATGTCGCGCTGTGGGTTGCTCGGGCTCTTGCTCTGCTTCTGCTTCTGCCTGGGCATTGCCTACGCGGGCACCCTAGCGGGAACCCTGACGAGCTGCGGTCACCTCGCTACGGTGGGTGCATGGAGGCGGCGGTGCGGACGCTGGAGCGCGACGGCGAGCGCGACACGGTGGCGGTGGAGGAGCCGCTGGAGATCCGCGTGGACGGCGAGCCGGTGGCGGTGACGATGCGCACCCCTGGGCACGACGAGGAGCTGGCGCTGGGCTTCCTGTACGGCGAGGGCCTGATCGGCGGCCCCAGGCAGGCGGGGCTGACCGACGATTTGGCGGCCAACACGATCGAGGTGCGCGGCCCGCTGGCGCGCGACCTGCCGGCCCGGCGCTTCTACACGACCTCCTCGTGCGGGGTGTGCGGCAAGGGCGCGATCGAGGAGCTGGCGGTGCACTGTCAGGCGCTCGCGCCCGGCCCCCGCCTCGCCCGCGGGCTGCTCGCGCATCTGCCCGATCGCCTCGTGCAGCCCGGCTTCGCGCGCACCGGCGGCCTGCACGCGACCGGCCTGTTCGACGCCGGCGGCGAGCTGCTGTGCGTGCGCGAGGACGTGGGGCGCCACAACGCGATGGACAAGGTCGTCGGCTGGGCGCTGCGCGCGGCGCGCGTGCCGCTGTCGCAGAGCCTTTTGTGCGTGAGCGGCAGGCTGTCGTTCGAGCTCGTGCAAAAGGCGCTCGTGGCCGGAGCGCCGGTGCTGGTCGGCGTCGGTGCGCCCACCTCGCTGGCGGTGCAGACGGCGCGCGAGCACGGCCTCACGCTGTGCGGCTTCGCCCGCGCCGGGCGCGTGAACGTGTACGCGGGCGAGGCGCGCGTCGGGTGATGGACGCCGCTCACGTGGGCGGGGCGCGCTGCCGCGCCACACGCGAGACTGCTCAGCGTGGAGGACCGCGAAGCTGAGGGTGGTGCGCGAGACGCGGCCGTGCGCGCGCGTGATCTGCGGGTGCGCCGCGGCCGGATCGACGCCCTCGACGGCATCTCGTTTGCGATCGACGCCGGCGTGATCACGGGCCTGCTCGGTCCGAGCGGCAGCGGCAAGTCGACGCTGATCCGGGCGATCGCGGGCGTGCAGGCCGGCGTCGCGGGTCGGCTGGAGGTGCTCGGCCGCCCGGCCGGGGTCGCGAGCCTGCGCCACGAGCTCGGCTACATGACACAGGCTCCGTGTGTGTACGAGGACCTGACGGTGGCGGAGAACCTGCGCTACTTCGCGGCACTGCGCGGGGCGCCGTCGGCTGGCGTGCTCGAGCGCGTCGGGCTGGAAGGGCAGGCGCACCAGCTGGTGCGCAACCTCTCCGGCGGTCAACGCGCGCGCGCGTCGCTGGCCGCCGCGTTGGTGGGGGCGCCCAGGCTGCTGTTGCTGGACGAGCCGACGGTGGGGCTCGACCCGCTGTTGCGTCGCGATCTGTGGCGTCTGTTCAGGGAGCTGACGGGCGCCGGTGCGACGATGCTGATCTCCAGTCACGTGCTCGACGAGGCAAGCCACTGTGACGACCTGCTGCTGCTGCGCGACGGGTCCCTGATCGGGCAGCTGACGCCGGCGGCGCTCGTCGCCAGCACCGGCACTCAGGACATGGACGAGGCGTTCGTGCGCCTGATCGAGCGTCGATGAGCCCGCCGCTCGTGCGCACCTTGGCGACCGCCCGGCGCGTGCTCGCCCAGCTGCGCCACGACCCGCGCACGGTGGCGCTGATGTTGCTGGTGCCGTGCGTGCTGGAGACGCTGCTGCGGTTGATCTACGCTCACCGTCGCGCCGCGTTCGACCAGGCTGGGGCGCCGCTGTTGGCGATCTTTCCGCTGATGACGGTGTTCCTCGTCACCTCGATCGCGCTCCTGCGCGAGCGTGTCAGCGGCACGCTCGAGCGCCTCTTGACGACGCCGCTCGCACGCTTGGAGCTGCTGGGGGGCTATGCGCTTGCGTTTGGCCTGCTCGCCACCGCGCAGGCGGCGATCGTGAGCGCGTTGACGCTGGGGCCGCTCGGCCTGCACGTGCGCGGCTCCAGTGCGCTGGTGGTGGTGCTGGCCGTGTGTGTGGCGCTGCTGGGAATGGGGCTGGGCCTGCTCGCGAGCGCGTTCGCGCGCAGCGAGTTCCAGGTCGTGCAGTTCCTGCCCGCGACGATCCTGCCGCAGCTGCTGCTGTGCGGGCTGTTGGTCGCGCGCCAGCGCATGCCCGCCGCGCTGCACGCGCTCTCAGATGCGCTGCCGATGTCCTATGCCGTGGACGGCATGCACCACCTGACGCTCCAGTCGGCCGCCGGTGGCGCGCTGTGGGGTGACATCGCGATCGTGCTCGCGTTCGCGGCCGGGGCGCTCGTGCTGGGCGCGGCGACGCTGCGCCGGCGCACCGAGTAGCGCTACGCGGCTTCGCTGTCGCTGAGCGCCTCGCCCGCGGGCACGGCGATGACGGGCACGGGCGAGCTTTGCAGCAGCGCGGTGGTGACGGTGCCGATCGCTTTGTGCAGGCGCGAGTGTGGCTCGCTGCCGATCACGATCGCGCGCGCATCGTGGCGCTCGGCGGCGTCGAGCAGCGCGCTGACGGGGTCGGCGTCGGAGATCTCGGCTGCCGTGTCGACGTCGAACAGGGCGTCTTCGCCCTCCAGCAGCAGCTCGTCGATCAGCGCGCGGGCGGAGCGGTGGCGCTCCTCGCTGGTGCTGAGCGGGGTGTGCGGGGCGTGCAGTGGCCGGGTGGCGTGCACGATCACGAGCTTGCCGTCGGGCGCGAGCTCTCTGGCCGCCCATCGCGCGGCGCGCCTGGCGCTGTCGGTGCGGTCATAGCCCAGCACCAGCACACGCGGCTTTGCTGGCGGTCGCTTGGTTGCTTCAGGCTGCTCGCTCATGCCTGCAGAGTATGCGAACGGACGCGTCTGGCAAGCCGCGCAAACCCGTACGCGATGGGGGAAAGGTACGCAGTCGGCTAGCTGTCGCGCGCGGGCTCGTTGTGCAGCTGCTCGTAGCAGGCGTCGTGGTAGCACGCGTCCGCCGTGGCGAGCGCATCGGGTGCGCTCGCCCGCGAGATGCGGCGCGCGAATCCGTCGCTGACCGTCACCGTCGGCTCGTATGCGCCGATCACGTCGCCGCAGTGGCTGCATCGGGTGCTGGTGACGTGCTCGTCCATCGGCCTCTCCTGCACGACGACTACCCCTTCGTTCGCGGTCCGACCCCCGCCGGGCTTGACAATCGATCGAATGAACATATGGTCCTGTGAGCGCGCGGCGGTTGTGGGATGTCCGCAGCCAGCATGTGGCGAACTACCGGTTTGCGTGGCCGGGCGCGCGCTGCTGGGGCGGATGGAGGGCGCTCTGCTCATCCGCGCAACAGGCCGCGTTGGAGGGCGTAGCGAACGAGTTCCGCGCGCGTTGCCAAGCCGAGCTTCTGGTGAATGTGGGCGCGGTGGGTCTCGATCGTGCGCGGTGAGAGATTCAGCTTGCGCGCGATTTCGACGCTCGTGTGTCCCAGCGCGATCAGCCTCAGCACCTCGACCTCACGCGGCGTGATGCGGCCGTGGGCCATCGCGCTGTAGAGCTCGTCCAGGCGCACGCCGACGCGCGGGCTGATGTAGATGTGGCCGTGCGACGCCGCGCGCACCGCGTCGGGGAGCTCGGCGTCGGCGAGCTCCTTCAGCACGTAGCCGAGCGCGCCCGCGTCGAGCACGCGCTGCACGGGGACGGCGCTGTCGTCGGTGGTGAGCACCGTGATCTGGGTGTCCGGGTGACGTTTGCGCAGCGTGCGCACGGTGTCGGGGCCGTGGCTGTCGGACATGCTGAGGTCGAGCACGAGCACGTGCGGCCGCTGCTGTGCGACCGCGCGCGCAGCGGCGGAGAAGTCGTGCTCCACGGCGATCACCTCGAACGCCGGGTCGGCGTCGAGCAGCTCGCGCAACGTTTGGCGCATCAGCTGATGATCGTCGGCGAGCACCACGCGAATCGGCGCGGGCGCCTCCTGCTCAGCATGCCCCCGTGAGGTGCTCTGCTGCGGTTGATCGGGGGCGAGGTGCAGGTGGGAGACCATCTCATTCACGCTAGGTCCCGAGGTGCGCCGGCGGCTACCGGGTAAACGCCTGGATCGGCTGTGGAAAAGCACGGAGCTGGGCCACGCGGGGCGCGTGGGACACTCACGCGCATCAGCTCGTCGGCGGCCCCCGCGACGCTCGCTACCTGTGCGCTCAGCGCGCGTTCGGCGTCGAGCGCGAGCACGCTCGTCGGCGGGAGCTCGTCGAGCTCCTGGAAGCGGCGCGCGCGTGTCGTTGCGATCGCGGCGGTCGCGTCTGAGATGCGCTGCGGGTCGTGCGCTCGCGCGGCGGTGCGTGCGAGCGCGGTCTCGCGCGTCACCCGGCAGCGCACGACGAGCAGGCGCGCTGGCGTGAGCTGGAGGCGCTGGAAGAGCACGGCGCGCTCGCGCCTGCTGTAGCAGCTGGCGTCCACGATCACGCCCTGCGCGAGCTCGAGCTGCGCGAGCGCCTCGTGGCTCAGCAGCTCGTACACCGCGCGCGAGGCCGCCCGCGTGTAGTGCTCGGGGCCGGCACGCTCGGTCGGGGCGAGACCCGCGCGGTGCTTGCGCAGCACATCGGAGGACACGACTGGCAGCTCGCTGACGCGCGCGAGCGCGGCGGCGAGCGTCGACTTGCCGCTGGCGGGCGCCCCGCAGACGACGAGCGCGAGCGGTCGCCGTGCGCGCCAGCAAAGGCGCTTGGCGAGCTGCCACAACCGCGTGGCGCGGTCGCGTTCGCGTCTGCGGGGCGCCCCCGAGCGCTCTCCGGCGGCGATCAAAGCGACCTTGGCGCGCACCAGCGCCCAGTAGGCGCCGTAGAAGGCCCGCAGCTGCTCGCTGCCCGCCCTGCCGCCGGCGTCGCGATAGGCGTTCACGAGCGTGCTCGCCGCCTGCTGGGCGCCGTGGGACTCGAGGTCCGTGGCCAGGAACGCGAGGTCGCGCGCGACGTCCATGTGGCGCAGCGTGGGATCGAACTCGATGCGATCGACGAAGCGCACGCTGCGTTCGAGCAGCACGTGCTCGCAGCGCAGATCGCCGTGGCAGTCGCGCACGTAGCCGGCGCGCGCGCGGCGGGCGAGCTCCTCGGCGTGCGCCGTGGTGAACGCAGCGGCGAACGCGTGCATCGCGGGCAGCGCCCACGCACGCGGGTGCGCCAGCGCTTCGAGCTCCTCCAGGTTCGTCCGCCAGGCGGCGAGCAGCGTGGCCGGTTCAGCGACGGAGACGGGGCGCGCGCCGCGATGGAAGTCCGCCAGCCGCACCGCCGCGGCGCGGATGTCGGCGCGCGTCAGCGTGTGCGCGTCGATCGCGCCCTGCAGCGTGCGCTGCTCGTCGAAGCGGCGCATCTGCACCGCGTACTCGACGGCGCCAGGCGCGTCCTGCTCGGCGTAGTGCAGCTCACCGTCGCCGCCGCGCACGATCGCCCGCACGCCGAGGTAGATGGATGGCGCGAGCGCGTGGTTGACGCGCACCTCCTCCCGGCAGGCAGCGCGCCGCGCGGCCAGCGTGCTGTAGTCGAGGAACGCGAGCCGAACGGGCTTCTTGACCTTGTACGCGTAGCGGCCGGCGAGGAACACCCACGAGGCGTGCGTCTCGCGCACCTCGACGTGCGGCCGGCCCGGATAGAGCTGCGGCGCGGCGAGCGCGTGCGCGAGCGGGCGCTCCTCGCTGCGCGCCGATGCATCGGGATCGCTGTCCTGCGTCGAGGGGACGACCGTGAAGGCTCTCGCTGCTCGCGCTGAAGCGTCTGCGCGCTGTCTTCGCTGGGGGCGCATGTGCACAGCCCGATCGTGGCGGCGGCCGGAGGGCACGCCATCCGCTGCCAGCCGCACTACCGGCGCGGGCATTCCGCAGCCGTGCTCATCGGAGGCTCCATGCGGTGCTTCCGTACAGTCCTCCGGGTAAATCCCGGATGCTTGTGCGCCGCGCGCTTTCAATGCTGCTCGCATGTGCCATGGCAAGCGCCGGGGGCTGTCAGCGTGCCGCAGAAGGTGACCGTGGGTCGCTGGTCGCTCGACGCCTACCGCGGGGTGGTGCCGGAGCCGATCCTCGCGGAGCTGCGCGAGCAGGCGCGGGCGCTGCGCGGCGCGCGCATCCTGCAGGTCAACGCCACGCCTTACGGCGGCGGCGTCTCGGAGCTGTTGCGCTCGTCGGTGCCGCTGCTGCGCGACCTCGGCCTGGAGGTCGACTGGAAGGTGATCGGCGGCAACCCGGAGTTCTTCGCCGCCACCAAGGCCCTGCACAACGCGCTGCAGGGTGACAGCGCGAGCATCACCGAGGCCCAGCAGGCCGCCTACCACCGGTGCATCGAGGAGAACGCCGCCACGCTCGACGGCGGCTACGACTTCATCATCGTCCACGACCCCCAGCCGGTCGGGCTGCTGCAGGCCCACGGCAAGGGCGGCGCGCACTGGGTGTGGCGCTGCCACATCGACACCAGCGAGTCCAACCCGCACGCGTGGGGCTTTCTGGCGCCGATGCTGGAGGGCTTCGACGCGGCCGTGTTCACGATGCCGGAGTTCGTGCCGCCCGGCCTGGAGGTCGCGCGCGTGGAGGTGATCGCGCCGGCGATCGACCCGCTGAGCCCCAAGAACATCGAGCTCGACCCGGCCACCGCCGGCCAGATACTCGACTGGATCGGCGTCGATCTCCCCGGACGGCTGATCACCCAGGTCTCGCGCTTCGATCGCTGGAAGGACCCGCTCGGCGTGATCGACGCCTACCGGCTGGTGCGCGCGGAGGTCGGCGAGCTGCAGCTCGCGCTGGTGGGCTCGATGGCGCTCGACGACCCCGAGGGGTGGGAGGTCTACCGGCAGGTCTCCGACGCCGCGGCGGAGGACCCGCGAATCCACATCCTCACCAACCTCACCGGCGTGGGCAACGTCGAGGTCAACGCCTTCCAGCGCCTCTCTGAGGTGGTCGTGCAGAAGTCGATCCGCGAGGGCTTCGGCCTGGTGGTCTCCGAGTCGCTGTGGAAGGGAACGCCGGTCGTCGCCGGCGACGCCGGCGGAATTCCGCTGCAGATGCCCGACGGCGTCGGCGGGCGGCTCGTGCGCAGCACCGACGAGTGCGCGCGCGCGACGCTCGAGCTGCTCGGCGACCGCGAGCTCGCGCAGGAGCTCGCGCGTGCCGGTCGCCAGCGCGTGCGCGAGCGCTTCCTGCTGCCGCGCCTGCTGGCGGAGGAGCTACGGCTGCTGGCGACGCTCGATGTCCGCTGCTGAGGAGATCGAGCCGGAGGAGGCAACGCAGCTGCTGCTGCGTGATCTGCGCAGCGCGAGCGGTGGTCTCTCCACGCGCGAGGCGGCCCGGCGCCTGGTGCAGTACGGGCCCAACGAGCTACGCCGGCATGGCGGCGTGCGCTGGCCGGGCGAGCTCGCGCGCCAGCTGACGCACCCGCTCGCGCTGCTGTTGTGGCTGGCCGCCGGGCTGTCGTTCGCGGTCGGCAGCGAGACGGTGGCGATCGCCGTGCTGCTGGTGATCGCGCTCAACGCCGCGTTCGCGTTCATCCAGGAGATGCAGGCCGAGCGGGCGGTGGAGGCGCTCGCGCGCTACATGCCCCAGCACGCCACGGTGCTGCGCGATGGCGCCCCGCAGGTGATCGACGCCGGCGAGCTGGTCCCAGGGGACATCGCCCTGCTGGAGGAGGGCGAGCGCATCGCCGCCGACATGCGCCTGCTCTCCGGCGCGCTGGAGGTCGACCTCTCGACGCTCACCGGCGAGTCGGTGCCCGCCGTGCGCTCAGCCGAGATGCAGGACGCCCACGTGCCCCGGCTCGCCGCGCGCGATCTCGTGTTCAGCGGCACGAGCGCGACCGGCGGCGAGGCGCGCGCGGTGGTGTTCGCCACGGGGATGCACACTGAGCTGGGGCGCATTGCCGCGCTCTCGGAGCGCGTCAAGGAGCAGCCGAGCCCGCTGGAGCGACAGGTGCGCCGCGTCGCGTGGCTGATCGCCGCGATCGCCGTCGCGATGGCGGTCGCGTTCGTGCCGCTGGCGATCTTCGCCGCGGGACTGTCGATCAAGAGCAGCGTGGTGTTCGCCGTCGGCCTGCTCGCCGGCAACGTGCCCGAGGGGCTTTTGCCGGTGATCACGCTCGCGCTCGCCGTCGCCGTCAGCGCGCTCGCGCGCCGCGGGGCGCTGGTCAAGCGCCTGAGCGCGGTCGAGACGCTTGGCTCCACGGACGTCATCTGCACGGACAAGACCGGCACGCTCACGCAGAACCGCATGCGCCCGGTGGCCGCGTGGACGCTCGCCGGCGAAGCGCACATCCCGAGCGAGAACCCGCACGTCTCGGCCGTGCAGGCGCGCATCTCGAGCGCAGGCTCGCGCGCGGCGGCGCCGCCCGACGGGCAGCCGGGGGCGGAGGCGCAGGCGAGCGCAGGCTCGCGCGCGGCGGCGCCGCCCGACGGGCAACCGGGGGCGGAGGCGCAGCGCGATCGGCAGCCCGGCGCAGAGGCGCAGCGCGACGAGCAGCCCGCCGTCGGCGCGCGCCGCGCGGCGCTGGGCGCGCTGGCCGAAACCGCCGCCGCGTGCAACCAGGCGCGGCTGCAGGCCGGCGGCGAGGGTGCGGGCGACCCGACCGAGCTCGCGCTGCTGCGCACCGCGCAGGCGCTGGGGGCGGACGTCGACGTGGCCGCGCGCGAGCGCTGCAGGCGCCACCAGTACAACTTCGACCCGCGCCTGAAGCTGATGAGCACGCTGGACGTTGCCGCGGGGGTCACGCGCCTGCACACCAAGGGGGCGCCAGAGGCGGTGCTGCAGCTGTGCACGAGCGCCCTCGGCGACGGCGCGGAAGGCCCACTCGACGCGCCCACGCGCGCGCGCATCCTCGCGCAGGTGGAGGGCTATGCGCACCAGGGGCTGCGCGTGCTGGCGCTCGCGCGCCGGACGCTGCCCGCTGCCCCGATGGGCGACGCCGCCTGTGCGGGCGGTGCCACCCCGGTGGGCGCCCCGATGGGCGACGCCGCCCGTGAGGGCGACGCCATCCCGGTGGGCGCCGCCGCGCCCGCGCGCGAGCAGGTCGAGCGCGAGCTGTGCTTCGTCGGCCTGGTGACGATGCTCGACCCACCGCGCGCGGAGGTTCCGGAGGCGGTGGCGCGCTGCCACAGCGCGGGCATTCGCATCATCGTGATCACCGGCGATCACCCGTTGACCGCCGCGGCGATCGCGCGCCAGGTGGGCATCGGCGGGCCGCAGGCGAGGGTGATCGACGCGGAGCGCCTGGACCACCGCCAGGAGCGGCAAGTCGAGCAGCTGCTCGCGGGCGGGGAGGAGCTGATCTTCGCGCGCTCCTCCCCCGAGGCCAAGCTGCAGATCGCCGAGGCGCTGCGCGCTCAGGGGCACGTGGTGGCGATGACCGGCGACGGCGTCAACGACGCCCCCGCGTTGCGCAGCGCCGACATCGGCGTGGCGATGGGCCGCTCGGGCACCGACGTCGCGCGTGAGGCGGCGACGATGGTGCTGACCGACGACAACTTCGCCACGATCGTCACCGCCGTGGAGGCGGGGCGGCGCGTGTACGACAACGTGCGCAAGTTCATCGTCTACATCTTCGCGCACGCGACCCCCGAGGTCGCGCCGTTCCTCGTGTTCGCGCTCGCCGGCGGGGCGATCCCGCTGCCGCTGCCGGTGCTGCTGCTGTTGGCCTTCGACGTCGGCACCGAGACGCTGCCCTCGCTCGCGCTGGGGCGCGACCCGGCCGAGCCGGGGATCATGCAGCGCCCGCCGCGGGTGCGCTCGGAGGGGGTGATTCGCGGGCCGATGCTCGTGCGCGCGTGGCTCTTCCTGGGGGTGCTCGTGGCGGCGCTGTCGCTCGGCTGCTTCTTTGCCGTGCTCGTGGGGGCCGGCTGGCATCCGGGCGAGGCGACCGGCGTCGGGACGCGCTTTCACCACGCGTACCTGCAGGCCACGACGATGACGTTCCTCGGCATGATCGCCGGGCAGATCGGGACGGCGTTCGCGGTGCGCACGCAGCGCGCGTCGCTGCGCTCGGTCGGCGCCTTCAGCAACCGCTACCTGCTGCTGGCGGTCCTCGTCGAGCTGCTCGTGGCCGCCGTCGTGGTGTACGCGCCGCCGCTGCAGTCGCTGCTCGCGACCGCCGGACCGCCGCCCCATGATCTGCTGTTGCTGCTGGCGTGCCCGCTGGTCGTGTGGGGCGCGGACGAGCTGCGCCGGGCGTTCGTGCGCCGGCGCGCCGGCGCCGGGAACAGCCCGGCGCGACCCGCGCCGGTGAGCGCGTGAGTCGCCCGCCGGGCACGTTTCTCAATAGGTAGTTCGCCGTAGTCATGTAGGTGAAATCAACCGATGCTCGCGATCGCCGGGCGGTCGTAGATTGCCCGCCATGAACACGCTTGAACTCGCCCGCCTGCAGTTCGGCGTGACGACGGTCTTCCACTTCATCTTCGTGCCCATGTCGATCGGCCTGGCCGCATGGGTCGCCTACTGTCAGACGCGCTGGTACCGCTCGAAAGACGAGGTGTACCTGCGCATGACCCGCTTCTGGGGGAAGTTCATGCTGATCTCGCTGGCGATCGGCGTCGTCACCGGGATCGTGCAGGAGTTCCAGTTCGGCATGAACTGGTCGGAATACTCCCGCTACGTGGGCGACATCTTCGGCGCGCCACTGGCGATGGAGGGGCTGGCCGCGTTCTTCCTGGAGTCCACGTTCATCGGCCTGTGGCTGTTCGGCTGGAACCGCCTGTCGCCGAAGGTGCACCTGGCGACGATCTGGCTGACGTCCTTCGGCACGATCCTGTCGGCCTTCTTCATCCTCGCGGCCAACTCGTGGATGCAGCACCCGGTCGGCTACGTGATCAACCACGCCCTCCACCGCGCCGAACTGAAGAGCATCTGGGCGGTGCTCGGCAACTCGACGCTGTGGCTCGCCTTCCCGCACACGATCTTCGCCGCCATGTGCACCGGCGCCTTCCTCGTGCTCGGCATCAGCGCGTTCGCGATGCTGCGCGCCCTGAAGGGCGCAGGCGGGCGCACGGACGCCGTGTACACGCGCTCGGTGCGCCACGTGCTGCCGCTGGCGCTCGGCGCGGCGATCCTCACCGGGGCCTTCGGGCACGGCCAGGGCATGTTGATGGAGAAACAGCAGCCGATGAAGATGGCGGCCGCGGAGGCGCTGTACAAGACGACCAAGGGAGCGAGCCTGTCGATCTTCGCGGTCGGCCCGTTCGAGCACTTCCCCAAGCGCGTGTTCCCCGACATCCGCATCCCGCACCTGCTCTCGATCCTCGGCACCGCCTCGTGGGACGGCGAAATCAAGGGCGTCGACCAGCTGCAGGCCGAAGACGTCAAGAAATACGGGCCGGGCGACTACGCGCCGATCCTCGGCGTCACCTACTGGACCTTCCGCCTGATGGCCGGCGTGGGCGTGCTGCTGCTCGTGGTCCCGATCATCGGGCTGGTGCTGCTGCGCCGCGGCGTCTTCGAGCGTCGCCGGCGCTTCTTGCGGCTGGCGGTGATCGGCGCGTTCCTGCCGCCGCTGGCCAACCTCACCGGCTGGATCTTCACCGAGATGGGGCGCCAGCCGTGGGTGGTGTACGGGCTGTTGAAGACCAGCGACGCACGCTCGCCGCTGGTCAGCTCCACCGACATCATCCTCAGCCTGCTCGGCTACGTGGTGCTGTACGGCACGCTGCTCGTGATCGGCGGGCGCCTGTTCAAGAAGGAGATCGACCACGGCCCCGAACCGCAACCGAGCGGCGAGCCGGGGGCGGCCGACGGCGGCCCGCGACGCTCCGAGCTGATCCTGGCCTACTGAAGGGAGCACGACGATGCCAGACCCCAACTTCCTGCAGACGCTGTGGTTCCTGCTGATCGGTGTGCTGTGGGTCGGCTACTTCGTCCTCGAGGGCTTCGACTTCGGGGTCGGCATCCTGCTGCGCGTGCTCGGGCGCGACGAGACGGAGAAGCGCATGATCATCCACACGATCGGGCCGGTGTGGGACGGCAACGAGGTGTGGTTGCTGACCGCCGGCGGAGCGACGTTCGCCGCGTTCCCCGGTTGGTACGCGAGCATGTTCTCCGGCTTCTATCTCGCGCTGTTCTTGATCCTCGTGTCACTGATCATCCGCGGCGTCTCGTTCGAGTTCTGGGGGAAAAGCGACGCGCCACGCTGGCGCGCCACCTGGGAGTGGGCCGCCGTGATCGGCAGCTTTCTGGCAGCGCTGCTGTGGGGAGTTGGCTGGGCGAACATCGTCCATGGCGTGCCGATGAACGCCGAGCACAACGTGACCGCGTCGCTGCTGGACCTGCTGCATCCGTACGCGTTGCTCGGGGGCCTTACGACGCTCTCGCTGTTTCTCTCCCACGGTGCGATCTTCTTGGCGCTGCGTACGCGCGGAGAGATGGTGGCGCGCGCGCGCAGGGTCGCGTCGCGGGCATCGATCGCGACCGTTGCGCTGATGGGCGGCTTCCTGCTGTGGACAGCTTTTGACCAGGACACGGGAGGGGTCAAGGTGGCCGCCGAGGTGCTCGCCGCTGGGGCGGTGGCGCTCGCGGCCACCGTACCCGCACTGCTTCGCCGTAAGCGCGACGGTTGGGCGTTCGCCCTCAGTGCTGGCGTGATCGCCCTGCTGTTCACCAGTCTGCTCGTCGGCCTCTACCCGGACGCGCTGCCGTCGAGCACCTCCCACGCCTATGACCTGACGCTCGCCGCGGCGTCCTCGAGCCACTACACCCAGACCGTGATGACCGTCGTAGCGGTGATCTTCGTGCCGCTCGTGCTCGCCTACCAGGCCTGGACCTACTGGGTCTTCCGCCATCGCCTCGGACGGGACGACTTCCAGGGCAGCCCCACGCCGATCGCCGTGCTCGCGGGCCTGGGCGGAGGCGGGGATGGCAGCGCCAGCGCCGACTCGCGGTCCGTCGCCCCGCGCGCGGGCACAGAGCCGGCTGGCTCATCCAGCTGAGCATGGCTCCGCCAGTCGATCGCCGGCTGATTCGCGAGAGCCGTGTCGCGAGGACGCACGTCGCCCTCGCAGGCGTACTCGGAGTGCTCTCGGCAGCGCTGATCGTCGCCCAAGCGGGATTGCTCGCCTATGTGATCGACCGCGCTGCTGAGCACCACGCGACACTCACGTCCCTCAAACCGGCTCTGATCGCACTCTCGGCGGTACTGCTCGCGCGGGCACTGGTCAACGGCGGCTTCGAGCTCTCGGGGCGCTTCGGTGCGGTACGCATCATGTCGGAGTTGCGCGCCCGTCTCGTTCGCCGGTTGCTGCTGGAAAGCCCGGAGCGGCCCCCCGAAGACAGCCGCACGGGCGAGCTCGCGAGCACCGCCGTGCAGGGTGTAGACGCGCTCGAGGAGTACTTCGCTCGCTACCTGCCGCAGCTCGTGCTCGCCGCAGTCGTGCCGATCGCGGTGATCGGCTGGGTGATCACGCTCGACCCGATCAGCGCGGGGATCCTCGCCCTGACGGTGCCGCTGCTGATCACCTTCATGGTTCTGATCGGCAAGGGCGCGCGCGCTCAGGCGCAGCGACGCTGGCGGGCGCTTGCGCTGCTCGGCGCGCACTTCCTCGATGTCGTCCAGGGACTGGCAACGCTGCGCGCATACCGACGCGAGGATGCCCAGGAGCAGACGCTCGCGGATGTGGGCGAGCGCTACCGCTACGAGACGATGGCGACGCTCAAAACGGCGTTCCTCTCGGCGTTCGTGCTCGAGCTGTGCGCGATGATCGGCACCGCGCTCGTGGCCGCCGCGATCGGGGTGCAGCTCGTCTCCGGCACGCTCGGGCTGCAGGCCGGTCTGACAGTGCTGCTGCTCGCACCCGAGATGTACGGGCCGCTGCGGCAGGTCGGCCAGCAGTTCCACGCCAGCTCAGAGGCCACGGCAGC
>DATJRV010000061.1:0-57362 GCA_035504435.1 Solirubrobacteraceae bacterium
GCTGGAAGTCGCGACGGGCGTGACGCTGAACGTCAATAACAAGGCCAAGGTCGTAAACGGGACGGGCGGCAGCATCGTGGGCGCTGGCTCGGGCAACGTGTTCGTGAAGGGCAGCGAAACGTCGTTCACGCAGGGTGCGGGTACGACGAGCGGCACGTTGCCGGTGATCGTGGACGACGCTGCGCTTGACTACACAGGCACGGGCGCGAGCGTGGTGGCGCTGCGGGGCACGAGCACGCTGGCGGGCAACCTGTCGTCCGGGCAGTCGCTCCAGATCCAGAGCACCACCGGTGAGAACGCGCACGTGTCGGCTGCTGCGAGCTTGTCCAATGGTGGCACGATCGCGCTGACGAACGCGGCTGACGGCGACCAGAACAGCGAGTCGCTGGCGATCGCCAAAGGCGCCACGCTCACCAACAGTGGCACGCTGGCGAGCGAAGTCGGCAACGGCAGTGGCGGCGGTCGCGCGATCGAAGGCAACGTGACCAACACCGGCACGCTCGCCGCCAACAAGAACGCCGAATACGAAGGCACCCTGCTCAACGAGGGCAAGATCGTCATCGCCAGCGGCGTGGCCCTGAAAGTGGTCAACTCGAGTACGGTGACGAACGGCACCGGCGGCAACATCGAAGGCGTTGAAACCGGGGCGCTCTCCCAGCATGGCGGCACCTTCGAAGAGGCCGCCGGCAAGACCACCGGCACGCTGCCGGTGATCCTCGACGACCAGACGCTCAAGTACACGGGCAACGGCGCGAGCACGATCGCGCTGCGCGGCACGAGCACCCTGAGCGGGCCGCTCAGCGCCGGTCAGACGCTGCTGCTGCAGAGCACCAGCGGCGAGAACGCCAACATCAGCTCCCCGAGCCTCACCAACAGCGGCACGCTGGCGTTCGAGAACGCCGCCGACGGCGACGCCAACAACGTGGCGCTGGACCTCGCCGGCGGCACGCTCACGGACGCCAAGGGCAGCAAGCTCGACGCCGAACACGGCAACGGCGGCAACCGGGTGATCGAAGGCAGCGTCACGAGCGAAGGAACCGTCGCGGCCTCGACGACGCTGAGGGTCACCGGCGCGTTCACGATGGACGGCAAGAAGCCGATCCTGGAGATCACGATCGCGGGCGCGTCGGACTTCGGTGCGCTGTCGGTCACCGGCGCGGCGACGATCGCCAACGAGCTCGAGCTCGTGCAGGTCAAGCCGTTCGTGCCGACGGTCGGCGAGAAGTTCGTGATCCTGTCGAGCTCCAACCTCGTGGGCACCTTCAAAAAGCTCAAGAAGAACAAGATCAAAAAGGCGGCAGCGAAGCTGTACGCGCCGCTGTACTCGGCCACGTCGGTGACGCTCGAAGCCCAGGCGTAGCGGGGCGGCTTCACAAGATCGTTACGCCAGCGCCCGCGCACGGGCCGACCATAAGGGGGCGGCCCGTGCGCAGGCTCTTTGTGCTGCGCGCGATGTAGCCTTCAACCGCCCGCCAGGCAGATACATAGGCATCATCGTGTCCACCGAATCGATCGCAAGCTCATCGTCTGCTCACGCCGGCTTCGCCGGCACGTGCTCCAGCTGCGGCGCCCCGCTCGCCGGCGACCAGCGCTACTGCCTGGAGTGCGGCGAGCGGCGCGTGCCGATGAGCAGCCTGCTGTTCGGCGCCACGTCGAGCGCGCCGGTCGCGCAGCCGGACGGACCGGCCGTGCCGTCGTCACCGCCCGGCTACCAGGCGCCGTCTGGCGCCCCACAGCGCAACCAGACACTGATGGTGATCGCCGGCGTGGGGGTGCTGCTGCTGGCGATGGGCGTCGGCGTGCTGATCGGACGGGCGGGCAGCCCCAAGCAGGTCGCTGCTCCGGCGCAGGTGATCACCGTGGCCGGCGGCGGCGGATCGGTGGGCACCGCGACCACCGCCGCAAGCGAAGCGTCATTCACCAGCGACTGGCCGGCGGGCACCAGTGGCTACACCGTGCAGCTGCAGGCGCTGGCGCAGTCGGGCACCAGCGTGAGCGCGGTCGAAGCCGCCAAGAGCTCCGCCACCGCCAAGGGCGCCAAAGCGGTGGGGGCGCTGAAGTCCGAAGAATTCTCCAGCCTCACGTCCGGCAACTACGTGATCTACTCGGGCGTCTACCACCAACGCGCGGCAGCCGCAAAGGCTCTGCGCTCCCTCAGCAAGAACTTCGCCGGCGCGAAGGTGATCGAGGTCGCAAACGGCGCCTCCGGCTCGGCGGGCACGGGCGCGGCGGGCGCGGCGGGCGCCGGCTCCGGCGGGGTCGGCACCAGCGAGAGCCACCCGGCACCCGCGTCTGTGCTCAACAGCCTCAAGGGCGCCAAAGGCAAGAGCTACTCGGAAAAGTCCAAGAACCTCCCCAACGTGGTGGAGACTCCTTAGCCGCATGGGCATCCTGCGCGACACCAGCGACGGCAACGGGCTCGGGATCGGACACTCCTCCGGCGCGCCGCTCGCATCGACTGCGCCGCTCGCTTCGACTGCGCCGCTTGCATCGACTGCGCCGCTCGCATCGACTGGGCCGCTTGCATCGACTGCGCCGCTCGCACCAAAGCCGTCGCCGGCACCAACCCCGCCGCTCGCACCCGCCGAGCTCGAGCGCAGGCGCGACACGCTCGCCCAGCAGGTCGCCGAACTGCACTGGGACCTCGGCGGGCTGGCGTACGAGATGGCGATTCGCGATCACTTCCGGCTGGACGTGCTCGTGCGGCGCGCGGCGATGCTGCAGGAGCGCGACGCGGAGCTAGCTGAGGTGGAGCGCATGCTGCGCATGCAGGAAGATGGCGTAGCCGGCGGCTGTCTGCAGTGCGGCGCCCCGCACAGCCGTGGCGCGTTGTTCTGCTGGCAGTGCGGCAGCACGCTGATGGAGCGCCTGCCGAGCAGCGTTGTGTCCGCGGACGAGTAGGAGGCGCCCGACATCGACGTCCAGCGTCCCCAGCGAGACGAGCCGTCCCAGGCGCCGGACGGCCAAGCGCGTGGCGCTGGCCTGCGGCTGCCCCCGGCGCGTGTCTCGGCGCTGCTGGTAGTTGTGTTCCTCGGCTTCGGCGTGCTGATCGGCCGGGTCACGCGCACGCCCGCCGGCGACGCGCTCGCCTCTGCGCGCGCCCCCATCAAGCTGCTGCTGCCGTCCACCAGCGCCCCTGCGGCGTCGTCCTCGTCCTCGGCGCCCGCGGAATCGTCCTCCGCCGGCGAAGCGCCCGCGCCGGAAGCCGCAGCGGAAACCACCCCCGCGCCGGCCGCCCCTGCCAAGAGCGAAGCCAAGACGCCGTCGCACTCGAGCGAAGCCGGCGCCGCGAAGGGCGGCTCCGGCTCCCAGCGAGCCTCCGAACCGGCGGCCGACGCCCCGGCGACGAAGCTCCCGCCGATCAAGCACGTGTTCGTGGTGATGCTCTCCGACGAGCCGTTCGCGTCCGTCTTCGGGCCGTCCTCCCCTGCCCCCTACCTGACGGGCACGCTCGAGCACCAGGGCGAGCTGCTCGCCCACTACGACGCCGTGGCCCACAACGAGCTGGCCGACGGCGCGGCGTTGATCAGCGGTCAGGGGCCCACCGCGGAAACGGCGGCCAACTGCCCCACCTACACGGAAATCGCCGCCACCGGCGTGGGCGCCGACGAACAGGTGCTGGGCAACGGCTGCGTGTACCCACGCTCGACGCAGACGCTCGCGGGCCAGCTCGAAGGCAAGCACCTGACGTGGCGCGCGTACGTGCAGGGGATCGACGAAGCCGGCGCGCAGGCCGGTGCGTGCGCCCACCCCGCGCTCGGTGCAGCCGACGCGACTGCCGCTGAAGGCGCGAGCACCGGCGCATACGCGACCTTCCGCAACCCGTTCGTGTACTTCGCCTCGATCGTCGACTCGCCGACGTGCGCCACCGACGACGTGGGGCTGGCGAGCTTGCAGGGCGACCTGGCGAAGCCCGCCAGCACACCGAGCTTCGCCTACATCGTCCCCGACCGCTGCGACGACGGCAATCCCACGCCGTGCACGCCGGGCGCCGCCGCAGGGATGACGCAGGCGAACACGTTCCTGGCGCAGGTGATCCCCGAGATCACCGGCTCGAAGGCCTACAAGGAAGGCGGCCTGCTCGTGATCACGGTCGACCAGGCGCCCTCCAGCGGCGCGTTCGCCGACTCCGCCTCCTGTTGCGGGCAGCCGCTGTTCCCCAACGCGCCCGCCAAGACGCTCGCGGGCACACCCAAGGGCGGTGGTCTCGTGGGAGCGCTGCTGCTCTCGCCGTACGTCAAAGCTGCGACCTCCAGCCAGGAAGCGTTCAACGACTTCTCGCTGCTGCGGACGATCGAGCAGCTGTTCGGCCTGCCGGCGCTCGGCTACGCGAGCCTGCCGGCGGTGAAGCCCTTGGAACCGGCGCTGTTCACGGCTGGCAAGAGCTGAGCGCGCTCACGCGCCGCTCGCCCCCGCGCCGCCAAGGCGCACGGGTTGCTCACACGCCGGCGAGCTCGCCTCACACGCCGGCGAGCTCGCGATAGGTGATCGCCCGGCGTCGCTCGGCGGAGCGGGCGAGCACCCACTCGAGCGCGAGCATGTGGCGCGTGTGGCGCAGGTCCGCCGGATGCAGGTCCAGGCGCAGCGTGCTCGTCGGCAGCAGCGCTCCCGCGCGCACCAGTGACGGGGAGAGCGCGCGGCTGACCGGGCCGCCCGCGGCGAGGCTCCACGCGGGTGCCAGCTGGCCGCTGCCGGGCGCGCTCGTCAGCTCCACGTCGAGCTCGCCGGGCGTGCGGTGGACACGCAGCAGCCCGGCCCACCAGCGGAAACGCAGCGCGAGCGCCTGGCGCAGCGCGGCCGTGTAGGCGTACGCGGGTGCGACGAAGCCGTCCGGCTCGATGCCCGCGAGCTTCAGCACCCGCCAGCCGGCGTGCACCGCGCGTCGCGTCTCCTCGTCGTCGAGGCCCACGAACTCGCCGCTGCGCTGTGCGTGCACGCGGGTGAGCAGGTGGCGCGCTGCGCCGCCGGCGCGCGGGCGCGCGTGCTGGAAGCCGTGCTGGGCGATCGAGTCGCCAGCAAGGCGGCGCTCGCACAGCCACTCGACCATCTCCGGGCAGCGCGCGCCCACCGGGTGCAGGTCGCGGGCGGGGATCACCAGCAGCGTGACGCGGTCCACGCCGTGGTCGCAGAGCCAGTCGCGGATCACCGCGCAGCGCTCGAACGTAGCCGGCTCGATGCCGTGCAGGGCGACCGCGAGCGTCCTGCCGGGAACCGACATGGTGCGCTCGGGGAGCGTCGCATGCGGACGCGTGCGGGCTGTGTTGGTGGACACCGACATGCAAAGCCCCTCACGCCGCGCGATCGCTCGCGCCGAGGCTCTCGTGCGCGCCGATCAAGGCGCGCTGGTAGCCGTCCGCGAGGCGCTCCAGCGCGCGCTCCCAGGTGCGCGCGCGCGCCGCGCGCAGGCCCGCGGCGGCCAGGCGCTCGCGCAGCAGCGGCGCGGATGCGAGCTCGAGCACCGCCTCGGCGAGGCGCTGGGCGTCGGTTTCGCACAGCAGCCCGCTGACGCCGTGCTCGATCAGCGACACGGGCCCGCCGTGCGCCAGTGCGATCACCGGCAGGCCGCTCGCCTGCGCCTCGAGGATCACCTGCCCGAAGGTGTCGGTGGCGCTGGGGAACAGGAACATGTCTGCGCTCGCGTACGCGCGCGCCAGCTCCTCGCCCGCCAGCCAGCCGAGGAAGCTCGCGTGCTCACCGACGAGCGCGCGCACGCGCTCCTGCTCGGGGCCGCCGCCCGCCAGCACCAGGTGCAGGCGCGGGTCGCGCGAACGGGCGCGGAGGAAGGCCTCGGCGAGCAGGTCCACGCCCTTCTCGCGCGTGATGCGCCCGGAGTACAGCACGTTGAGCTCGCCCGCCAGCGGGTAGTGTCCGCGCAGCTCGGGCCGGAAGCGCCCGGTGTCCACGCCGCGGTCCCAGCGCATGATCCGCTCGGCGCCCATGCCGATCGCCGCCAGCGCGGCGTCGGAGGCGGGGCTGGGGGAGAGCAGCACGTCGCAGGCGCCGTAGAAGGCGCCCACCGCCAGCGCCATCGCCTCGCGCACGCGCTCATCGCCCGCGCGCAGCCCCGCGTACGCGGTCAGCTCGGTGTGGTAGCTGCCGATCAGCGGCAGGTTCATCGCGCGCGCGACGAGCGCGCCGGCGACCCCTGCCGGCCCCGGCGAGCACACGTGGATGGCGTCGTAGCCGCCGCCGCTCAGGCCGGCGATCGTCTGTACGGCCGCGGGCAGGCTGGGGACGCCGATGCGCAGGCCGGGGTAGAACGGCACGTCGATCTCGCTGACCGCCGACAGCCGCCGATCGACCTGCGGGTCGGTGCCCACCACCTCGACGTCGAAGCCCGGCACGCCGCGGGCGCGGATCTCTTCGATCGTGCGCGTCACGCCGTGCGTGGAGCCGATCCCGTCCGCCAGGATCGCCACGCGCGGGCGCTCGCCGTCGGCGCGCGGGCGCTCGCCGTCAGCGTGCAGGCGCTCGCCGGTGCGCTCGCCTGGGCGCCGGCCGAGCGCGCGCGTAGCCGCATCGGGGATCGCCGCGAGCTTGGCCTGCTCGTCGGCCAGGAAGGCGCTGGCGGGCGCGTAGGGGATGGCGGCGATGCACGCCTCGAACAGGCCCTCCGCGGCAGCCAGCACCTCCGCCTGGCCGCTCACCGCCGCGAGCGCCGCGTCCACCGCCTGGCGCAGCTTGCGCTCGTGCAGGCGGCAGGCACGGCGGTAGAGGTCCTCGTGGCTGAAGTCCTCGCTCTGCATGTAGGCGATCAGCTCGCGCTCATCGAGCTGGTCGAGCTCGACAGCGGACAGCCACGCGTGCAGCAGGCAGCGGGCGTCATCGGAGCCCAGATCGCCGCTCGGCGTGCCGTGGCGCGCGTCGGCCTCGCGCAGCAGCCTGCGCACCATCGTCATCACGCGCGCCGGGTCCGCCCGGCGCGGGCCTGCCGCGACGGTCTCCGCCGCGGGACCCCCGAGCGAACGCGCGGCGAGCGCGATCGCCGCGTGCGCCCACTTGGCGGCGCTGCCCTGCGCCCCGCGCGCGAGCACCTCGCCGGCGCGCACGTGGGCGAGAAACTCATCGGGGCTGGCGGCGGGCGGCGCTTCGGTGTAGGTGCGTCCGATGTCCACGCCCGCGTGGTCGTCGGAGCCGCCGATGCCGACGCCGTCGCGCGTGGCGACGTAGGTGGCCGCCGGGCGGTTGAGCTCGCGCGCACGAGCGCCGTTGCGCGTCTCCCATACGGTGAACAGCTCCGCCAGCCGGCGGCGGTGACGCGCGCTGAGCGGCGCGGCGACCGTGTAGTAGGGGTGGGCGAGCGCGCACACGAGCTCGCGCTCGAACATGTACGCGGCGCACAGCTCCACGTCGTCGGCGTGCGCCTGCAGCCACTCGTGGTCCTCTGCGGTGATGCCGTAGCAGAGGACGTGCACCGCCTGGGGCTCGCCGCGGAAGCGCGCGGTGAGCTCCTCGGAGATGAACACGTCGGGACGGTCGGCGATCTGCAGCCCGCCGGCGATCGTGTCGTGGTCGGTGATCGTCACGAAGTCCATGCCGCGCCGCTTGGCCAGCTCGTAGACCTCCTCGGGGGGCGTGGCGCACTCGGGCAGCCCGACCGCGCGTTGCACGCCGAGCTTTGACTCCTGCGAGGCGGTCGAATGGCAGTGCATGTCAACCCTGCTCGCCGGCGCCGCCTCCTCCGCCGGGCTCCCGGCCGGTGAAGTCGTTCCTTGACCGTTCACAGCAAACAGATTTCCCTGCAAAGCGCGGTTTTTTGTGACCAACCCGCAACGATCGTGTGAAGCGATGGTGAACATCGCTTGCAATGTCTCTGCCAACCGGTGGGCGCACGCCCGCGAGGGCGCCGACGTCCTCCCAGCCGGGCCGGGCAATAAGCTCTCGCGCTCGTGGCCGCCCACCTCGCGCTCCCGCTCGCCTCGGCGCTCAGCTACTTCCAGGCAATTGTGCTCGGCGCCCTGCAGGGGGTCAGCGAGCTGTTCCCGATCTCCAGCCTCGGGCACACGGTGCTGTTCCCCACGCTGTTCGGCTGGAACAAGCTGGTGGACGCCCAGTCGCAGTCGGAATCCTTCTGGCTGGCGCTGGTGGTGATGCTCCACGTCGGCAGCGCGCTCGGCCTGCTCGCGTACTTCTGGCGCGACTGGGTGCAGATCGTGCGCGCCTTCTTCCACACGCTGAGAACGCGCCACATCGAGACCTCGACCGAGCGGCTGGCGTGGCTGCTGTTCGTCGCGAGCATCCCCGCGGGCATCCTCGGCCTGGCGTTGGAGCACGAGCTGCGCACGATCACCGCCAAGCCGGAACTGGCGGCGATCTTCTTGATGGTCAACGGCGTGCTGCTGCTGGCAGCCGAGCGCTTCCGCCGGCGCGCGCAGGTGCGCGAGCTGGCGCTGCGCGAGGGCGCGAAGCCCGACGGCGCGCGCAAGCTGGACACGCTCGACTACCGCGAGGCGCTGGTGATCGGGGCAGCGCAGACGACGGCGCTCGTCGCCGGCATCAGCCGCGACGGCGTGACCATGGGCGCGGGGCTGGCGCGCGGCATGGACCACAGCGACTCCGCACGCTTCGCCTTCCTGCTGGCCACGCCGATCATCCTGGCGGCGGGCATCTTCAAGCTGCCGGACCTGCTCGGGCACAACGGCAACGGCATTCGCGGCCAGGCGCTCGTCGCGTGCGCGGTCGCGGCGCTCACGGCCGTGTTCACGGTTGCCTTCCTGGTCCGCTACTTCAAGACCAAGACGCTGATCCCGTTCGCCGTCTACTGCCTGCTGTTCGGGTTGGCGATGGTGATCTACACGCAGACGTAGGGCAGTTGCGCTGGCCGAGATGGGCGGCCGGTCCCTGGGCTGCGCGCGGGAATGCACCATCATGGACGTCCGTGACCGTCCCGCGCACGCCGCCGAAGATGTTCGAGACCCGCAGCCAATCCTGGCGGGAGGTTGGCCTGCTGCGCCAGATCAGCCCGCGCGTGGTCAAGCGCGCGCGCGTGGAGGTGCTGGTGCTGGTGCCGCTGTTTGCGGCGGTGGTGGTGGTGTACGACAACCGCGTCAGCCTGCTGGGCAGGCATGTGGCGGCGACGCACGGCCCGCACGGCGAAGCGATCGCCGCGCACATGGTGCTGGAAGAACCGCTGGAAGCGCTCGTGCGCGTGCTCGCGGTGCTCGCGCTGGTGATCCTCGGCTGGGCGATCGCGCGCGACATCGGCCGCAGCCTGGGGCCGGCGCTGTTCCGGCGTCTGGAGCCCGCCACTGCGGGCACCGTCGGCTTCCTGATCCGCCTGGTGACGGTGGTGCTCACGCTGATCCTCGCGCTGCGGGTGGCGGGCATTGAACCGAAAACGCTCGCGCTGGGCACGGCGTTCACCGCGGTGATCTTCGGTCTGGCTGCGCAGCAGACGTTCGGCAACCTGATCGCGGGGATGGTGCTGCTCAGCGCCCGGCCGTTTCGGGTGGGCGAGCGCGTGCGCCTGCAGGGCGGCAACCTCGCCGGCCAGATCGAGGGCACGGTCAGCTCGCTGGGGCTGCTGTACACGACGTTCGCGACCGGCGAAGACGCGATCATGGTGCCCAACAGCGTCGTGCTGAACGTGGCTGTGCTGCCGCTGCGCGAGCCCGAGGCGGTCAACCTGCGCGCGCGCCTGCGCGCGGGCATGACGCCCGGCGACCTGCAGGAGATGCTCGAGCAGGCGTTGCAGACGCCGCTGCGCGACGCGCCGCGGATCACGCTGGAAGAGCTCGACGGGGACGAGGTGGTGGTGCTGATCTCGGCCACCCCGCGCGACGCCTCGCAGGGGCGTTTGCTGGCCAGCGAACTGCTGTCGGTGGTCTCGCGCGAGACGCGCGCTCACGTGTCCTCTGCGCCTGCGCGCGGGAGCATCCCGTAGCGCAGAAACAGCTGCGAGTCGCTGCGCAGCACCGCCAGCAGCTGTAGCTCCGCCGGTGGCTGCAGCTCGCCCCCGGCGAGGATGCCCAGTGCGTCGCCGCCCGCTCCCTTCTCGCCGAGCAGTTTCGGCGAGAGCGTCAGAAACAGCTCATCCAGGAGCCCGTCAGCGAGCAGCTGGTAGGCGAGATGCGGTCCGCCCTCGCACAGCAGCGTGCGCACCGAGAAACGCTCGGCCAGCGCGGCCAGGGCGGCGCGCAGGTCGAGCTGGCCGCCGCGCGGCGCGCGGATGTAGTCCACGTGCGCCTGCGTCGCCGGCAGGCTGGCGTCGGAGGCGGTGAGGATCGCCACGCGCGCGGCGGGCTGCGCGAGCAGCGGGATGTCCGTGTCCAAGCGCATGCGCCCGGAGACGATGCACGCGAGCGGTTCCTCGCTCAGCGCGCGCCGGCGACGCAGCGCCCGCGTGGCGGCGTCGGCGATGATGCGCCCGTAGCGCTCCGCGCGCACGGTGCCCGCGCCCACGAGCACCGCGTCCATGGTGCTGCGCAGGGCGTGGAACAGCGCCCTGTCGGCGGGGCCGCTGAGCGCGCCCGAGCGACCTCCGAGCGTGGCGTGCCCGTCGGCGGTGGCGATCATGTTGAGCAGCACGTGCGGTCGCGGCGGCGTGCGCTGGGGCCGCTCCCACAGGCCGAATCCCGCCACGATCTGCGCGGCGCTGAGCGCCTCGCCGGCCGGCCACAGGCGCTCGAACTGCGGCTCATCGTCTGCGGCGAGCGCGCGATCGTGCTGGTGCTGGTCGTCCATCGTCTGCACACTAGCCTTGCCTGTGCGGCTGCGCACGTGCCAGACTGGCTGGCGCGCCAGTTTTCGGCGGGCAACATTTCGACAACACACGGCCATTCCAACGTGCTACGGTCGTGGGGTATGGCCGGCGCATTAGAGACCGGCGAAGTAGTGCAAGCTCTCGCAGGTCGGCAGCTTTTTGAAGCGTCCTCCGCGCAGTAGCAGGCACAAACCGTGGAGGAAATTCACACCATGCCAACTGGCACCGTAAAGTGGTTCAGCGACGACAAGGGGTTTGGTTTCATCACCCCAGATGACGGCGACAAGGACCTGTTCGTTCATCACACCGGCATCAACGGCGAGGGATACCGCTCGCTCCAGGAGGGAGCGAAGGTCTCCTACGACCCCGAGCAGGGCGACAAGGGGCCGAAGGCTGTAAACGTCTCGACCATCTAGTCCAGCGCGCACAGGCGTAATGAGGAGGCCCGCCACCGGCGGGTCTCCGGCGTTCATGCAGGAGATATCGTGGCGGCTCTGCATGGCCGGCGACGCGAGCACGCTCCCACCTCCCGCCACCGGGCGCTGGCCGCTGAGCGCCTGGCGCGCGCGCGCTCGCAGCATCTCCTCCGGTAGCGCCCTCCCTGCGGCAGGACAGGCAGGCGGCGAGCTGGCCGCTGCCGACAGCGGCGTGCGCGCCGGCGCGTGCGCGCTGGGCACGATCGTCACGCTCAGCCTGCTCGTGGTGCTCGTCGCCGCCAACCGTCCGAGCGTGCTCACGCCGACGACCCACACCGGCTACTTCCCACGCTGGATGGCCGGCCCCCTGGGCGGGTTGCTGCAGGGCTTCACCAACGACGACAACACGCTCAAGTGGCTGTTCACGGGCGCCGTGGTGCTCATGTACTGCGCGTACCTGCTGGCCGTCAAACACGCCGGGCGGCTGCCCGTGCGCTGGCTGCTCGCGGCGATCCTCGCCGTGCACGTGGTGTTCCTGCTCTCGCCGCCGCTGGCGCTCACCGACCTGTTCAACTACGTCAACTACGGGCGCATGGAGGTGGTGCACGGCCTCAACCCATACACCACCATCCCCGTGCTCGAGCCCCACAACGACCCGAGCTACGTGCTCAGCAACTGGCACGAGCTGCTCAGCCCCTACGGGCCGCTGTTCACGCTGGTCACGTTCGCGGTCGTGCCGCTGGGCGTCGCGGGGTCCTTCTGGGCGATCAAGGGCATCCTCATGCTCACCAGCCTGGCGATCGTCTTCTTGGTGTGGAAGTGCGCGCAACTGCTCGGCCGCGACCCCCGGACGGCGGTGGCGTTCGCCGGCCTGAACCCGATCGTGCTCGTGTGGGGCCTGGGCGGCGACCACAACGACTTCCTGATGATGCTCTTCATCATGCTCGGCCTCTACCTGCTGTTGTGCGCGCAGCGGCGGGACACCGAGCAGCGCGCCGTTGCCGGCTCGGGCGTCGGCGCAGGCTCAGGCGCCGGCGCAGGCTCAGGCGCCGTTGCCGGCTCGGGCGCCGGCGCAGGCTCGGGCGCCGGCTCAGGCTCAGGCGCCGGCGGCGTGCGCGGCTGGCTGCTGCCGCTGTCGGGCCTGGACATGGGCACGGGCGCCGCGTTCGTGATCGCCACCGCGATGAAGGCGTCGGCGGCCGTGCTGATCCCGGTGCTGCTGGCCAGCCTGCTGCACGCGCCGCGCCGGCTCGTGCAGGCGCTGCTGGGGATCGTCCTCGCCGGCGCGCTGGCCGCCGCGGCCAGCCTGCTGGCGTTCGGGCTGCACATCCCCGACCTGAGCACACAGGGCAGCCTCGTCACGGGCGAGAGCATCCCCAACCTGATCGGCCTGGCGCTCGGCCTTGGCGGCGAGAGCAACGGGCTGCGCGATGTCATGGACCTCGTGCTGGCGCTCGCGGTGCTCGGCTGCTGCTGGCTGGCGTGGCACCGCCGAGGCGCGGGTGTACGCGGGCGCGCGGACGCGGGCGGGCGCGATGAGGCAGGCGCTCGCGCGACGGTGGAGCGGCTGCGCGGCGACGGCGGCGACGGCGGCGGCGAGCGTGCGATCACCGCCTCGGGGTGGGCGAGCGTGGCGCTGCTGGCGACGCTCGGCTGGGTGCTGCCCTGGTATGTCCTGTGGGCGTTGCCGCTGGCCGCGCTGTCGAGCTCGCGTCGGCTGCGCACGGTCACGCTGGTGTTCGGCGTTTATCTGATCGTCGTGTGGATGCCCGTGTCCGGCTCGCTGTGGGATGTGCTGCACTTCTATCCCGCGCGCACGCCGCTCGGGCGCCTGCACCAGCGCTACGTCAAGGAGCTGCTCAACTGACGCAGCTGGCGCCGGCAGCGCCTTGCGCCGCGCCGTCGCGCAACGGGTGCTCGCGGCGTCAGTCGCCGTCCGTGGGCGGCGGCCGGCGCTCGGCCTTGCGCTGCGCCGCGCGGCGCTTCTCCTGCAGCCGTCGTTCGTGCGCGGCGGCGCTGGGGCGGGTGGCGCGCCGGCTGCGCGGCACGGCCAGCGCCCGCTGTAGGCGCGCGGCCAGCCGTTCGAGCGCCAGCTCGCGGTTGCGCGCCTGCGAGCGCTCGTCCTGGGCGACCGCCACCACGCGCGCGCCCGCCCGCTCCAGCAGGCGCGCGCGCTGGGCCTCGCTGAGCGACGGCGAGGCGAGCACGTCGAACACCGCTTCCACGCGCGAGGCGGTGACGTTCGCGTGCTGCCCGCCGGGACCGGAGGAGCGGCTGGCGCGCAGCGCGACCTCCGCCAACGGAATCTCCAGCTCGTCGCCCACGCGCAGCGCGCGCTCGCGCGGCGCCTCGCTCGCTGGGTCCGTCGGCGTCATCTCATTCCCGTCCCGCCCGCCGTATAACCATAGCTATACAGACATTTTAATATCAATAATCGATCGACGCCGGCGACGACCTCGCTCAGTGCTCAGCAACCCGGCCGCCCTCGGGCACCAGCGCGCGCCCCTCGCCCGCCCAGCGCACGAGGCCTCCGGCCATCGAGTAGGCCTCGAAGCCCGACGCGCGAAACGCCTGCGCGGCCATCTCCGAGCGACCGCCCACGCGGCAGTAGAACACCACCGGCCGCGCGCGCTCGATGCTGTCCGCCTGCGCGCTCAGCTGACCGAGCGGGATGTGGCGGGTGCCCTCGATGTGCCCCGCCGCGCGCTCGTCGTCCTCGCGCACGTCGATCACCTGCGGCGGCTGCGCGCCGCTCATCCACTCGGCCACGCGCGCGGGGTCCACGTCGATCTCGGGCATGACTAACATCATGGTGGATGCAGGCGGTGGGCGACCTCTACACGATCCCGCAGGAGCACCTGGACTTCTGCGCGACGATCGGCCAGATCGCGCGCGAGAAGATCGCGCCGCGCTCGGCTGAGATCGACGAGCGCGCGGAATACCCGTGGGATGTGCGCAAGCTGCTGGCCGAGCAGGACGTGCTCGGCCTGCCGTTTGGCATCGAGCACGGCGGCACCGGCACGGGCACGCTGATGCTGAACATGGCCGTGGAGGAGCTCGCCAAGGTCGACGCGTCGGTGGCGCTGATGCTGATGGTGCAGGAGCTCGGCACGCTGCCCATCCAGCTGTTCGGCTCGGACGAGCTCAAGGAGCGCTTTCTGCCGCGCTGCGCCAGCGGCGAGTGGTCCCCGGCGTTCGCGCTCTCGGAGCCTGAAGCCGGCTCGGACCCCGCCGGCATGAAGACCACCGCCGTGCGCGACGGCGGGGAGTGGGTGATCAACGGCACCAAGAACTGGATCTCCAACCTCGGCATCGCCGACTTCTACGTGGTGTTCGCCGTCACCGACCGCGAGACGCGGCGCATGAGCGCGTTCGTCGTGGAGGCCGATCGCCCAGGCTTCAGCGTGGGCAAGCTCGAGCACAAGCTCGGCATCCGCGCCTCGCCCACCGGCCAGCCGATCTTCGAGGACGTGCGCGTGCCGCACGAGAACATCATCGGCGAGGTCGGCAAGGGTCTGTCGGTGGCGCTCGGCACGCTGGAGAAAACGCGCCTCGGCGCCGCCGCGCAGGCCGTGGGGATCGCCCAGGGCGCCACCGACTACGCCGTCGCCTACGCCCGCGAGCGCCGTCAGTTCGGCCAGCCGATCAACGAGTTCCAGGGCGTCTCTTTCAAACTCGCGGACATGGAAACACGCACCGCCGCCGCGCGCGAGCTCCTGTACAAGGCGTGCGCGATGGCCGACCAGCACCATCCCCAGCGCGCCAAGTACTCCTCGATGGCGAAGGTGTTCTGCTCGGACACCGCCATGACCGTGACCGTCGACGCCGTGCAGGTCCTGGGCGGCTACGGTTACGTCAAGGAGTACCCGGTCGAGCGCATGCTGCGAGACGCCAAGATCACCCAGATCTATGAGGGCACCAACGAGATCCAGCGTCTCGTGATCGCCCGCACCCTCAAATAGCGAGCGTGTCAAACGGAGCCTGCCTCGATGCGCACGCGATTTAGACCAGGGGAGCCGAGATCGCTGCGGCGAGCGGGCGTCGCGGCGCTGATCGCCATGTCCGTCGGGCTGATCGTGATCGTCGTCGGACAGGGCTTCAGCTCGATCGGCGTGGTGCACGCGCTCGAGGACATTGCGCTCGGCGTGATCGTCGCCGCCGCGCTGATGGGCAGCGTCGCGTTCATCGCCGTGCGCATGGCCGACTGGCGCAACCCCGAATCGGAGAGCGAGTTCGAAGAGATCGTGCGCTACTCCGAGCAGCTCGCCCGCGAAGGGCTCGCGGTGGCGCCCGAAGAACACGAATTCATGGAGCTCGACCCGCTCAACGACAACGACTTCGAAGAGCTCGTGCGCGACGCGCTCGACGACCTGCCCGACCTGCTGCGCAACGCGCTCGCGCACGTCGCCGTGGTGATCTCCGACGGCGGGCGCCGGCGCGGCGCCTACGGCCTCTACCAGGGCGGCACCGTCGCCCGCGAGGACGTCCACGATCGCATCATCGTCTTCCGCGACACGCTGCGGCGCGACTTCGGCCACGACCCCGACCTGCTGCGCGACCAGGTCACGCGCACCGTGCGCCACGAGCTCGCCCATCACGTCGGCTTCGACGAGCTCGGCGTCAGCCGTCTAGACCTGTAGAAACCAGCCAGTACACTGGCATTCGGATGACTGTGCAGGCTGAGCCACCCACATCCGCTGCGGTGGGTGGGGCAACGGCGCCGCCGGCGGGCAGGCTGCCGGACTTCTTCATCGTCGGGCACCCCAAGTGCGGGACCACCGCGCTGCACCAGATGCTCAGCCGTCACCAGCAGATCCACATGCCGCTCAAGGAGCCCCGCTTCTTCGCCCCCGAGCTGCGCTCGCGCTACCGTCGCCTCGGCCCCCAGCGGCTCCCCGAAGCGCTCGACGCCTACCTCGAGCTGTTCGCCGGCGCGCGTCCTGACCAGCTCGCCGGGGAGGCCTCGCCGCAATACCTGCGCTCGCGCACCGCCGCCGCGCGCATCGCCGACGTGCAGCCGACGGCGCGGATCATCGCCATCCTGCGCGAGCCGGCGAGCTTCCTGCGCTCGTTTCACCTGCAGGCCGTCCACAACAACGTCGAGACCGTCACCGACTTCGCCAAGGCGATCGCGCTGGAGGACGACCGGCGCGCCGGCCGTCGCGTGCCGCTGCTCTCCCAGGCGCCCGCCGCGCTGTTGTACTCCGATCACGTCCGCTATGTCGAGCAGCTGCGGCGGTTTCACGCCGCGTTCGGAGCAGAGCAGGTGCTCGTGCTGATCTACGACGACTTCCGCGCCGACAACGAGGGAACCGTGCGGCGCGTGCTGCGCTTCCTCGACGTGGACGACAGCGTGCCGATCGAGCCGATCCAAACCGAGCGCCTGTCCGCGGTGCGCTCGCCGCTGCTCTACCGGGCGGGGATCGCCGCCTCGCTCGTTCGCCGTCGCGCGTTCGGCGGGGCGCCGCGCGCCCGGCGGCGCCTCACCCCGTCGCCGTGGCAGCGGCTCGTGTTTCGCGAGCCCGACCCCCCGGACGAGGCGCTCATGCGCGAGCTGCGCGCGCGCTTCAAGCCGGAGGTCGTCGCCGTCAGCGAGTACCTCGGCCGCGACCTCGTCAGCCAGTGGGGCTATGACGCAGTCGCCTGAGCACGACGCTCGGTCGGCGCCAGCTGCGCCCGACGGCGTGGACGCGGGGGCTGCCGTCGCCGCCGCGGCCGGGGGAGCGGGCGCGCACGCCGCTGCCGGCGGACGGGTGCCCGACTTCTTCATCGTCGGTCACGAGAAGTGCGGCACCACCGCGCTCGACTTGATGCTCAAGCAGCACCCGCAGATCTTCCTCCCGGAGGCCAAGGAGCAGAAGTTCTTCGCCCCCGAGCTGCGCGCCGGCCTCAGCGATCCCCGCAGCCATGACCCCCAACGTCCGCGCACGTTCGAGCAGTACGTGGCGCTGTTCGCCGCCGCCACCCCCGAGCAGCGTGTCGGCGAGGCCTCGCCGCAGTACCTGCGCTCGCGTGACGCCGCCGCCCGCATCGCCGCCGCCCAGCCCGACGCGCGCATCATCGCCGTCCTGCGCGAGCCCGCCAGCTTCCTGCGCTCGTTTCACCTGCAGTGGGTACGCAACGGCGCCGAGCCCGAGCGGGACTTCCGCAAGGCGATCATGCTCGAGCCCGACCGCCGCGAGGGCAGGCGCCTGCCGCGCCGTTGCAGGGTGCCGGAGACGCTGTTCTACTCCGACCACGTCCGCTACGTCGAGCAGCTCGAACGCTACCGGGCGCTGTTCGCAGCGGAGAACATGCTGGTGCTCGTCTACGACGACTTCCTCAGCGACAACCAGGCGACGCTGCGCCGCGTCCTACGCTTCCTCGACGTCGACGACTCATTCGTCATCGAGCCCGTCACTACCGCGTCCTACAACGCCGTCCGCTCGCCGCGCCTGAAGCGGCTCGCCGACTCCGCCCGCGCCGCGCGGCGCAACCCTGTCACCGCCAGCACGCTCGGGCGGACGGTCAACGCGCTCACCCCCGCGCCGCTGCGCAGCTCGGGCTTTCGCGCGCGCTGGCGCCGGCTCGTGTACAAGCCGCCGAGCCCCCCCGACGAGGCTTTCACGCGCGAGCTGCGCCGTCGCTTCAAGCCGGAGGTGCAGGCGATCAGCGAGTACCTCGGGCGCGACCTCGTCGGCGAGTGGGGCTATCGCGATGTCGACTGAGCCACGCAGCGACGCGGTCGCTTCGCTGCGCTTCCTCGACGTCTCGGGGCAGCCGCTCAGAGTTCCCGACTTCTTCATCGTCGGCCATCAGAAGTGCGGCACCACCGCGCTCTACCAGATGCTTCGCGAGCACCCGCAGATCTGCATGTCGGCGGTCAAGGAGCCGCGCTACTTCGTCCCCGAGCTGTTCCCCCCCGGCCGCGAGCTCAACACGCTCGCGGGCTACCTCTCGCTGTTCGCCGGCGCGAGCCCCCACCAGCTGGTCGGCGACGCCTCCCCGCAGTACATCCGCTCGCCCACCGCCCCCCAGGCGATCGCCGACATGCAGCCCGACGCGCGCGTCGTCGCCGTCCTGCGCGAGCCCGCCAGTTTCCTGCGCTCGTTTCACCTGCAGATGCTCCACCGCGACCTGGAGACCGAGCGCAGCTTGCGCAAGGCGCTCGCGCTCGAGCCTGCGCGACGCGCCGGCAAGCGCATCCCGAAGAAGTGCGCAGTGAACCCGGAGCCGCTCCTGTACAGCGATCACGTGCGCTATGTCGAGCAGCTGCGCCGCTTTCACGCCGCGTTCAAGCCCGAGCAGGTGCTGGTGCTGATCTACGAGGACTTCCGCGCCGACAACGCGGCGACCGTGCGCGCGCTCCTGCGCTTCCTCGCGCTCGACGACACCGTGCCGGTCGCAACCGCCGAGACCAAGCCGCTGAAGGCCGTGCGCGTCCAGCCGCTGATGCGCGTCGCTGACCGCGCCCGCATCGCCCGCTACGACCCCGCGAAAGCCGGCGCGCTCGGACGCACCGTCAACGCGCTCACGCCAAAGCCGCTGCGCAGCCCCGCGGTGCGCGCCAAGTGGCGCAGCGTCGTCTTCAAGCGGCCCGATCCCCCCGACGCGCGGCTGATGGCCGAGCTGCGGCGCCGCTTCAAGCCGGAAGTGGAAGCGCTCAGCGAGTACCTCGGACGCGACATGGTCGGCGAGTGGGGCTACGAGCACATACACTGAGCGCCGCCGAGCGCCAAACGACCCAAGGAGAGAGTCAAGCATGCCGGAAGCAGTGATCGTCGACGCAGTGCGCACGCCCATTGGCAGGGCCGCCAAGGGGTCGTTGAAGACCGTCCGCGGCGATGACCTAGCGGCGATCCCGCTGAGGGCGCTGATCGAGCGCAACCCGCAGCTCGACCAGAGCGCGATCGGCGACGTGATGATGGGCTGCGGCTACGGCGAGCGCGAGACCGGCTACAACATCGGCCGCATGGCCACGCTGCTCGCGGGCATCGACTTCCACGTCCCCGGCTGCACCGTCAACCGCTTCTGCGCGTCCTCGCTGCAGACCACGCGCATGGCCTTCCACGCGATCAAGTGCGGCGAGGGTGACACCTACATCGCCGCCGGCGTGGAGGCCGTCTCGCGCACCGCCCCCGGCGCGCCGTTCGAGTTCCACCCCAAGCTCGACGGCTCGCCCAACTCGCTGTACAACGCGTATATCACGATGGGCATGACCGCCGAGAACGTCGCCGAGGAAAGGAAAGTCAGCCGCCAGGCGCAGGACGAATGGGCGGTCATCTCCCAGGAACGCGCCGTCAAATCCGTCGAATCGGGGCACTTCGACAAGGAGATCGTGCCCGTCACCGTCCCCGCCCATAAAGACGTGGACAAGGAGGGCAACGAGATCGACGTCCCCGAGACGGTCGTCACCAAGGACGACGGCCCCCGCGCCGGCACCACCATGGAGGTGCTCGCCAAGCTCAAGCCCGTGTTCAAAGAGGACGGCACGGTCACCGCCGGCAACGCCTGCCCGCTCAACGACGGCGCCGCCGCGCTGCTGATCATGAGCGACGAGAAGGCCAAAGCCGACGGCTTCACCCCCCGCGCGCGGATCATCGCCTCGACCGTCGCCGCGATCCGCCCGGAGGTCATGGGCCTCGGGCCGATCCCCGCGATCCAGGCGCTGCTCAAAGACACCGGCATGACGATCGAGGACATCGACGTCGTCGAGATCAACGAGGCGTTCGCCGCGCAGATCGTGCCCTGCAAAGCAGAGCTGAAAATCCCCGACGAGAAGCTCAACCCGTTCGGCGGCGCGATCGCCCTCGGGCACCCGTTCGGCATGACCGGCGCGCGGATCATGACCACGCTGCTCAACGACCTCGAGACGCTCGATGAGACCTACGGCATCGAGTCGATGTGCGTCGCCGGCGGCATGGGCATGGCGATGCTCGTCGAACGCCTCGCGTAGGCATCGGCCGTGTCCGGCCAGGGGGTGCTCTACTCGTGCACGGGTGAGCGCTACGTCGCCGAGGCGCTGCGCTCGGCGCGCTCGTCGCTGCGCTTCAACGAGCTCCCGCACCTGCTGTACACGACCGAAGACGTCGCGCACGCACAGCCGGGGCTGACGGTCGTGCGCTTCGAGCCCTCCGCCAACCCGTACGCGGACAAGATCGCCAACATGCGCCGCTCGCCGTTCGCGCGCACGCTGTACCTCGATACCGACACGTACGTGATCGACGACGTCACCCACCTGCTGGCGCTGCTCGACCGCTACGACATGGCGGTCGCCTACACCGCCGAAGGCCGCGGCCCCCACGACCCAGGCGTGCCACCCGCGTTCTACGAGTTCAACACCGGCGTGCTCGCGTGGCGCGCGAGCGAGCGGATGGCCGCGTTCATGCGCAGCTGGGAAGAGACGTTCATCGCCTGGCGCGAGCACGGCGACCCCTTCGCCACCCCAGGGAAGGGGTCGAGTAGCGGGCGCGCCGACCAGCTCGCGTTCCGCCGCTGCGCGTGGGAGCACGACATCCACCTGTTCGTGCTCGCCCCCGAGTACAACTTCCGCATCGGCTACCCCACGACCGTCGGCGCCCGCGTGGGCGTCATCCACGGACGCCACCCCGACTATGAGGGGCTCGCCGCGCGCATCAACGCGAGCGAACGCCCGCGCTCGTGGCCTCCGCCGCTGCCGCTGGCCGGCAAAGCGATGCGGCGGGCGCGCAAAGCTGGCCGGCTGCTACGGGGAGGCGGCGGCGGTCGCTGAACGCCGCGGCGATGCTCGTGTCACGGCCCGATTTCTTCATCGTCGGCAACCCCAAGTGCGGGACGACGGCCCTGTACGAGATGCTCAAGGCCCACCCGCAGATCTACATGCCAGAGCTGAAGGAGCCGCACTTCTTCGCGCGGCAGCCGGGCGAAGTCGCCAAGCTGCACAAGCGCCTGCCCGCCACGCAGCAGGAGTACCTCGCGCTGTTCGCGCCGGCGCGGCCGGGGCAGCGCGTCGGCGAGGCGTCCACCACCTATCTGAACGCGCCGTCGGCCGCCGCGCAGATCGCCGCGCTGTGCCCCGACGCGCAGATCATCGCGATCCTCCGCGAGCCCGCGAGCTTCATACGCTCGCTGCACCTCCAGCTGCTGCAGTCGGGGGTCGAGACGGAGCCCGACCTCGCTCGCGCGCTCGCCCGCGAAGCGGAGCGGCGCGCGCGGATCGCCTCCGAGCCCGGCTCGTTCTGGCGGCGCGAGCTGCTGTACGGCGAGCACGTGCACTACGTCGAGCAGCTGCGCCGCTACCACGAGCGCTTCGGAGCT
Organism: Solirubrobacteraceae bacterium; assembly: GCA_035504435.1. GTDB lineage: Bacteria > Actinomycetota > Thermoleophilia > Solirubrobacterales > Solirubrobacteraceae > Palsa-744. The sequence goes on from DATJRV010000061.1 coordinate 21,394, forward strand.
CAACGAGTGCTCACCCTCATATACGAGGATTTCCGCAACGACAACGAGGGGCTGGTGCGCGCGGTGCTGCGCTTCCTGGCGGTCGACGACACGTTTGCCCTCGCGCGCACCGAGGCCAACCCCACGGTCCGCATCCGTCGCTCGCGGGCGAACGAGCTCATGCACGCCGTCACCGTCGGGCGGGGGCCGGTCGCGCGCGGGGCGAAGGCGCTCGTCAAGGGTGTCCTACCCCGGCAGCTGCGCCGCGAGGCGGTGGACACGCTCGCCCGCACACTCACCCAGCGCGAGCCGCCGCCGGCGGACGCGGCGCTGATGGCTGAGCTGCGGCGGCGTTTCGCGGGCGAGGTGGCGTCCGCCGGCGAGTACCTAGAACGCGATCTCGCCGGCCTGTGGGGCTATGATCGCATCCAGATATGACCGTCCATGTAGCCACAGTTCACTACCGCTCGCCCCGCTGGATCGAGATTCAGGTGACACACCTGCGCCGGCACATTCCCGCGCCGCTGAAGCTGTGGGGTTCCTTTCAGCGCATCGACACTCGCTATGACTCACACTTCGACCGGGTGATACGCCACACCAACTCGGCCTCACACCCAGAAAAGCTCAACCACCTCGCGCTCGAGATATCGAGCGAGGCGGCCGACGACGATGTGCTGATCTTCATCGATGGCGACGCCTTCCCGATCGCCGACCTGGCGCCGTTGTTCGAGTCCGGGCTGACCGAGGCGCCGCTGGTGGCGGTCCGTCGCCTCGAGCAGGCCAACGAGCCACACCCGCATCCGTGCTTTTGTGTGACTACCGTCGGTTTTTGGCGCACGCTGCCAGGTGACTGGTCGCAGGGGTACACGTGGGTGGATGACGACGGGACGACCTCGACCGGGCCGGGGGCCAACCTGCTGCGGGCGCTCGAGCTGACGCACACCCCGTGGGTCGAGCTGCACCGCTCGAACGGGAGCGAGCCCCACCCGACGCTGTTCGCCGTATACGGTGGCGTCGTCTATCACCACGGCGCCGCGTTTCGCAAGCATGGAGTGATCCTCAGGTCCGACCGCGAGCAGGTACCCGAGCTTCTCTGGACACCCTCACTACCGGGTCTCGCACCGGTCATGCGGCGGATTAACCACAGCCGGTTGAGACGCTGGCGCAACGAAACGCAGAAAGCCAATGCCGAGCTTTCCGAGGCGATCTACCAGCGCATCGTCAGTGGCGATCCGACGTGGCTCGAGGGCGTGACTGGTGGGGGCGGCACGGCGGGCGCAGGCGGTGTCACCGGCGCGGGCGCACTCGGCGACCCCTCAGGGACGCGACCGTAGGCCACGAGCGACAGTGAAGCGCCTGTAGTGTCTTCCGTCGGACGGGTCCCCGACTTTTTCATCATCGGCCACCCCAAGTGTGGTACGACGGCGTTGCACGCGATGCTGAAAGCCCATCCGCAGATCTACATGCCGGATGTGAAGGAGCCGCAGTTCTTCGCCAGCGACCTGCGCGTTCCGATTCCGGGCTCATCCCCCAGGGCGGCGCCGATGACGCACGAGCAGTACCTCGCGCTCTACGCGCCCGCGCGTCCCGAGCAGCTCGTGGGCGACGCCTCGACCCGCTACATCTGGTCTGCGACCGCCGCGCGACGGATCGCCGAGGCCCAGCCGGCCGCGCGGATCATCGCCCTGCTGCGCGAGCCGGCGTCGTTCCTGCGCTCGCTGCACCTGCAGCTGCTGCAGAACCGCTCCGAGCGGGAGCCGAGCCTGCGCAGGGCGATCGCGCTGGAAGCCGACAGGCGCGAAGGGCGCGAGCTCACGAAGCTCGCCGCCTCACAACCGCAGCTGCTGATGTATTGCGAGCGCGCGCGCTACGTCGACCAGCTGCGCCGCTACCACGCCGTGTTCCCGCGCGAGCAGGTGCTGGTGCTGGTCTACGAGGACTTCCGGGCCGCGAACGAGCAGACCGTCCGCGGCGTGCAGCGCTTTCTCGGCGTCGACGACAGCGCTCCGCTGCAGGTCGTCGAGGCGAACGAAACGGTCCGCCGCCGGGTGGGGATCGACGAGGCGATGTTCGCCGTCACCTACGGCCGCGGCTCGCTCGCGAGCGTCAAGCAGGCGATCAAGCTCCTGACGCCGCGAGCGGTGCGCCGCGGGGCCTTCAAAGCGCTCCAGCAGGGCGTCGTGTTCGGGGAGCCCGAGCCGCCCGACGAGGAGTTCATGCGCGAGCTGCGGCGCCGCTTCAAGCCGGAAGTGGAAGCGCTCAGCGAGTACCTCGGCCGCGATCTCTTCGCCCTGTGGGGCTATCAGAGCGTGTGAGCGGTGGGTGCGCGATGAGCCCGCCGGTGGCGTCATGCGAGCGTGCGTGCGGCGGCGCGCGATGAGCACGCCGGTGGCAATCCCCGACGGATACGGACCGCCGCTCGTCGTCGCGGGCATCGCCGGCGGCGGCACGCGCGTGCCCGCGCGGCTGCTCGTCGAGCTCGGCTTCTTCATCGGCGAGGACCTCAACGAAGCGCTCGACAACCTCACCTGCACCCTGCTGCTCAAGCGCCCCCGCTGGTACTGCCGCGCCGCCACGCGCCAGCGCCGCGTGAACGCCGCCGCGCGTCCGCTCGTCAGGAGCCTCACCGACGCGAGCCCGCCGACCGCGCGTGAGTGGCTCACGCTCGTGGGCGCGATGCTGGGGACGATGCCGCGCGGCAACGACCGTCTCGGCCGCCGCCGCGGCCGCCACTGGGCGCCGGGAGCCGTCCGCCGGCTGCTCGCGAGCCGCGGGCACGACCCGGCGCAGCGGGCCGGGTGGGGGTGGAAGGAGCCGAACACGATCGTGCTGCTGCCCGAGCTCGTCAACGCGTTCCCCGGCATGCGCTTCCTGCACGTGTATCGCGATCCCGAGCGGATCGCGCGCGCCGGCAAAGACACGACCAGGGCGATGGTCATCAACTGGAGCCGGCAGCTCGGCCTCCGCCCCCCTGCGCGCCGCGGCGAGGACCTCGTCGAGCCCACGCTGCGCTTCTGCAGGCTCGTCAGCGAGCGCACCGATCGCATCGGGCGCGAGCGCCTCGGCTCGCGCTACCACAAGCTCGACGTCGACCGCCTGGTTGCCGAGCCTGAGGGCGAGATCGACGGGCTGCTCGCCTTCCTCGGCGTCGCGGTGGACGCCGAGACGCGCGCGCGGCTGCTCGCCGTGCCGAGCGCCGACCGGCTCGCCGGCTCGCTCAGCGGGGGGGCATCCGCAGCGCGCCGTCGAGCCTGATCGTCTCGCCGTTGAGCATGCGGTTCTCGACGAGCTGGCAGGCGAGCTGCGCGTACTCGGCGGGCTGGCCGAGGCGCTGCGGGAAGGGCACGCCCGCCCCGAGCTTCTGACGCGCCTCCTCGGGCAGCGCCGCGAGCAGCGGCGTGTCGAACAGGCCGGGCGCGATCGTGTTCACGCGAATCCCATGCTGGGAGAGGTCGCGCGCGGCCGGCAGCGTCATGCCGACGACGCCGCCCTTGGAGGCCGAGTACGCGATCTGGCCGACCTGCCCGTCGAACGCGGCGATCGACGCCGTCTGTACGCACACGCCGCGTTCGCCGTCCTCGGAGGGCTCGTTGGCGATCATCGCGCTCGACGCCAGGCGCAGCAGGTTGAAGGTCCCGATCAGGTTGATCGCGATGATGATCTCGAACGGCATCAGCGGGTGCGGGCCCTTCGAGCCCGCAACCTTCTGCGCCCAGCCGGTGCCGGCGCACGCGACCGCGATGCGCAGACCGCCCGCGCCCGCCGCCGCGCGTGCGACCGCGGCCTGCACCTGGTCCTCCTCGCGCACGTCGCACGCCGCGAACTCCAGACCGAGCTCCGCGGCGAGCGCCGCGCCCTTCTCCGCGTTCACGTCCGCGATCGTCACGTGCGCGCCGCGCGCGTGCAGCGCGCGCACGGTCGCCTCGCCGAGGCCGGAGGCGCCGCCGGTGACGAGCGCTGAAGAGCCTTCGATGCGCATCGCGCGGGAGCCTATCTGGATGCGCGCGACAGCGACAGCGCGAACAGGCCTTCGGGGTCGGTGAGCCAGCGCACCAGCTGCAGGCCGGCGGCTTCGAGGTCGCTGTCGAGACGTTCGCGGGTGAACTTGGCGCTGATCTCGGTGCGCAGCTCCTCGCCGGCGTCGAAGTGCACGGGCAGGTCGAGGTCGCGCACGAGCGTCGTGTGCTCGCGGCGCGCGCGCAGGCGCATCTCGATCCACTCGTTCTGCTCGTCGAACAGGGCGATGTGCTCGAAGTCCTCGGGGTCGAAGTCGGCCTGGAGCTCACGGTTGAGCACGCGCAGGACGTTGCGGTTGAACTCCGCGGTGACCCCCTGCGCGTCGTCGTAGGCGGCCTCCAGCACGTTGGGGTCCTTGACGAGGTCGGTGCCCAGCAGCAGATGGTCGGAGGGGCCGAGCAGGCGCGCGATCTGGCGCAGCACGCGGCGGCGGCTGCCGGGGGGGAAGTTGCCGATGGTGCCGCCGAGGAACGCGACGATGCGCGCGCCGCACGCCGCGGGGATGCGGTCGAGGTGGCGCTCGAAGTCGCCGATCACGCCATGCACGCGCAGCCCCGGATACTCGCTCGTCAGCGCCTCGGCGCAGTCGCGGACCATGCTCTCGGTGACGTCCACGGGGATGTAGCGCTCGAGCGTCCCCGCCTGGTGGAGCGCGTCGAGCAGCACACGCGTCTTCGCCGCCGTGCCCGAGCCGAGCTCCACGAGCTCGGCGGCGGCGGTGAGCTCCGCGAGCTCGTGCGCCTGTTCCTCGAGGATCGCGCGCTCGGCGCGCGTGGGGTAGTACTCGGGCAGGTCGCAGATCCGGTCGAACAGCTCCGCGCCGCGCGCGTCGTAGAAGTGCTTCGGGGGCAGCTCCTTGAACGGGCGCGTGAGCCCGTCGAGCACGTCGTCGGCGAGCGAGCGCTCGTGGGTGGCGTCGAGGTGCGAGTCGATCCGGATCGACGGCCCGGCGAGCGGCTGCTGGGAGGCGGATGGCTCCATCATGCCTGCCTTGCCAGGCGCACGCCCGCGAAGATCTGCCGGCGCACCGGCAGGTCCCAGTTGCGGAACGTCAGCGTCGTCACCCGCGGGTGGGTCGCCCACGAGCCGCCGCGCAGGACCCTGTAGCGCTCGCCGAAGAACACCTCGGAGTACTCGCGGTAGGGGTAGGCGACGAATCCTGGGTAGCCGTGGAAGTGCGAGCTCGTCCACTCCCACACGCGACCGATGCCCGCCAGCTCGCCACGCTTGCGCTCCCCCTCCCGCCTCCAGGTCGTCGCCTTCTCCCACTCAGCCTCCGTGGGCAGGCGCGCGTCGTGCGCGCGGGCGAAGGCGTCGGCCTCGAACCAGGAGACGTGGCACGCCGGCGCCTGCGGGTGGCCGGACGCGATGCTCGGATGATGGGTGATGTCGTTCTCCTCCTTCCACGCCCAGCCCTCGCGCGACCACCACTCGCGCCGCTCGTAGCCGCCGCCTTCGCTGAAGCGCAGCCAGCTCGCGTTGCTGACGGGACGGCGCGCGATCGCGAAGGCGTCCAGCTCGACCGTGTGGCGGGGGCGCTCGTTGTCGTAGGCAAAGCCGCCCTCCGCGGCGCCCAGCATAAATTCTCCAGCGGGGACCTCCAACCAGCCGTCCGCTGTCTCGCCGCCACCGAGCGGCGCGTCGACGCGGTCCCGTTCGGCGCGCGAGAGCAGGCCGGCGATGGCCATCGTCTGGCGCATCGTCTCGGCGTGCTGGAGCTCGTGGCGCAGGACCAGCTCGCACAGCACGCCGTCACCGCCGCCGCGCTCGCGCAGCACTTCGCCGGTGCGGGCGCTGACCGCCGCCAGGTACTCCTTCGCCGCCGCCGGGCCCAGCGTGTCGATCTCGCCGCGCACGGCGCGCGGCGTCTCAAACGCGTCGTACAGCTGCGCCAGCTCTGGACGCAGCAGCGGCAGGCCAGCGTGGCGGTGGGCGAGCCACAGGTCCTCGTAGGCGGCGATGTGACCGAGGTCCCACACCAGCGGGCTCATGATCGGCGAGTGGACGCGCTCCAGCTGCTCGTCATCCAGCTCGCCTACCAGCGCCAGCGTGCGGGCACGCACAGCATCCTTCGCAACGAGCGCCTGCGCTGCGTCCGAGGAGGGCGGGGTGGTCTTTACCGCGCGGGCTGCCATGACGGGCTGGTCGGGCTCACTCTAGAACCATTGGTCTGTCCGCGGCGCGAGTCGTTACACGATTCTCAGCTTGCCCGGCGATATCTGCCCAAACTCCGCCAGGCGCGTGTGCGCAGGCTTACGCGCAGATGTCGTTCCAGAGCGCGATGATCGGCGTCCCGCGTTCTGCGCCGAGCACGCAGATCGCCGTCGTCGAGAGCCCCAGGTGTCCGCCGCCGGCGGCGTCGAGTCCGATCCAACGGGCGCCGAGCACGCGCAGGAAATGCCCATGCGAGAACACCGCCACGCGACCCTCGCCGGCGCGCAGCTGATCGAGCACGCGCCCGGCGCGTGCGCCCACCTGGGCGGGGCTTTCGCCACCGGGGCAGCCGTCGCGCCACAGCACCCAGTCGGGGCGGCGCGCGTGGATCTCCTCGGTGGTCAGCCCCTCGTACTCGCCATAGTCCCACTCGTGCAGGTCCTCGCGCACCTGCGCCCCGCCGCTCAGCCCGCACAGCGCGCACGTTTCGCGCGCGCGCGCCGACGGGCTCACCAGCACGAGCTCGAAGCGCCACGGGCGCAGTCGCTCGCCGAGCGCGCCGGCGTCCTCACGGCCGCGCGCCGTGAGGGGGAGGTCGGTGAGCCCGGTGTGGCGCCCGCTGCGGCTCCACTCGGTCTCGGCGTGGCGCACGAGCACGATCCCGCGCGCGTCGCTCACGTGCGCTGCGCGGCCGGCGCGGCGGCGTCGTCGAGCACCACCGTCAGGCGCTCGCGCCTGAGCAGGCTGGCCGGCACGTGGCGGGTGGGCTCGCCGAGCATCGCGGCGACCGCGTCCGCCTTGCCCGCGCCGGTCGCCAGCAGCACGCACTCCCTGGCCGCGCGCAGCACCGCCAGGCTGAGCGTGATCCGCTGCGGCGGCGGCTTGGGCGAGTCGTCCACGCCGAGGCACACCGCCTGCTCGCCGGCGTCGAGCGTGGCCGCTGCGGGGAACAGCGAGGCGACGTGTCCGTCGGGGCCGATCCCCAGCACGATCACGTCGAGCACCGGCAGGCCCGCAGGGTCGCCATCCCCGCCCGCCACGCGCTGCGTGAGCTCGTCGGCGTAGCGGCTCGCGCCCTCCTGTGGGCCGGCCTCGCCCTGCATGCGGTGCACGCGCTCGGCGGGGATCCGCGCCGGCTCCAGCAGCGTCTTGGCGGCCAGCAGGTAGTTGCTTTCCGGGTCCTCGGGTGGGACGCAGCGCTCATCCGCAAACCACAGCTCCACGCCGCTGAGCTCGTCTGCTTTGGCGGCCAGCAGTTCGTAGGTACGCCCTGGGGTCGTACCGCCGCTGAGCGCCAAGTGCGCCACGCCGCGCTGCGCGCGCGCGCGCTCGAGCGCCCGCGCGATGTGCGCGGCGGCACGCTGGGCCACCGTCTCGGCGTCCTGGCAGCTGGTCAGACGCGTCACGGCAGCATCGCCCCCGCGCTGTGCAGGGCGGGCACGTATGTGGGGTCACGCAGCAGCGCCTGGCGGATGCCCTCGCCGAGCACGCCGCCCTCGCCGCGCGAGGCGCCGGCGATGGTCCATTCGCGCGGACGCCCACCGCCTTCGCGCCAGCGCGCGCGCAGCCCCCCCGAGCCGCGGCTGAGCGTGAGATCGAGGCCCGACGCGGTCTGCAGCTCGACGCTCTGCAGACCTGGGATCTGCAGCTCGGGGGCGACGTCCAGGCGCAGCTTCACCTGCTGCCCGCCGGTGCTCGCCAGCCCGGCGATCGTGCCGTCGTCGGCGCTCAGCGGCTGCCCCTGCCAGCCCAGGCGCGAGGCCAGCCACCCGACCATCAGCGCCGCCGCGGCCGTCGAAGCGGGGTGGTGGCGCACGCACACGCTCGTGATCTGCGCGAGCTCGCGGCGCAGCGACGGCGAGTCGAAGGCCCCCGCCACACGCTCGCGCCACGGCGTCGAGCGCAGCCACGCGAGGTCCACGACGTACGCCTGCTCGGACAAGCTCAGCGCGCGCTCGAGCGCTTCGCGCGCGTCCGGCTCCTCGACCGAATCGAGCAGCACCGCCTGCGACATCGCCAGCAGCTCCTGCACGATCTCGTGGTGGCCGTGCGGCGACCACAGCAACGTGGGCAGGTCGGTGACCACCAGCGGGTCGGCGATCGTCAGCAGGTCGTCGAGGTGGCGATCGCCGAGCTCCACGATCACCGTCTCGCGTAGCAGCGCCAGCTCGCCGGCGCTGGGGTCGCCTTCGGAGGCGATCATCACGCGCCCGTCCAGGCGCTCGCGGTGGGGCTCGTAGGAGAGCACCAGCAGGCGTGAAGCGTGGTAGCGCCCCACGCCGCGCAGGCGGTTGGCGATCTCGCCGCTCCATTCGCGATCGACGAACGCGATCATGTTGAGCACGCGCGCCGGCACGAAGTTGTCGTTTTCGGCGTGGCGCTCGATCAGCAGCTCGCGCAGCGCCGCTTCGATCCTGTCCGGCGTCGTGCCCTGCTCGCTCCACACCGCGTCGCTGGTGGCGCTCATCAGATCGCGCGCCAGCGATCGCCCTCGCGCAGCAGGCCGTTGGCCTCCCGCGGCCCCTGCGAGCCCGCCTCATACTGCGGCAGCGGTCCGGGGGTTTGCGACCACGTGCCGACGATCGGGTCGCAGATCCGCCACTGCGCCTCGACCTCGTCGTTACGCGTGAACAGCGTCGCGTCGCCGCGCATCGCGTCGGTGATCAGCCGCTCGTAGGCCTCCGGCGACTGCGACAGGAAAGTGGTCCCGTACAGGAACTCCATGTTCACCGGGCGGATGATCATGCGCGTGCCGGGGATCTTGGCGCCCAGGCGCAGCGAGACGCCCTCGTTGGGCTGCAGCGTGAGCACCAGCTGGTTGGGCTGCACGCCCAGCGAGCCGGCCTGGCTGAAGGCCAGATGCGGCACCGGCTTGAGCGTGACGGCGATCTCCGTGAGCTTGCGCGCGAGGCGCTTGCCGGTGCGCAGATAGAAGGGCACGCCCGCCCACCGCCAGTTGTCCACTTCCAGGCGCAGCGCCGCGTAGGTCTCGGTGATCGAGCCCTCCGGCACGCCCTCCTCTTGCAGGTAGCCCGGCACGTCCTCGCCGCCGGCGTGTCCCGGCCCGTACTGCGCGCGCACCGCCATCTCGGCGACGTCCGCAGCGCTCGGCTCCGGGATGGAGTGCAGCACCTTGACCTTCTCGTTGCGGACCTCTTCGGCGGTGAAGCTCACCGGCGGCTCCATCGCCACGTGGCAGAGGAGCTGCAGCATGTGGTTCTGGATCAGGTCGCGCAGCGCGCCCGCGCTGTCGTAGTAGTCGGCGCGCGAGCCGATGCCGAGCTCCTCGGCGGCGGTGATCTGCACGCTCTCGATGTAGTTGCGGTTCCACAGCGGCTCGAACATGCCGTTGGCGAAGCGGAACGCCAGCATGTTCTGGACGGTCTCCTTGCCCAGGTAGTGGTCGATGCGGAAGACCTGGGGCTCGTCGAAGATCGCCAGCACCCGGCGGTTGAGGTCGCGTGCCTCATGCAGCGTGGTCCCGAAGGGCTTCTCGATGATCACGCGCACCTCCGCGTGCTCGTGGTGGTTGAGCTCGCTGGCGCCCAGCGCCGCGACGATCACCGGGAAGAAGGCGGGGGCGGTCGAAAGGTAGAAGGCGCGGTTGAGCACCTCTCCGGCGTCGTGTTCGAAGCTGTCGAGGATCTTGCCCAGCTCGCTGTACACGGCCGCGTCTTCGAAGGTGCCGGCCACGTACTTGACGTCCGCCAGCAGGCCGCTGAGCACGCTCTCGTCGGGCGCGCGGCGCGAGAAGCGGCGGATCGCCTCCTCGCACTCCTGGCGATACTCCTCGTGCGGCTTCTCCTTGCGCGCCACGCCAACCAGGTGAAAGCGCTCCGGCAAAGCCCCGTCGTGGGCGAGGTTGTACAGCGCGGGCAGCAGTTTGCGCCGCGCCAAGTCGCCGGTGGCGCCGAAGATCACGAGCGTGGTCGGCGCCACCGGCAGGCGCTCGAGCCCGGCCGTCAGCGGGTTCTCCAGCTCCTCCAGGTCGCCCGCGACGGCCATCATTTCTCCTGCGGCGCAGCCTTGACCGCGTGGCCGCCGAACTGGTTGCGCAGCGCCGCCAGCACGCGGTCGGCGAAGTCGCCGTTGCCGCGTGAGCGCATGCGCGCGTACAGCGAGGCGGTGATCACCGGCGTGGGGACGTCGTGGGCGGTGGCGTCCGCGATCGTCCAGCGGCCCTCGCCCGAGTCCTCGGTGTAGCCCTCGATCGCTTGCAGCTCGTTGCCGTCGAGTTCGAACGCGCGCGCCGCCAGTTCGCACAGCCACGAGCGCACCACCGAGCCCTGCCCCCACAGGTGCGCGATCTTCGCGTTGTCGAGCTCGTACTCGCACTTGTCGAACACGTCAAAGCCCTCCGCGTAGGCCTGCATCAGCCCGTACTCCACGCCGTTGTGGACCATCTTCACGTAGTGGCCCGCCCCGGAGGGCCCGAAGTGCAGCCAGCCACGCGGCCCGATCGCCTGCACGCTCTGTTCGTTGGTCGGCGGCGCGAGCACGTCGAGGATCGGGGCCAGGCGCCCGACCGCTTTGGGCGGGCCGCCGACCATCATGCAGTAGCCCACTTCCAGGCCCCACACGCCGCCGGAGGTGCCCACGTCGACATAGTCGATGCCGCTGCTCTTCAGCTGCCGGGCGCGGCGCTTGTCGTCGGTCCACATCGAGTTGCCGCCGTCGACGATCGTGTCGCCGCGATCGAGCAGCTTTGCCAGCTTGTCAACCGTTTCCTGCGTCGGTGCGCCGGCGGGCACCATGATCCACACCATGCGCGGGGCGTCCAGCTGCTTGACGAGCGCTTTCAGCGAGTCCGCGCCCTGCGCCCCGTGCTTGACCGCCTGCTTGACCGCCTTGGCGTCGAAGTCGAACGCCACCACCTCATGCTCGGAGTCCCGGCGGATGCGGTGCACCATGTTCCCGCCCATCTTTCCCAGTCCGACGAAACCGATCTGTGTCACGTTGTCTCCTTAGCTGCGCGTAGGGCGGCTCGGGTCTTTCCGCCAGGATCGTAGTGGTACGGATACGATCACCGTACCGGGACGAACATGACTCACGACAGACTCCAGGGGCTCAAGCGCATGGTGCGCCGTCTGTGGGTGATGAGCCCGGAACGGCTGTGGCTGGCGTCGATCGCCCTCAACGGCCGCGGGCACTGGGTGATGGCCTTCTGGCTCAAGCAGCTGGGCGGCTTCATCTACCACAACTCGCTCGCGCCCGGCGCGTCCGTCAGCGCCGACATATTCCTTGGCCACAACGGCCTCGGGATCGTCGTCAATCGCAACGTCGAGATCGGCGAGCGGGTGACGATCTGGCAGCACGTGACGCTCGCGGCGGGCCGTCCCGAACGGCGCAGGTGGCGCGACGAACGCGACGGCGGGCAAGCACGGCGGGCAGGTCAAGCCAACGGCAAGCCGTCGAGCGAGCGCGCGCGGATCGTGATCGAGGACGACGTCAAGATCGGGGCGAACGCGGTGGTGATCGCCCCGCGCGGAACGACGCTGCGGATCGGACAGGGCGCGCGGGTCGGCGCCGGCACGGTCGTCACCGAAGACGTGCCCGCGGGCGCGATCGTCGTCGGCGCCAGGCCGCGGGTGCTGCTCGGCGCGGGCGCCGCCGTCGCGGGAGACCGCCAGGCGACCGATCGGCGCGATACTACGGCCGCAACCGAGGGCGAGCGCGCGGCCGCGCTGGACGAGCAGGCGGCCGCCGCCCACGAGGAGGAGAGGCCGTGACCCCCGACGACGATCGTCAAAAGCCGGACCGCAACCTGGCGCTGGAGCTCGTGCGAGTGACCGAGGCGGCGGCGCTCAGCGCGGCCCCGCTCGTGGGCTCCGGCGACAAGGAGGCGGCCGACCAGGCGGCGGTCGATGGGATGCGCCACATGCTCCACTCGATACACATGGACGGCGTGGTGGTGATCGGCGAGGGCGAGAAGGACGAGGCGCCGATGCTCTACAACGGCGAGCAGATCGGCGACGGCTCGCCGCCGCAGGTGGACATCGCGGTGGACCCGCTCGAGGGCACGACGCTCGCGGCACACGGGATGCCGAGCGCGCTCGCCGTGATCGCGCTGTCCGCGCGGGGAACGATGTTCGACCCAGGGCCGTGCGTGTACATGGAGAAGATGGCCGGCGCCCCTGAGATCGCCGATCTGCTGGACCTCGATCGCCCGCTCGGCGAGACGGTCAAGCTGGTGGCCGAGCGCAAGGGCCGCACGGTGAGCGACGTGATGGTCGTGGTGCTCGACCGCCCGCGTCACGCGGAGGGGATCGCGGCCATCCGTGCGGCTGGCGCGCGCGTGCGGCTGATCGCCCACGGCGACGTGTCGGCGTCATTGCTCGCCGTCACCGAGCGCTCGCCCGTCGATCTGCTGTGGGGCATCGGCGGCACGCCCGAGGGGGTCATCTCAGCTGCCGCCGTGAAGTGCCTGGGGGGACAGCTGCTGGGACGCCTGTGGCCGCGCGACGACGCCGAGCGCGCGGCGGCGCTGGAGGCGGGGTACGACCTGCAGCGGGTGCTCGGCCGCGACGAGCTCGTCGCCGGCGACGACGTGTTCTTCTCCGCCACCGGCATCACCGACGGCGATGTGTTGGAGGGTGTGCGCTACCCGAGCGCGGGGGGTGCGACGACCGAATCGCTGGTCATGCGCTCGCGTTCGGGGACGATCAGGCGGATCAAGGCGACCCACGACCGCGCCAAGCTGCGCGCGGTCGGCGGCGAGCGATACTAAGCGGCAGCGCCCCCGCATGAGCCCCGAACGCCTGTGGCTGCTGTCGATCGCGCTGCGCCGGCGCGGCCACCGGCGGCTTGCGCTGTGGGTGAAGAAACTGAACTCGGTCATCTACCACAACTCGCTCGCCCCGGCCGCCCGCGTGAGCCCCGACATCAAGTTCGGCCATCACGGCTTCGGCACGATGATCCACAGCAACGTCGTCATCGGCCGGCGGGTCAAGATCTGGCACAACGTCACGATCGCCGTGCGCTCCAAGTCGGCGTGGAAGTCCGAGCGGGGGATGGTCATCATCGAGGATGACGTCAGCCTCGGCGCTGGCTCGATCGTCATCAGCCCCAGCGAGGACACGCTGCGGATCGGTCGCGGAGCGCGCATCGGCGCGGGCGCCGTGGTCACCAGGGACGTCCCCGCGGGCGCCACCGTCGTCGGCGTTCCCAGCCGCGTGCTCACCCGCGACGCGGCCACCGCCGCCGAGCTCGACGAGGCGAGCGTGATGGACGACGAGGATTAGTCGGCCGCCTCGTCGAAGCGGCCCACCCGCGAGGGCGCCAGGTCGAGGCGTCGCAGCGAGCGCAGGAAGCCGTAGGTGACGATCACGTGGATGCGCGACTGGGTCGCGTCGTAGAGCCGTCGGCCGAGCCTCGTGGCGATCGACGGGTAGAAGTTCGCGACCTCGACCTCCACGTGCAGCCGCGCCCGACGGGCGTCGACGCCGGGGCTGCGGCGGACTTCGATCTGCAGGTAGCCGAGGCGGTCGCGCCCGCGACGCGAAACGAGCAGCCCGCGCGCGATGCGCCAGCGGACAAGGCCGCGGACGGCGTCCATCTCATACTGGGGGGCCTCGAACGTCAGCAGCTTCAACGGGCGCGCGAGCAGCACCACCGAGCGCTCGCGCTCGCTGTACACCACGCGCACCAGCCCGAGCGTCACGCGCGTGAGAAACCGCCAGTATGTGCGCGCGAGGCGCTCGAGGTGCATCGGCGTCCATATCTCCTCGAGCGAGCGCTCGTCGATCACGAGGTCGGCCGCCTGCGTCGAGCGCACGGCGCCGCTGCCGAGATCGATCGACGTGGAGCTCTCGAGGTCCGACAGGACGGCCCGCTCGTGGCGGGCTCCAATCGATTTCGACAGGCGCACCGTCCACCAGGCTATCTCCCGGCGTGCGGGACGCCCGGAGCTGGACGACGTCCCCGGCTGCTGCACGACGTCCTCGGTTGCTGCTATGCAACACGCCATGGTCGAACGTCCGCACGCGCGCCGGGCCGCCCGAGCTCGCCCCGTCGCCGAGCTGCCGCTCGAGGTCCTGCTCGCGCGCGCCGACGAGCTGGCACGCGGGTGGGCGATCGCGCTGATGCTCGCCCGCCCGGCCGAGCGGATCGGCGAGGTCCCGCTCGAGGAGCTCGCGCTCGACGGCCCCACGGTGTGCGCCAGGGCGTTGCGTGCCGTGCAGTCCGACGCTGAGCTCGAACGGCTGACGGTCGCGCCGGCGCAGGGCGAGGGCGGGCGCGAGCGGTCCTGCGGCCCGCGCGAGCTGTGGGCGATCTGCGGCGCGCAAGACGCGGCGGCGCTCGCGCAGGCGACCGACGCCCTGCGGGGCGTCCTCTGGGAAGCATCGCTCGACGTCGTCGCCGAACCGTCCGCGCGGCTGCTCGGGGACCTCGGCGATCGGCTCGCGCACGTCTGCTCGGCGCTGCTCGCCGCAGCGCTCGACGGCATGGCCCCTGGGGGCGCACCGGCCAGCGCGGCGACCGCATCCGCCGTGGAGCGCGCGTCCGCGGCGAGCGCGGTCTCCCAGGCCGCCGCGTCCAGCGGGCGAGCGGTGATCGTCGACGAGCGTGCGGGGGCCTGGGAGCAGCCGCTGCCACAGTCGAGCGTGCCGGCGGGCGGCGAGATAGAGATACGCGATCAGCGACGTGGCGAGGAAGGTCCCGCCGCGTGGGTCAGCTCGATCGGCGCCCAGCTCGAGCGCTTCGAACGCGACGGGCAGCCGTTTGCCGTGCTGCTGGTCGAGCCCCGCGAGCTGGAGCAGCTGCGCAGGGAAGCCGGCGAAGAGGAGCTGCGCCACGTCGGCGAGCGGATGGAACGCGCGCTGCTCGCGGAGCTGGGCGCGTGGTCGGGGTCGCTCACGCGCGAGCGACCCGGCCGCTGCTGGCTTTTGGCGCCGGACACCGACGACCCCGGCGCACGGCGCCTGGCCCAGCGTCTGCTCGTCGCAGGCGCCTCGGCGACCGACCATCGCGGCCGGCCGCTGGCGCTGGCCGTCGGCACCGCCGTGTGCCCCGAGGACGGGCGCCAGGCCGCGGCGCTCGCAGCGCACGCTGACGTGGGCCTGTACGCGGCGCGCGCGGCAGCTCGCCTGCAGGCGGCGCGCCCGGCGGCGTCCCTGGACGAGCCGGTCTGAAGCGCCGGCCGACGGGCGGCGGGCGCCGCTCAGGCGGGGGCGCCGCTCAGCCGGCGGGCACCCCGCCGGACACTGGCGCGGCGCTCGTCACGGCGGCGGGCAGGCCGAGCGTGGGGGTGTTGGCTGTCGCGCCGACGACCTGCGCGCTGATGCGCACCGTCTCGGCGATGCCCAGCGCCTGCGCGGCGCCGGCGGTGAGATCCCAGCTGGCGTGGTGGCTGTAGGGGCCGCGGTCGAGCACCGGGACGGTCAGGCTGTGGCCGGCGTATTCGATCTGCACCAGCGTGCCGCACGGCAGCGTCCGGTTGGCCACCCCGACGACGTCCGGTGTGAGCGTTTGCCCGCAGGCGGTTTGTTTGCCATACAGGCCGGGGCCGAACCACGTGGCGATCACGTGCGTGCCGATGCCCGTGGTCGGCGTGGCGGTCGCGGCGCCGGCGGTTGCCGCCGCGCCGCCGGAGGTGCCGCCGGTCCCGGCGAGCGCGCTGGCCGCAGGTCCCGCCAGGCAGCCCGACGCCAGCAGCACGAGCACGAGCGAATATGTCTTCAGCGTCACACGCATGTCGGCACATCGGGCGGCGCCTACGGGGTGAGCTGACGGGCTCGCGCGGCACCTGGGTGCGGCGCTACGGTCCTGCCGGACCGATTCGCCCCAACGGATCTCCACGATCCGCATTTGGGTCCCCCGCCCGTCCCGGCCTGAGCCACGACGGTTCGGCGTTGCGGCGCAGTATACAGGCGGCGCGCGACGGGTGGCGCGAGCGGCCGCGCAGGCGGGTGAGGCGGGCGACGTGAGCGGCCGCGCGGAGCCGGGCGGCGGAGGTGGCCTTCAGGCAGCGGAGGTGGCCTTCAGAAAGGCAGGCGCGAGAACGCGTCCTTGAGCAGGCGCTCGCCGGCGGACACGCCGGCCTTCGCCAACTCGCCGACGATCTCCGCCGCCGAGGCGACCAGCTCGGCGCCACCCGGCGGGTGCACAGTGCGGCCGCGCTCGCTCTCGGACTCGAAGCCCTGCCTGGGGGCGGGGGCGGCGGTGGCGCGTGAGTCGGCGGCGCGCGAGCCGGCAGCGCGCGAGCTGCGCCTGCCCGCCGCGGGCGCGCTGGTTGCCGCGGGCGCGCCGGTCGCCGGCTGCGGCGGAGACTTGTGCGCCCGGGCGGCCACGCGGCGCGCGCTTGCCCGCTGCGGGCGCGTGCGCGGGAGCTTTGCGAGCACGCTTGCTGCGTCCGCCGTGCCGCTCGGGGGCTGCACGGACTCGTCGGGCGCGCTCATCTGCACAATGTTTGCAAATCGGTCCAAGTTCGGCGCGACGCGTTAGCATGGACGCCAGGAGAACCAAGTCGATCTGTAACGTCGGTGCGGTGCGGCCGTATGTCCGACCAAATAGCCTTGCCAGCCGTAATCTCGCGCGGATCTCCATCGCTTCGTCGTTGATCTCTGAGAAGAAATGGAAACACGAATGTCAGTAGCCGAGTTGCAGGAGCTGGATGAGGTCAAGGGCCTGCTCGCCAAGGGGCAGCAGGTGGGCGTGCTCTCCTACGCGGAGATCACCAGGGCGATGTCCGAGCTGGACCTTGACGAGGCCGACGTCGAAGAGCTGCACGGCTTCTTCGAGCGCGCGGAGATCGAGCTCGTGGAGGACATCGACCCGGCGCTCGCCGCGTCGCAGCTCGAGCGCGCGCCCGACAAGCGCGGCCGGCGCAAAGCCAAAACGGCGCTCGACCTGAAGCCGGACATGACCACCGATTCGCTGCAGCTGTTTCTCAAGGACATCGGCAAGGTGCGGCTGCTGACAGCGCAGGAGGAGGTCGACCTGGCCAAGCGCATCGAGCGCGGCGACCTGGACGCGAAGCAGAAGATGGTCGAGTCGAACCTGCGCCTGGTGGTGTCGATCGCCAAGAACTACCGCAACCAGGGCCTGCCGTTCCTCGACCTGATCCAGGAGGGCACGCTCGGGCTCGTGCGCGCCGCCGAGAAGTTCGACTACCGCAAGGGCTTCAAGTTCTCCACCTACGCCACCTGGTGGATTCGCCAGGCGATCGCCCGCGCGCTCGCCGACAAGGCGCGCACGATCCGCATTCCCGTGCACGTGGTCGAGAAGCTCAACAAGATTGGCCGCGCCGAGCGCAAGCTCGTGACCGAGCTGGGGCGCGAGCCGACCGCGCAGGAGATCGCCGACGTCACCGGCATCGACCCGGAGGAGGTCGATTCGATCAAGCGCTCCGCCCAGGCGCCGGTCTCGCTGGAGAAGCCGGTGGGGGACGAGGAGGAGTCGGAGTTCGGCCAGTTCATCGCCGACGAGCGCGCCGAGTCGCCGTACGAGCGCGCCGCGGAGATCCTCACCAAGGAGGCGCTGCGCGAGGCGCTCGAGAACTTGTCCTACCGCGAACGGCGCGTGCTGGAGCTGCGCTACGGGCTCGGCGGCGAGCACCCCCGCACGCTGGACGAGGTGGGGCGGACGTTCAATGTCACGCGCGAGCGCATCCGCCAGATCGAGAACCAGTCGCTGAAGAAGCTGCAAAGCCTCGCGGAGGCGCAAAAGCTGCGCGACGTCGCGTAGGCCGTCCACGGCCGTTCCCGCTGCTCAAGCCGCGCGTCGCGGTTGCCGATCAGTGATGCATGTTCGACGTTCAGGCTGCGCTGCGTGAGCTCGTCGCGAAGGGCGGCTCGGACCTGCACCTGAAGGTCGGCTCCGCGCCGCTGTATCGCGTGAACGGCGAGCTGGCGACAGATGCGAACGTGCCGGCGCTGAGCGCCGAGGACACCGAGGATGCGCTGCGCGAGCTGCTCAGCGACGAAGCCAAGCTGGGGGAGTTCGCGCACGAGCACGAGGTGGACTTCTCGTTTGAAATCGCGGACATCGCGCGCTACCGCATCAACGCCTTCCAGCAGCGCGGGGTGATCTCGATGGCGTGCCGCGCGATCCCGCACAAGATCAGCACGATCGACGAGCTCGCGCTGCCGGCGGTGGTGCGCGAACTGGCCGAGGAGGAGCGCGGGATCGTGCTGCTCACCGGCACCACCGGCTCGGGCAAGTCGACGACGCTGGCGGCGATGATCGACCACATGAACAACACCATGAGCAAGCACATCGTGACGATCGAGGACCCGATCGAGTTCGTGCACGGCGACAAGCGCTCGGTGATCAACCAGCGCGAGGTGGGCATGGACACCGCGTCGTTCAAGCGTGCCCTGCGCAGGGTGTTGCGCCAGGACCCTGACGTGATCCTGGTGGGGGAGATGCGCGACGAGGAGACCGTGCAGACGGCGCTGTCGGCGGCCGAGACCGGGCACCTGGTGCTCTCGACGATCCACACGGTGGACGCCACCGAGTCGATCAACCGCATGCTCGACTTCTTCCCGCCCCACCAGCACGGCCAGGCGCGCAGCATGATCGCCGGCACGGTCAAGGGCGTGATCTCCCAGCGCCTGGTGCCCGGTGCGGACGGCGGGCGCGTGGCGGTGTGCGAGATCCTGCGCATGACAGGCCGCGTGCGCGACATGATCATCGACCCCGCCCAGACCGGCAAGCTGGTCGAGGTGATCACCTCCGGCGGCTACTACGGCATGCAGACGTTCGACCAGGCGCTGTTTGGCCACGTGAAGGCCGGTCGCGTGACGTTCGAGGACGCGATGCGCGTGGCGTCCAGCCCGCACGACTTCAAGCTGTTGATGCAGGCAGACGGGCGTCGTGGGACGACGATGGAGGACGTCGCCGCCGCCGAGGCCAAGCGCGAGGGTGACGCCAAGCCGTCGCTCACCACCGTCTGAGCTACTTCAGTTGGTAAAGTAAAGGGCAGGATGGCCCTCGACGAGACGTGTCCGGTGTGCATGACCGCGGAAATCGTGTGCGGCAAGTGGACGTTGCTGCTCGTACGCGACCTGGCTGCTGGGCGCTCGCGCTTTTGCGAGCTGGAACGCTCGCTTGCGGGCATCAGCCCGCGGACGCTCTCGCTGCGCCTGCGGGCGCTCGAGGAGCAGGGCATCGTCAAACGCCACACCTTCCACGAGGTGCCCCCCAGGGTGGAGTACGCACTCACCGACAAGGGGCGTGCGCTGTTGCCGCTCATCGACGACATGCGTGCGTACGGCGAACGCTGGCTCGGCGAGGAGTGCTCGGAGCGCACGGACGCCGTCCTCGCTGTCGCATAGCCGCAAACCCTGCAACGCCCGCTGCGCTGGCAGGAGCGCGTGGGCCCAGCGCGAACTCAGCGCAGCATGCGTTCACTGCAGCTGCAGGCCGCGCTCACCCAGTTCGCGCAGGAGGCCGGCGAGCTACTGACGGCGGCACTCGCGGGCGGCGCCGAGGTTCGCTTCGAGCTCGAAACGCAGGGCACACGCTGGGGCTCGAGCGTCGGCGGCGGGGGCGGGGGCGGGGGCATCCTCTACTCCTACAGTGCACAGACCGCCGAGTTCATCGCCGAGCGCCAGGCACAACTCGAGCGGCTGGCTAGCTACGCGAGCGCAGCCGCCGTGCTCGAGGGCTTCGACGGCCTCGACCGCTACCTGGTGAGCGTTGGCGTGGAGCGCACCCACAGCTCGGTGCGCTCGCGTGTCGACGCGGCGCTGCTGGCGCTGTTGGCGGACGTGTTCGATGGTCAAAGCGACTTCGAGCCGCGTCCCGAGCGGCTGCAGGGCGCGCTCGAACGGCTCGAACGCGCGAGGCTGAGCGGCGCCGGCGAGACGACGATCGTCGCGACGCTGCACGGCGTCACGATCAGCTCCGCTGAGCTAGCGCTCACGCGGGGTCTGACGATCGCCCAGCCGCATGCGCTCGCCGAGCTGCCTGAAGCGGCGCAGGGCGGAGAGCGCGAGCACCTGGTCGTGGTGTTGAACGCCGGCGACGGCGAGCCGCGCGAGATGATCGCGCGCGGCCGCGCGGTGCTCAAGGATCTGCTGCGCGCGCTGCGACTGTTCGGCGACGGTCGCGTCACGCTCGGCGCGCTCGCGTGGGCGCGCGTGTCCGACGGGCGCTGGGGTGCGCTTGCGCTCGGCACCGGCGGGCGCCCGCACGGAATGCTGGTCGTGACCTCAGAGCAGGAGGACGAGCTGCGCGCGTTCTGCAACCTCGTCTCGCGGCGCGCGCCAGACGGCAACGAGCTCGCCTGGGCGCTCAGGCGCTTCGAGCTGGGCTGCGAGCGCCCGAGCGCGTTCGAGGCGTTGACCGATCATCTGCTCGCGCTGCGCGTGCTGCTCGAGCCCGAGGGTCCCGCCAGCGGCCTTTTGCCGGGGCGCCTGGCCGCGCTGTGCGCCACACCCGAGCAGCGCATGACGCTGACCGAGCGTACGCTCGCGGCGCTCGCGCTCGAGCGCGACGTGATCGCGGGCACCGCGACCGTGCACGCCGCGCTCGAGCAACTCGCACGCGAGCTGGCCGACCACCTGCGCGCGCTGCTCAGGGACGTAATCTGCGGGCACCTGGACACAGGCCTGGTGGGCCTCGCCGATCAGCTGCTGCTCGCGGACGCACCCGCGGGCGAGCACGCGCGCCAGCCCCCCGGCGAGCCCGCGCGCCAGCCCCCCACCGAGCCCGCGCGCCAGCCCGCCGAGGAGCAGGCGGGCCCACACGTCCAGCACCCGCCGGCCGCGCAGCAGTCAGTCGAGCAGATGCTCGGCGACGCGGCGCAGTCCGCGGAGATCCTGGACGTCTTCATCTAGGTGCGGCACCAGCACCGGCGCGGGCAGCCGCGCGGCGGCGCTCCCAGCTTCCGTGAGCCGCGCGATCGTCTCGCGGTCGCGCTGCACGAGCACGTCGAAGTCCGCGAGGTTGGAGGCCACGCGCCCCGCCAGACGCGCCCCTAGCGCATCGCTCAGCAGCTCCGTCACCGCCGGCGCGGTGAAGCCTTCCAGGCCATGCGTGTGCACGCGATTGACGATCAACGCGCCGAGCGGCATGCCTGCCGCAGCCAGTCGTTCGGCGAGAAAGCGCGCCTCCAGCGCCGGCTCGGGCTCGGGCGAGGTGACGATCACGAAGCTCGTGTGCTCGTCGCGCAACAGCGCTTCAACGCTGCGCGTGCGCTCGCCGAACGCGCCGATCACGCCCGACAGCGAACGGAAGAAGCGCGACAGCTCGCCGAGCATGTCCACGCCGGTGACGCGTGCGAAGATCGCGAACACGAGCGCGGTGCCGCGCCCAAATAGCCGCGCCGTCAGTCCCCCCGGCCCGAGGAACACCTGCAGCGCCCTGCCTTCCAGGAACCCCAGCAGGCGTCCTGGGGCGTCGAGGAAGTCGAGCGCGTTGCGCGAGGGGGGCGTGTCGAGCACGATCACGTCGAAGTCGTGCTCCTCATGCAGCTCGTACAGCTTGGCGATCGCGCTCAGCTCGTGCGAGCCCGCGACCGCCGTGGAGAGCTCGCGGTAGACGGGGTTGGCGAGGATCTCCTCGCGCGTGTGCTCGTCGGGGGCCAGGCGGGCGATCAGCTCGTCGAAGGTGCGCTTCGCGTCGAGCATCATTGCCCACAGCTCGCCCTCCAGCTCAACGCCGTGCGCGGCCAGCAGCGCCGCCTCGACGCGCCGCGGCTCTGAGGGCAGCCCGGCGAGACCGAGCGCCGAGGCCAGGCGCCGGGCGGGATCGATCGTCACCACCGCCACCTTCTGCCCGCCGCGCGCGAGCCCCAGCGCGAGCGCCGCGGAGGTGGTCGTCTTGCCAACCCCGCCCGCGCCCACGCACACCAGCACACGCTTCCCGCGCAGGCGCCCGCTCAGGCCGCGGACGCTGCTCGTCGTGCTCGCCGGCATGCCGGGATCGTAGTTCCCATGCAGGAATCCACCATCGGCATGCGAATACCCACCGGAACGGCTTTCAGCAATCGAGCAACGGAGCCATCGTGGAAGGCAGGGCCAAGGTCATCGCGTTCGCCAATCAGAAGGGCGGCGTGGCCAAGACGACAACAACGCTCAACCTGGCCGCGGCCTTCGCGGAGGAGGGCCACCGCGTGCTGTGCGTGGACATGGACCCGCAGGGCAACCTCACGATGTCCCAGGGCATCGACCCGGACACGCTGGAGCTCTCGATGTACGACGTGCTGGTGCACAAGATCTCCATCCGTGAGGTGATCCGCAAGCGCGAGATCGACGTCGCCTGCGCCTCGATCGACCTGGCCGGCGCGGAGATCGCGATGTCCACGATGATTGGTCGCGAGCGCGCGCTGCAGAAGGCTTTCGAGCCGATTCTCGAGGACTACGACTTCATCTGCATCGACACCCCGCCCAGCCTCGGCCTGCTGACGATCAACGCGCTGACCGCCTCCGACAAGGTGATCGTCCCCGTGCAGTGCGAGTATCTGTCGATGCGTGGCCTCATCCAGCTGCAGAACACGCTCGCGATGATCCGCGAGAACCTCAACCCGGGCGTCGACATCGAGGGTATCCTGCCCACGTTGGTGGATTCGCGCACGATCCACGCGAAGGAGGCGATCGAGATCCTCGAGGAAAACTTCGGCGACCGCGTGTTCGCGTCGCGCATCCGCAAGACCGTGCGCTTCGCGGAGGCTCCGGTGAAGGGGATGTCGGTGCTCAAGTACGAGCCCGACGGCGTCGCCGCGCAGTCCTACCGCCAGCTCGCGCGCGAGGTCCTCAACAAGCAGGAGGTGTTTGCGAATGCCGGCGCCTAGACGGGCGAGCATGCGCGAAGGGCCGCTGGCCGCGCTGTTCCGCAAGACGGAGGAGTTGGAGGGGCCGCAGGGCGAGCGCGAGCAGCCCACGTCGGGCCAGAGCGCGCCGCCGGGCGAGCTTGGCGCGGGCGAGCGTGCCGGCGAGCTTGGCGCGGGCGAGCCGCGGGCCAGCCAGCGCCGCGAAGACGCCCTGCCGCACCCCGCGCTGGGCGCGTCCACGCTGAGCGCCGAGCGCGAGGAGCCGCGCATCCCCTCGCCGCAGGAGCGCCTGCGCCACGCGTTCTCGTCGGAGATCCCAGACAGCTTGCTCGAGCGTCCCGCCGTCGAGGAGCCACCGCTGGCGCGCGCGAGCTTCGAGGCGCCGGTGCGCGCGAGCTTCGATGACTATGCGCGCGAGGAGGTGCTGCCCGCACGCTCGTCGGTTGGCGTCGGACAGCCGGTGATCCGCGTGGTGGGCGTCGGCGGAGCGGGCGTGAACGCGGTCAACCGCATGGTCGAGGCGGAGGTCGAGGGCATTGAGTTCGTGGCCGTCAACACCGACGTGCAGTCGCTGCAGCAGTCGACCGCCGACATCACGCTGCACATCGGCTCAGAGCTCACCCGCGGCCTCGGCTCGGGCTCGGATGCGAACGTCGGGCGCCAGGCGGCGATGGAGGACTACGACCGGCTGAAGGCGTTGCTGAAGGGCTCGGACATGATCTTCATCACGGCAGGCGCCGGTGGCGGCACGGGCACGGGAGCCGCGCCGATCGTCGCCCGCATCGCGCGCGAACTGGGCGCGCTGACCGTGGCGATCGTCACCAAGCCGTTCGGCTTCGAGGGCACGCGCCGCGCAGAGCAGGCCGAGCGCGGCGTGAGCGCGCTGGCCGAGGAGGTGGACACGCTGATCGTGGTGCCCAACAACCGCCTGCTGGACGTGCTCGACAAGCAGACGGCGATGGTCGAGGCGTTCCGCGTGGCCGACGACGTGCTGCGCCAGGGCGTGCAGGGGATCTCCGATCTCGTCACGCTCCCCGGCCTCATCAACCTGGACTTCGCCGACGTGCGCACGATCATGAGCGAAGCCGGCACCGCGCTGCTGGGGATCGGCATGGGCGTGGGCGAGAACCGCGCCACCGAGGCCGCCATGCAGGCCGCCTCCTCGCCGCTGCTGGAAACCTCGATGGTCGGCGCGCGCTCGATCCTGCTGTCGATCACCGGCGGCGCCAACCTGTCGCTGTGGGAGGTCAACGAGGCCGCCAAGTCGGTCTCCGAGGCCGCGCACCCGGACGCGAACATCATCTTCGGCGCGATGGTCGACGAGAAGCTCGACGAGCAGGTGTGGGTGACGGTGGTAGCCACCGGCTACGGCGACGAGGGCCGGCGCAAGAGCGTCGAGCGCTTCCGCGAGCCGGCGGCCGGCGAGGTGCGGGTGCAGCGCGCCGCGCCCGTGCGCGCGGCAGCCCCGAGCCCGCAGCGAGCTCGGCGTCGGCGCGGCCTTTCCGTGGACGACATGGACGTCCCCGAGTTCCTACCGAATTTCTGACGCGCGTCAGAGGCGCGCCTGTGGTATCGCTCAGCAATGAGTGAAGCTGAGCGTGGGGTGGTGGCGGCCGGCCATCCGCTGACGGCGCAGGCCGGCGCGCGGGTGCTGCGCGCGGGCGGCAACGCGGTGGATGCGGCGGTGGGGGCGATGCTGACGTCGTTCGTGACCGAGCAGCTGCTGACGGGGTTGGGCGCCGGCGGCTACATGCTGGTGGCCGGCGGGGGGGTGCGGCCGACGCTGCTCGACTTCTTCGTGCAGGCGCCCACGCGCGCGGGCGACGGCTCGGAGGTGGAGCTGCAGGCGATCGACGTGTCCTTCGGCGATGCCGAGCAGGTGTTCTACATCGGCCCCGCTTCATGCGGCGTGTACGGCGTGCCCGCGGGCGTGTGCGAGGCGATGCGCCGCTGGGGCACGGTGCCGCTCGAAGAGCTCGCGCAGCCGGCCGCGCAGCTCGCGCGCGAGGGCGTCGCGCTGAACGCAGGGCAGGCGTACGTGGCCGAGATCCTCGTCGATCTGCTGACGT
Organism: Solirubrobacteraceae bacterium; assembly: GCA_035504435.1. Lineage (GTDB taxonomy): Bacteria > Actinomycetota > Thermoleophilia > Solirubrobacterales > Solirubrobacteraceae > Palsa-744. Next base: position 46,330 of record DATJRV010000061.1, read on the forward strand.
CCACGCCAGAGTGCGCCGCGCTGTGGGCGCCGGGCGGGCAGCTGCTGCGCGAGGGCGGCGTGCTGCGCAACCCGGAGCTCGCCGACGCGCTCGTGCGCCTGGCGCGCGAGGGCGCCGAGCCGTTCTACAGCGGCGACGTCGCGGCGGCGGTGTGCGAGTGGCTGGCCGCGCGCGGCGGCTCGCTGCGCGCGGGCGATCTGGCCGGCTATCGCGCGATCGAGCGCGAGCCCGTGGAGGTCGCCTACCGCGACCGCGCGATCCTCACCAACCCGCCGCCGTCGGCCGGTGGCATCCTGCTCGCCTACGCGCTGGCGCTGCTCGACCGCCGCCCGGCGCCGCCGTCGCTGCGCGCGGTCGTCGAGGTGATGGCCGCCGCGCAGTCCGAGCGCACCGCCGAGTTCCTCGACGGTCTCGACCAGCAGGGCTTTCTCGCGCGCTTCCTCGGCTCGCGCCTGGGGTCGACCACGCACATCTCGGTGATCGACGCGCACGGGTGCGCGTGCAGCGCCACGTGCACCAACGGCGAGGGCTCAGGCGTGGTCGTCCCCGGCACCGGCATGCACATCAACAACGTGATGGGCGAGCAGGACCTCAACCCGCTCGGCTTCCATCTGCACCCCGCCGGGCGGCGCATGCCGAGCATGATGGCGCCGTCGGTGGTCATGCGCGAGGGCGAGGTCGAGCTCGTGCTCGGCAGCGCCGGCTCCAACCGCATCCGCTCGGCGATCCTGCAGACGATCGTCGGCGTGGTCGACCGCGGCATGTCCGTGCGCGCGGCCGTCGAGGCCCCGCGCGTGCACTTCGAGGACGGCGTCGTGTTCGCCGAGCCGGGCATCGACGCCGGCGAGCTCGCCGGCGAGGCCGGCATCGTGCGCTTCAGCGCGCTCAACCTGTTCTTCGGCGGCGTGCAAGCGGTGCTGCGCAGCGACGGGCAGATCACCGGCGCCGGCGACCCGCGCCGCGGGGGCGTGGCGGTGCGCGCTTGAGGTCCTGCAAGACAGACGTCGATGTGGAGACCGTCGCGCCACGATCCGCCTCGGATGCTCAGGCCCGAGTGAGCGGTGCGATGAGATCATGATTATCGACCTATTCGCCCGATAATCATTAAGGGATCACACCACGGGAGATGATCTATCATGGATATCTACTCTTGAAGTCGATAATCATGGTAAGATCACACCATGAATGTAGGAGACAAAGCGGTGCGAGCGGCCGGCCCGATCGCCGCCCGGGTGCTCGAGGCGCTCGCCGACTCGCGCCGGCGCTCGATCAGCGTCGCGGAAGACCGCGCCTGGTTGTCGCAGTGGACCAAGGATCCCAACGCTCTGTTGGAGAGCATGGCTGACAGCCAGCTGCTCTATCGCGTCGGTCGCGGCCGCTACGTCGTCGCCCCCAGAGGCACCTTCTCCGCAACCCAGGCCGCCCCCGCCGAGCTCATCGCCGCGCTGATCCTCGGCGCCCGCGGCGACTACTTCATCAGCTATCTGACCGCGCTGATCGACTACCGCCTGACCGACCTGCACTCCACCACGATCTACGCTGGCATCCGCCAGGCCGGCACATTCGACGTTACCAGCGTCGCGCTTCCCGATGGGACGCTGCGGCTCGTTCGCCTGAGCCCGCGCAACTGGCCGGTCGATCGCGACCGGGAGCTGACACGGGTCCGCGCGCTTGCCGACACCAAGGAGTTCATCTGGCGAGCCACCATGGAGCGCGCGCTCGTCGACGGCCTTTCGCGCCCCGATCTCGCGGCCGGCCTGGAAACGGTCATCGGCTGCTGGGCACGGGCACGCCAATCCGACGCCGATTGGGATCTGGTGTGCGCGATCTGCGCTCGGCGCGGGCGCAGCATGGAGCGCCGCTGCGCGCTGCTGCTGCGCCTGCTCGGTCTCGACGCGGTGGCCAAGCGCAACTTCCCGAACCTCAGCGGCCGTGGCGCCAGCACGCCGCTTGATCGCAGCAACAGCTTCGAGCTGAGCCCGGAGCAGATCACGCGAGACCGCGACACCGGCGTCCTGGTAAACGTCCCCGAGGATCACCTGCGCGGGTGGATCGCTGCGGCGGCGACGCCGTGATCGACTACCCGAACGACCGCGCAATCGCCGCAGCCGCCGAGAAGCACGGGATCCCCGCGCCGGTGCTGATCCGCGACCTCGTCCGCGTCGTCGAGGTCCTCAACCTCAAGAACCAGGACTTCTTTTCGGCGCGCAGCGTCCTCGCCGGCTCGATGGGACTGCGGTGCTTCGACAGCCCTCGCTTTACCGTCTACGACGCAGACTTCTCGACCTCGTCCGACACGATCAACCCGCCCACGGCGATGAAGGCAAAGCTCGCCTACAGCGACGACGATCTCGAGATCGCGCCCGCCGACCTCGTCCCGCACGACCAGGGCGGCACCGCGTGGAAGTCCGCGCCGGTCTGCTTTACGCCCGTCTTCACGTCGCTGATACCAAACGAAGACGACCGCAGCTTCAAGGCCGACGTGTCGTTTCGCGGGATGCTCGTCGACGGCCTCGAGGTCCCATTCAAGCTCCCCTACGACCTCGCCATCTGGGACGACGATCCGGCCGTGTGGATCATGGATCCACACGAAACCCTCGCGGAGAAGATCCTCGGCTGGGGCGCCCACCGCCAGGTCAAGCACTACGCCGACCTCGCCTACATCGCCATCGTATCCCGCCCCGGCAACGGTCGACTGATCGAGCTCGACTATGCCTGCGCCCGCGAGGTGCTCGACGGCAAGCTCGCGGTCATGAGTCAGCTGCAGCCCGACGTCTACGCCGCCTTTCCCAACATCGACGCACTGATCGCCGACCTCTTGGCCAAGCCCCAGCTCGACGGGGCCCAGTGGACCGAGATCATGTACCTGCGCGACCAGCGCGCCCGCTTCAACCCCGCCCTCCTTGAGGTGGCAGTGACCCACATTCTCGTACCCGGCCTGCGCGGCGGCTGAGCACCGTCCCAACGCGCTATTCGAACCTGACCTTGCCGTTGGACATCGCGCGCAGCTGTGCGCGCTCGGCAGCCTCCAAACGCTCGATCGCCGTGCTGATCAGCGTTGCGAGCAGGCGCAGCCTGGCGTTCTCGGAGCGCAGCTCGAGCAGCTCCTGCTTGGCATCGACAGCGAACTCGACCGTGGCCGCCATGCGGTAGGCGTCCATCGCGCGCAGCTCAGTCGCGTCGATCTCGCGATCGGTCGCCTGCAACACGAGCTCCCGGTAGAGATCGTGCGCCGCGTCTGCGGCCTGCGCGTCGAGCTGCTCCTCGCGCTCGCCGAGGAACTCGACGACCCCGGCGGGATAAGGGAGATCGTCCTGGCGCGCGAGCAGCCGAAACGGCCGCGTGCCACGCGCCAGGATGTTCAGGCGCCCATCGTCCATGCGCTCGAGCACGCGCTCGACCTCGCACGCACAACCGACCGGCTTGAGCTCATCCTCGGACAGCCACACGATCCCGAACTCCCGCGCCGGCGAGCCCGGCGTGGCGCTCATGCAGTGCTCGATCATCCGGCGGTAGCGAGCCTCGAAGATGTGCAGCGGGACGCTCTCCGTGGGCAGCGCCACGATACCGAGCGGGAACAGGGGAAAGCCCCGGCATACTGGCTCGGGCATGCCGCTGAGTTTACGGTCGTGCGGCGGGCGGCGGCGGAGGGCTCAGGCGTCGGGCTTGCGCGCGGCGAGCATCAGGTTGTAGAACACGGCCGCCGGCAGACGCGACTCCAGCAGCCGCCTGTCGAGCTCCTGCAGCAGCAGGTAGCCGCGGTAGGCGTACATGCGCCACGGCCACGGCACCTCCTGCGGATTGGCGGTCGCCTCCAGCGTGCGGTTGGCCCACCCGAACCAGTTAGCCAGCAGCTCCTCGCCGCTGACGCGCACTTCCTGGAAGCCCGCCACGCGCGCCACGCGCTCGAGCTCGCTGGGGGCGAACGCATGGATGTCGACGACGCCCTCCAGCGAAGCGTCGCCGTCCTGTGCGTCGCCTCGCGGCGCCGGGCCGGCGCCGATCGCGCGCCGCCACAGCGGCGCGAGCGCGCCGGCTGCGCGCTTGGGCACGCGCGCCAGGCGATCGCCGTAGCGCGACGGCTCGCCCGCGAACAGCACCGTGCCGCCGGGCGCGAGCACGCGCGCGAACTCCGCGAACGCGCGCGGCAAGTCGGGGATGTGGTGGAGCACCGCGTGGCCGAGCACCAGATCGAAGCTCTCGTCGGCGAACGGCAGCCGCTCGGCGTCGGCGGGCTGCGTGTGCACCTCCAGCCCCAGCTGCTCGGCGTTGGTCCGCAGCGTGTCCAGCATGCCCGGCGAGATGTCGCTGCAACTCGCCGCCCCGATGATCCCCGCGCGCAGCAGGTTCAGCGTGAAGTAGCCGGTCCCCGCGCCGATCTCCAGCGAGCGCGGGTAGTGGTCGGGCTCGCGTCCGAGCGCCTTGCGCACCTTTGCCGTCACCTGGCTGCCACCCAGCTCGCCGAAGTCGATGCCCCACTTGGAGTCGTAGTGCTCGGCTGCCACGTCGTGGTAGCGCGTGTTCGCGTCGCGGATCTCGGCCGCGCTCAGGGCTCCAGGCATACGGCGGACCATATACTCGCCCGCCGTACCCACGTCTGCACGGCCAGGGCTGACGAATCCAAGCGTGAACGTCTGTTGACATCAACATCTGAGATAGCGCCGCCGGACGCGGCCTACGAGCAGCGCGACCAGCCCGCCGGCGTGCCGCCGCTGGCGCTGACCGGCGAGCGCACGCTGCCGGACGTGCCCGCCGAGAACTACTGGTTCCGCCGGCACCTGGTCGTCTACGAATGGATCGCCGCGCGCGTGCGCGGCCAGCGCGTGATCGACATGGCCTGCGGCGAGGGATACGGCTCCGCCGTGCTCGCGCGCGTGGCGGCGAGCGTCGTCGGCGTGGACGCCAACCCCGAGGCCCACGAGCACGCCCGCCTGAAGTACGAGAACCCCGCCCACCCGAACCTGCGCTTCGCGCGCGAGCTCGTCACCGCCTTCAGCGAGCGCGCCGACGCGGTCGTGTTCCTGCAGACGATCGAGCATCTGCCGCAGCCGGGCGACGCGCTCGCGCACTTCCGCTCGCTGCTCGAGCCCGGGGGCAGCGTGTTCGTCTCCACCCCCAACGTGCTCACGCTCGCCCCCAAGGGCGCGCCGCGCTCGGACAACCCGTGGCACGTGCACGAGTACCGCTTTGAGGAGTTCGAGCGCCTGTGCCGCGAGCACTTCGCCGACGTGCAGGTGTACGGGCTGTTCCACGCGCGCAAGCTGCGCGCGCACGAGCTCGCGCTGCGGCTCGGCTGGGACCGGCTGCACGCTGGCGTCGGGCTCACCCGGCGCTTCTACGACTGGTTCACGCCCGCGATCGCCACCGGCGACTTCGCGCTGCGCCCCGCCGTTGGCGGCACTACCACCGCCCGCGAGGTCGACATGGCGCGCGCACTGGACTTCCTCGCGGTCTGCCGGCCGTGAACGCGCCGCGCGAGCGCGCACGCGGCGCGCTGGCGATCGTCTTGCACACGCACATGCCCTACGTCGAGGGCTTCGGCACGTGGCCGTCGGGGGAGGAGTGGCTGTGGGAGGCGATGGCCAGCTGCTATCTGCCGCTGCTCGAGCTGCTCGACGCGGGTGCCCCGCTGACGCTGTCGCTGACGCCCGTGCTGTGCGACCAGCTGGAAGCGCCAGCGGTGTACGAGCGCTTCGCCGCATTCGTGGAAAACGTGCGTCGCCGCACCCACGAGGAGGACGCGGCCGGGCTGCGCGCGGGCGGCTACGAGGCGCTAGCGCGCGAGCTCGAACGCTCCTTCTGCGACTACACGCGCGCGCTCGAGCGCCTGCGCGCGCGCGGCGGCGACCTGCTTGCGGCGCTGATGCGCCACGCCCAGTGGACCTCCGCAGCGACGCATGCGGTGCTGCCGCTGCTCGCCAGCGACGCCGCGCTGCGCCTGCAGGTGGCGGGCGGCATCGCCGCACACCGCCGCCGCTGCGCCCAGCGATGGCGCGGCGGCTTCTGGCTGCCCGAGTGCGCGTACGCGCCGTGGCTGGAGCGCGGGCTGGAGGACGCCGGCGTGTCCGCGGTGTGCGTGGAGCTGACCAACCACTTCGGGCTGGGGGCCGTCGAGCACCTGCACCCGATCGCCAGCGCCTGCGGGGTGCTGCTGGTGCCGGTCGACCGCGAGACGATGTCGCTGGTGTGGAGCGAGCACGGCTACCCGGCGAGCGGCGCCTACCGCGACTACCACCACCACACGGTCCACCACCACAACCCGTGGAACAACGACGGCGGCGAGTACGACCACGCGTCGGCGCTGGCGCTCGCACGCGCGCACGCCGGGGACTTCGTCAGCCGCACGCGCGCGCGCCTGCACGCGGCGGGCGGGGAGGGGCTGGTGGTGTGCGCGCTCGACACCGAGCTGCTCGGGCACGGGTGGTATGAGGGCCGGTGGTGGTTGCGCGCGGTGGTCGAGGAGTGCGAGCGCCAGGGGCTCGAGCTGCTGCGCTTGGACGACGCGCTCGCGCGTGTGCAGCCCACCTCGCCGTTCACGCCGGGCGTCTGCAGCTGGGGCAAGGACGGCGACCTGTCCACCTGGTCGGGGCCGGCGGTCGCCGAGATGGCGTTTGCCACGCGCGCCGCCGAGCTGTCGCTGCTGCGCGCCGGCGAGCACGCGCGCAGCACGGCCGTGCGTGAGCTGCTCGCGCTGCAGGCCAGCGACTGGCCGTTCATGGTCTCACGTGAGCTCGCCGGCCCGTATCCGCGCGAGCGCTTTCAAGCCCACCGCCAGGCACTCGCCGGCGCGCTCGAGCGCGACCTGGCGGGCGAGCGCTCGCAGCGCGACGGGCCGCGCAACCTGGCGATCGACGCCGACCCGCGGCTACTGCTCGCGCCGTAGGCCAAGCCCTCCTGCCGTTCGCGTCATCTGAATCGGCGATCATCCGTGCAAACCCCACACAGGAGGAACCCGCATGGCAGCCACAGTCGTGGAGCAGCCGCCGCCGCAGCAGACGGCGAGCAAGCTCGACCCGATGCGTCACCACAAGCACTACAAGGCAGGCTCGGACAGCGACTCGCCGTACGCTGGGGGCAGCAGCTTCATGGAGCGCGTCTCCGAGGCGGTCGCCAGCGGCATGGGCACGGTCGGCTTCCTGGTCGTCAGCTCGGCGATCATCATCGCGTGGGTGCTGTCCAACCACGTGATCCACTTCCTCAGCGAATCCTGGAAAGGACTGCTCGACGGCAAGGGCTTCGACCCCGCGCCGTTCATCCTGCTCAACCTCGTCTTCTCCGCCGTCGCCTTTTACACCGGCGCGCTCGTGATCATCGCCCAGAAGGCGCAGACGCGCACCGACAAGGCCAACGAGGAAGCCGCCGCCAAGCACCGTGACGAGCTCGGCCAGTTCCAGACCGACCTGCTGCAGCGCAACACCGACTTGACCGAGCAGATCCACACGCTCTCGGAAAAGCTCAGTGCGCTGACCCAGGAAGTGCACGAGGCGACGTGCCCGAACAGGCAACCGGCGCCGCCCGCCTGAGCGTCGCCGGTCGCTGACGCTCGTTGCGCGCTGGCGCTCGTCGTGGGCGCGCTGGCAGCTCACTCCCAGCGCATCGAGCGCGGCGCTTCGCGCATGCGGATCACGCGCGCGGGGACGCCGGCGATGACGGAGTTGGGGGGGAAGTCCTTCGTGACCACCGCGCTCGTGCCGACGATGCTGTTCTCGCCGATGCTCACGCCGCGCAGCACGCACGCGCCGTAGCCCATCCACACGTTGTGCCCGACGCGCACGTCGCGCTTGTAGATCCCCTGCTGGCGGATCGGGCGCTCGACCTCGGTGACGCCGTGGTCGAAGTCGATCAGCATCACGCGGTCGGCGATGATGCACTCGCGCCCTATCGACACGTGCTGGTAAGCGGAGATCGTGCACTCCTGTCCGATCACCGTCTTCGCGCCGATGCTCACTTCGCCCTCGTGCACGCGGATCTTGCTCGCGTGCCCGACCCACGCCCAGCGGCCGATGTGCAGCCTCGCGTGGCGACCGATCTCGAGCGTCACGCCGGGGCACAAGAAGCACAGCCCTTCCGTGCGCAGCCGCCCACGAAAGCGCAGCTTCAGCAGCGCGAAGCGCGCGAGCAGACGCGCGTAGCTCGGCGTCAGCATGTTGTTCTGGCGCATGAAGCGCAGCAGCGCCAGCGGGCCGCCGTGCAGCGGCGCGGGCGCGCGGCGGACGGCGTCGAGCAGCTCCTCGGCGTGCATCTCGGCCGTGGTGTCGGCGACCGGTGTCATGGCTGGCGAATCGTACGTCCCACGCCAGTGCGGCGGCCCTTGGGCTGGACGGCGACCACGCGGCGTTCGTCCAGCCGGCCGCCATCGAAGATGAGCGTGGAACTGGCGCTGATGAGGCACCCAATTGGAATTCAGTGCGCAGCGATCAGCGACGTGGCGGCCCGCCGTGGTGCTCATGCGCGCCATGTCCGCGCCCCACGCGTCCTCGTCGAAGAGGACGGGGGCGTGGCCCCGGGGCTGGCGGGCATCCTCTACCCCTCGCCGTCGGGCGGGCGAACTGCTCCGTATTCGGCTTCGAACTCCTCGAGCGTGGCAGGCGTCAGGTCGTGGCGTCTGGAGATCGCGGCAATGCTGGTGTCGCGTACGAGTACCAGGCGCCCATCGGGACGCCTGTCCTCGACGATGTACTCACCGGCGATGTCACCGCTGAGCGTGACATGTGCCTGCTCTCCCATGGACATGTGCCTGCTCTCCCATGCCCACATGATCGCAGGTGCAGGCACGGGGAGCCCGACCGCGTAGCCGATAATCGCCCGCCCGGCTGCCGGCGCCGATGACGCTGCCCGCGGAGACCGGGAGTCGGCCCCCTGCGATGATTGCGCGCTCGATGGCCGCGCCGACCCTCGCACAGCGCCTGCTCGACGGCGATCGCCGTGCGCTCGCGCGCGCGATTACGCTCGTGGAGGACAACACGCCCGAGGGCTGGGCGCTCGTGCGCGAGGTCTACCCGCACACCGGCCACGCCGATATCGTCGGCTTCACCGGCCCCCCCGGCGTGGGCAAGTCGACGCTGATCGGCGCGCTCACGAAGGCGCGGCGCGAAGCCGGGCGCACGGTGGGCGTGCTGTCCGTGGACCCGTCCTCGCCGTTCACCCACGGCGCGCTGCTGGGCGACCGCATCCGCCTCACCGAGCACTTTCTCGACCAGGGCGTGTTCATCCGCTCGATGGCCAACCGCGGCGCGCTCGGCGGCCTCTCGGAGGCAGCGCTGCAGGCGGCTTTGTTGCTCGACGCGGCCGGCCGTCAGGACGTGTTCGTGGAGACCGTCGGCGTCGGTCAGGCGGAGATCGACATCATCGATCATGCCGACACGATCGTGCTCGTGCTGATGCCCGGCTCGGGCGACTCGATCCAGGCGCTGAAGGCGGGCGTGATGGAGATCCCGGATGTGATCGTCATCAACAAGGCCGACCATCCGCTGACCGACACGATGGTGCGCGAGATCCGTGGCGTGCTGTCGCTCGCCAACCTCGACCTCACGCCGGAGGAGGCCAAGCGGCGCTGGCGGGTGCCGATCGTCAAGACCGAGGCCAGTCTCGGCCGGGGGATCGACGAGCTCGTCGAGCGCTTGAGCGAGCACCGCGCGCACATCGTCGCCGCCGGCGAACTGGCCGAGCGCCGCGCGCGCAACCTGCGTGGCGAGGTGCTGGCGATCGCCACCGCGCGCCTGCGCCGGCGCCTGGAAGAGGAACTGCAGGAGGACCCGCAGTTCCAGCGCCTGCTCGAGGAGGTAGTCCAACGACGGCTGGACCCCGCGAGCGCGGCCACGACGCTGCTCGGGCGTACACCCGGGGACTAGCTCGCAGCCTGGCGCTACACGACATCGCACACTCACGACCTCGGCTGGGCCGCGGTTGGCTGCCAACACCGCACGACTCCAAGGACTGACGGCGTGGTCTTCGCTTAGGACGACTCGACAGCCCGGGTCGACCGGCCTCAGACTGCTCCTTCGCCATGGCGAAGCGAGCGTCTGGCGTGCCGGAACACGGACGAGTGCTGCTCGTCCTGAGGAGCAGCAAGTGGCGAGGCGGCTCTGGCTCCTGCATTCATGCTCGCAAGCGGGAGTCTGGTAACGGCGCCCTCCGCCGTCGAGGGCCTACTTGTCGCCTTCGGGCAATCTGAAGCCAACCGGGCGCTTGGGCTGCGGGGGTGGGGAGATCAGCTGCCGCAGTGCCTCAAAGATCTCGTCCAGCTGCTGGTCGTGTTGGCCGAGGGTGGCTTTGGTTTCTCGCTCGAAATCTTCAAGGCGCCTCTCAATCGCGGTGTGCGAGGCCGCGACGCGTCGCAGCTCAACGAACGCCCGCACGATCGCAATGTTGACGGCAACCGCCGTCTTGCTCCGGAGAACGCCAGACAGCATCGCCACGCCTTGCTCTGTGAAGACGTAGGGCGCGTAGCGGCGCCCACCGTCTCCGTCACTTGAGGTCGCAGATTGCGATCTCAAGGCCGCGGCCTCGTTCTTGGTCAGCTGGAACATGAAGTCGGACGGGAACCGGTCGATATTCCGCTTGACCTACTCGATCAGACGACGTGTCTGTACCCCATATAGCACTGCCAGATCCTCATCGAGCATCACGTAGCGCTCGCGAACGACCAGGATCCGCTGCTGGATCGCAGGAGTGGAAGCAGCTCCGGTGACCTCTCTGTCTTGGTTTGATCGACCATGCACGCAGAGTGCCATACGCTGTGGACCCAACGCTCGTTTGACGTTTGCAATCTGTGATCTCAAAGCCCCGGCCGCGACTGGCGGCATGGGCTTCCTTTGCTTCGGTGTGACCTCAGACGCGCTCGCTTCGCGCGATAAGCGGCACGCGAGAACCTGCGCCGCCGGCTCTCGCAAAGGACGAGCGGCGGTGGTCTCGCAGGCGCTTTGCGAGTTGCCCTTTGTTGGGCGAGGCGGGAGCCTCAAATCGGCTCCCGTATTCGCTGACTGGTCTTCAGAACTGCAGGCGGGCGCTGGCGGGCATCATCGGCGCTCGGC
>DATJRV010000062.1:0-82812 GCA_035504435.1 Solirubrobacteraceae bacterium
TGAGCGCGATCACCGACGTGAACATGGCCACGGAAATGACCGAATTCACCAAGCTGCAGGTTCTGCAGCAGGCCGGTGTGTCGATTCTCGCCCAGGCCAACCAGCTGCCCGACGCGACGTTGAAGCTGCTGGAAGGCTGATTCAGGCTGATCCAGATCTTCCTCAGCGGTGGCGCCCAGTGACGACGCCACCGCTGTAGCGAAGAGCGCGCCCCGGCCTGAGCACGGCACGGTCAGGGTCGCTTGACATCGCCTGCGGCGATCCGCCGCCCGAGCGGCAAGCGCAGGCCGGCCCACGCGCACTAGCATGCCGCTCGTGAGCGGCCTGGCACACGCCGGTGGACTGGCCTACCGGCACGCCGGCGAGGCGGATGCCCCGGCGGTCGTGCTCGTGCACGGCTACCCCGAGTCCTCCTACATGTGGCGCCACGCGCTCGAGCAGCTCGCCGGTGCGGGCTGGCGCGCGCTCGCCCCCGACCTGCCCGGCTACGGAGACTCCCAGCCCGACCCGCCGGGCACCTGGGAGCACCACGTGCAGGCGCTCGAACGCTTCGTGGGCGAGTTGGCGCCCGGCCCGGTCGCGCTCGTCACACACGACTGGGGGGTGATGATCGGCCTGCGCTGGGCGTGCGAGCACCCCGACGCGGTGGGTGCCCTGGTGATCTCCGACGGCGGCTTCTTCTCCGACCGGCGCTGGCACGACCTGGCCAACGTGATGCGCACCCCCGGAGAGGGCGAGGCGCTGCTCGACGCCTACACGCGCGAGGGCTTCTACGCGGCCATGCGCGCGGTCTCCAGCGGGATGGACGACACTGCGCTCGGCGAGTACTGGAAGGGATTCGCGGGCGAGGAGCGCCGGCGGGGCCAGCTCGAGCTCTACCGCTCGGGCGACTTCGACAAGCTCGTCCCCTACCACGGGCGCCTCGCCACGCTGGGGCTACCCGCGCTGATCGTGTGGGGCGCGCAGGACCGCTTCGCCGGCGTGAAGATGGCGCACCGCTTCCACGACGAACTTGCCGGCTCCGAGTTGCTCGTGCTCGAACAGGCCGGGCATTTCGTGTGGGACGACGAGCCACAGCGCACCTGTAGCGCGCTCGTGGAGTTCCTCGCGCGCCGTCTGCGCTAGCCGCCAAAGCGACGCGCCGGGTCGTGTCGTCCCAAAGGGGACGTGCGATGTCGTCCGAAAGGATCGCCCGGTCGTCCACCGCGCCCAGCCATAGCTCAAAGTCGCCGCGCCAGCCGCCGATGCGTGCGCGAACCCAAGGAACGGGAGCGAAGGTGTCCAACATCGTTAGTCGGCAGGGAAAGCCAAAACTTCAGCTCACAGTCGCGCTCATCGCGTGCAGCATGTGGATCGCAGGGGGCGCCGCGAGCGCGCAGGCCGCCACGGGCGCAGTGCAGCCGCTCTCCGCAGCGCCGTCCTCGACCCAGCCCTACGCGGCCTGTGCGCCGCAGCCGGCCGGCGTCGCCTCCTGCCAGACGGTGATCGTCCCCGCCGCCGCGAAGCTGGACGCGATCGCGCCCGCCGCCGCCGGCGTCGCCCCGGCCGACAGCGGCATCGACGGCAGCGGCCTCGCGCCCGCCGACCTGCAGGCCGCCTACAAGCTGCCCTCCAGCAGCGCCGGCAGCGGGCAGACGGTCGCGCTGGTGGACGCCTACAACGACCCCACCGCCGAATCCGATCTCGCCGCCTACCGCTCGGCCTACGGCCTGCCCGCGTGCACCAGCGCCGGCAACTGCTTCCAGAAGGTCAACCAGACCGGCGGCAAGAGCTACCCGCCGCAGCCGAGCGCCGAAGACGGCGACTGGCCGGTCGAGGAGTCGCTCGACCTGGACATGGTCTCCGCCGTGTGCCCCAACTGCCACATCATCCTCGTCGAGGCCAACTCAGCGAGCATCGAAGACCTGGGCGCCGCAGTCAACGAGGCCGTAAAACTCGGGGCCACCGAGGTCTCCAACAGCTACGGGAGCTTCGAGTTCGAAGGCGAGACCGCATACGACGCCGACTACACCCACCCCGGAGTGCCGATCACCGTCGCCAGCGGCGACTACGGCTACGACAATGAAGAGTATGGCGCCGGGCGCCCCAGCTACCCCGCCGCCTCCCCGGACGTGATCGCCGTCGGCGGCACCGAACTGGTCGAAGCGAGCAACTCCCGCGGCTGGAGCGAGACCGTGTGGGCGCGCTCGGGAAGCGGCTGCAGCCTGGTCGAGCCGAAGCCCAGCTACCAGACGGACTCCGGCTGCTCGAAGCGCACCACCAACGACGTCTCCGCCGCCGCGGAAGACATCTCCATCTATGACACCTCCGGCGTCGTCGGCGAAAAACTGAGTGGCTGGCTGACGGTCGGCGGCACCAGCGCCGCGACCCCGATCATCGCCGCCTACGAGGCCCTGTCGGGCAGCGAAACACGCAGCGAAGGCGCCGCCGCCCTCTACAAGCACAGCTCCGCCTTCTTCCCCGTCACCTCCGGGTCAAACGGCAGCTGCAGTGGCTCCTACCTGTGCACCGGCGGCTCCGGCTACCGCGGCCCGAGCGGCGTGGGCACCCCCGATGGTGTGATCTCCTCCTCCTCGCCGCCCGCGCCCTCGATCGCAGTCAGCTCCGTCTCGCCCAGCGAAGGCCCGACCGCCGGCGCCACCACGATCACGCTCAAGGGCAGCGGCTTTCTCAAAGGCGCCACCGTCGAGGTCGGTTCGAGCAAGGCGAGCTCCGTGGTCGTGCGCTCGGAAAGCGAAATCACCGCCAAGACGCCATCGGGGTCGGCCGGCGGCGAGGAAGTGAGCGTCACCGACACCAACGGCACCTCCAAAGAAGGACCGAGCTTCACTTACGTCGCTCCCCCCAAGCCGGCCGTCAAAGCGGTCAGCCCCGACGAAGGAACGACCCTCGGTGCCACGATCATCACGATCACCGGCTCGGGCTTCACCAAAGGCGCGACCGTCGCGCTCGGCTCGACGAGGGCGACCTCCGTGGTGGTTCACTCCGAAAGCGAAATCACCGCCAAGACACCCGCCAGCTCGGCGGGCAGCGCGGAAGTGGTCGTGACCGACGCCAACGGCGTCTCCAGCGGCGGCCCAAGCTACAAGTACGTGGCACCCCCGCCGCCCACGGTCGCCTCGATCACCCCCGCCGAAGGCTTCACGTTCGGCACCAGCCAGGTAACTATCACCGGCTCCGGCTTCATGAGCGGCGCCAGCGTCACGATCGGTGGCGCTCGCGCGAGCGCGGTGAAAGTGCTCTCAGAAACGGAGATCACCGCCAAGACGCCCGCAAACGCCGCCGGCAAGGCTGAAGTGGCGGTGAGCGACAAGGCCGGCACCTCCAGCGGCGGGGCCGACTTCACCTACGTCGTGGCGCCGCTGCCCGCGGTCAGCGCGATCGCGCCCGCCGAAGGCTCCACGTCGGGTGCGACCGTGGTGACGATCAAAGGCAAAGGGTTCCTGCCCGGCGCGAGCGTCAGGATCGGCAGCAAAGCGATGGCGGTCGACGTGGTCTCGGAAACCGAGATCACCGCGCGCACTTCCTCGCACGTTGCCGACAGCGAGGAAGTGATCGTCAGCGACAAAGGCGGCGTCTCCAGCGACGGGCCCACATTCACCTACCGCAAGCCGGCCCCAGCCGACACGGCGGCGCTGACGCTCACGTGCACGGGCTCACAGCGATGCGCCGGGGTGCTCGAACTGAGCGCCCCCGCAACGACGCGCGCCGCCAAGAGCGCCGCGCACGCCGCGGCGCTCACGCCCAGCACCCAGCCGGCCACGGTCAAGATCGGTGCCGCCGCCTACTCGATCGCGCCAGGCGGGCACGCGACCGTCAAGGTCACGCTCAACGCCAAAGGGCGCGCGCTGCTGCGCTCCGCTCACAAGGGCGTGGGGGTGACGCTGGCGGTTGCCGGCGAAGGCGGGACATCGCCAACCTCCGAACTCAAGAACGTTCGCCTCGACCTGATCCGCCGGTCACACGGCTCAGGCGGGCTCGAGCGCTCCGCGGCGTCCCAGTCGGGCGGGCTCGCCGCGGTGTCCGTCGGCGCTGTCTGACAGGGACGGCGCCGGCGGCGCGCGGGGACTCGGCGTCAGCGCGATGACGCCGAGTCCGGCCGCGCCGCACGCGCAACCGGCGCGCGCCCCAACTCAGCGACGCGGCTTCTGGCGTTCCACCGCTTCCGCGAGCCCCGTCAGGCTGATCTCAAGCGCCGAGGCGATGCGCCGGACCGTCGTCCACGTGGGGTTTGCGTGGCCGCGCTCGATGCGCGCAAACGCCGCCACCGTCAACCCCGCGCGGTGCGCGAGATCCTCCTGAGTATCGCCCCGCTCGACGCGCATGCGCCGCACGGTGGTTGCGAGCGCTTGATCCGCCTGCATGGGGGCCGACACAATAGAAACATTCGCATTTCGTCAGTAGCAAGATCCAGATAGCATGCTGCTGGCATCTTGCTGCCCCACGCCGTCCCCACAGTCGGCACTCGTCCGGAGGGGGTGCCGGAGCGGGTGCTTGTACGTGCAATCATTGGCCTATGAGCACCATTGCCATCACCCACTTCACCGACCCCGGCTGTCCCTTCGCCTACTCCGCCAGCCCCGCGCTCGCCGTCCTGCGCTGGCGCTACGGCCGGCAGCTGAGCTGGCGGCTCGTGACGATCGGGCTGTCCGAGGACCCCCAGCGCTACATCGACGACGGCTACACGCCCACGCGCTCAACGCTCGGCCAACACGGCTATTTCCAGCGCTTTGGCATGCCGTTCCTGTTCGCGCCGCGTGCACGCGTGCTCGGCACCGCACGCGGCTGCCGGGCGATCGTCGCCACACGGCTGCTCGCACCAGGCCGCGAGGAAGAGGCCCTGCGCGCCCTGCAGCTCGCGTGGTTCACCACGCAGCTGCTGCTCGACGAGGACGCTGACATCGCCGCCGCGCTCGCCCGCGTGGAGGGCCTCGACGTCGAGGCCGTCGTCGGCGCGATCGACGACGATGCCACGCTCGCCGCCTACGAGCAGGACAAGCGCGAGACGCGCCAGGCGCAGGGCGGGCCGACCGACTTCCAGGGCAAGGCGCGCCAGACCGACGGGCCCGTGCGCTACTCGGCGCCGTCGCTGATCTTCGAGAACGGGGCCGGCCAGCGTCTGGAGGCCGGCGGCTTTCAGACGATCGAGGCCTACGACGTGCTGATCGCCAACCTCGACACCACGCTCGCGCGTCAAGCCCCCGCCGCGGACCCGCTGCAGGCGCTGCGCAGCTTCCCCGCCGGTCTCGTCACCCAAGAGCTGGCAGCGATCATGGCGCACAACAACCAGCAGCCCGATCGTCACGCCGCCGAGCGCGCGCTGATCGAGCTGCTCGGCGAAGGCGCCGTGCGGCGTGAGGCGCTCGGCGACGACGCGCTGTGGTCGCCGGCCGCGCTCCCCGCGCACACGCCCACGGCCGAGCGCGAGGCCGCCGTCGCACACGGGTGAGCGCAGCGTGCGCCGCGCAACGGTGCCGGCGTCGCGTACGCGTGCCGGTGGCGTCGCCCGCCGGTGAGCGCGCGCGAGGAAAGTCTCACCGCGGGCCAGTAGCCTCCAGCGGCTGACATGTCCGTGCACGTAACCCTCCCCGACGGCAACGCGCTGCAGTTGCCCGACGGCGCCACCGGCGCCGACGCCGCCGCCGCGATCGGCCCCGGCCTCGCACGCGCCGCGCTGGCCATCGAGGTCGAGCACACCGACAACGGCCATGAGCTGCAACTGCGCGACCTAACGCGTCCACTGCCCGATGGCGCGCACATCGCGATCCTCACTAAAAATGATGGGCCGCAGGCCCTACAGCTGATCCGCCACGACGCCGCGCACGTGCTCGCCGCCGCCGTCATGGAACTGTACGAGGGCGTCAAGATCTCGATCGGGCCGGCGATCGACGAGGGCTTCTACTACGACTTCGAGTTCCCCGCCGGCGTCAGCGTCTCCGAGGCGGACTTCCCGCAGATCGAAGAGCGCATGCGCGCGCACATCAAGGCCGCCGAGGCGTTCGTGCGCGAGGACGTGCCCGTCGCGCAGGCGCGCGAGCGCTTCCTCGCCGCACATCAGGACTACAAGGTCGAGTTGATCGACGACCTCGTGCGCGGCACCACATACGGCGCCGGCGCCGACGAGGGCCACACCCCTGGTCGGGGCACAGGCGGTGGCGCCCGCGTCGAGCGCGTCTCGCTGTACACCAACGGGCCGTTCACCGACCTGTGCCGCGGCCCGCACGCGCCCACCACCAAGTCCGTCGGCGCCTTCAAGCTCAGCTCCGTCGCCGGCGCCTACTGGCGCGGGGACTCCACCAACACGATGCTCACGCGCATCTACGGCACCGCCTTCTTCACCAAGGCCGAGCTCGAGGAGCACCTGCAGCGCATCGAGCAGGCCAAGGCGCGCGACCACCGCAAGCTCGGGCGCGAGCTCGGCCTGTTCACCTTCTCCGAGCTCTCACCCGGCGCCGCCTTCTGGCTGCCCGCCGGCACGACCGTCTTCAACGAGCTCGTCAGCCTGTCGCGGCGCATGGGGCGCGAACGCGGCTACAGCGAGGTCAAGACGCCGCAGATCTTCGACGCCGAGCTGTGGAAGACCTCAGGGCACTGGGGCAAGTTCCGCGAGCACATGTTCACGCTCGAAGTCGAGGGACGCGAGATGGGCGTCAAGCCCATGAACTGCCCCGGCCACCTGCATCTGTTCGCCACCCAGCGCCACTCCTACCGCGACCTGCCCGTGCGCTACTCAGAGCCCGGCCTCTTGCACCGCAACGAGGCCTCCGGCGTGCTGCACGGCCTGCTGCGCGTGCGCCACTTCGCCCAGGACGACGCGCACATCTTCTGCACCGAGGAGCAGGTGCAGCAGGAGCTCGCCGGCTGCCTGGACATGCTGTTCGACACCTACGCCATGTTCGACTTCGACGTGCGCCTGGAGCTCTCCACGCGCCCCGAGCCGCGCAGCGGCAGCGAGCAGATGTGGGACCACGCCGAGGACCAGCTCGCCAAAGCGCTCGACGCGCGCGGCCTGGCCTATGAGCTGAACCCCGGCGACGGCGCCTTCTACGGACCCAAGATCGACATTCACATCACCGACTCGCTCGCCCGCTCCTGGCAGCTCGGCACCGTGCAGATCGACTACTCGATGCCCGAGCGCTTCGGCGTCACCTACACCGGCGCCGACAACGCAGAGCACCAGCCGGTGATGATCCACCGCGCGCTGTTCGGCTCCTACGAGCGCTTCATCGGCATCATGCTCGAGCACTACGCCGGCGAGCTGCCGCTGTGGCTCGCGCCCACACAGGCGATCGTGCTACCCGTCGCAGACCGCTTCAACGCGTACGCGCACGGCGTCAGAGACACGCTCGCCACGAGCGCGTCGTCCGCGAACGGGGGGCCGCGGGTCGAGCTCGACGAGCGCAGCGAGTCGATCGCCCGCAAGATCCGCGATGCGGAGCTGCGCAAGATCCCCTACATGCTGATCGTCGGCGAGCGCGAGCAGAGCGATCACAGCGTCTCCGTGCGCGCGCACCGCAGCGGCGACGCGGGCAGCATGAGTCTCCAACAGTTCACAGATCGCCTCTCCAGCGAGCTATAGTTCGTGCATTGCAGCCGACTAGATCCTCACACAGCCACCCGTAGCGTCCGCTTGACGCAACGCCACCACAGCTAGTGCCGGTACCCCGCAGGTTCGACCGGCGCCCGCCCGAGCGGGACACAACGAGGATCAACGAGCGTATCCGCGTGCCCGAGGTGCGTTTGATCGACGACGAGGGCAAGCAGATCGGCGTGCTCAAGACCGCCGACGCGCTCGCCTTCGCGCAGGAAAAGGATCTCGACCTCGTCGAGGTCGCCCCCGAAGCCCGGCCGCCCGTGTGCCGCGTGCTCGACTACTCCAAGTACAAGTACGAGCAGGCGCAAAAGGTCAAGCAGGCGCGCAAGCACCAGCAGCAGATAACCGTCCGCGAGATCAAGTTCCGCCCCAAGATCGCCGAGCACGACTACGACACCAAGAAGCACCACGTCGAGCGCTTCCTGCGCCACAAGGACAAGGTCAAGGTCACGATCATGTTCCGCGGACGCGAGGTCACCCACCCCGAGCGCGGCACCGCGATCCTCGATCGCCTCGCCGAGGAACTGTCTGAGCTCGGCGTCGTCGAGCAGCGCCCCATGCAGGAAGGGCGCAACATGACCATGATGATGGCCCCCTCCAAGGCCGTGCTCTCCGGGCGCATCGACACCGTGTCCGCCACCGACGGCGAGCCGCGCACCGGCGGCGAGGAGCCGGGCGGCGAGGAACACGGCGGCGAGATGCCGGGCGGCGAGATGCCGGCCGGCGGGGTGCCGAGCGGCGAGGAGCCGGCCGGCGAGGTGCCCAGCAACGACGACCCCGCGGCCACCGGCACGCCCGTGTCATAATCGACACCTCGAGGGTGGCGCAGCCGGCCGTAGGCCGACGAGCCGGGCCCCTCGATCTTTGATACCGACCATGCCCAAGATGAAGACGCACTCAGGCGCCAAGAAGCGCTTCAAAGTCACCGCCGGCGGCAAGGTGCGCGCCCGGCACGCCTTCACCAGCCACATCCTCGAGAAGAAGTCGCCCAAACACAAGCGCGCGCTCGGCGCGCCGGCGATCCTCTCCAGCGACGACGCGCCGCGCGTCAAGCGACTGCTGGGGGTCGGCAAATGACGCGTGTCAAGCGCTCCGTCGGCGCGCGCAAGAAGCGCCGCGCGACGCTCGCGCTCACCAAGGGCTTCCGCGGCGAGGCGCACTCCAACTACCGTCGCGCCAAGGAGGCGCTGCTGAAGGCCGACGCCTACGCCTACCGCGACCGCCGCAACCGCAAGCGCGACTTCCGCCGCCTGTGGATCACCCGCATCAACGCCGCCGCGCGCGCCAACGGCATGAGCTACTCCCAGTTCATGCACGGCCTGTCGCTCGCCGGCGTCGAGCTCGACCGCAAGGTGCTCGCCGACATCGCCGTCCGCGACGCCGACACGTTCCGACGTTTTGCCGAGACCGCCCGCGAGGCGTCGGCTGCCTGAGCTCAAGCGCCGACATGCAGCCTCCGCGGGCGTCGCTCCTGAGAAGGACGGCGCCCTTTTTGTTGCCCCAGCCCCCACCGGCACATCCGCACAACACCCACAGCCCCATCCACAGCCCCATTCCCACAGCTTCACAGTTCCACAGTTCCACAGTTCCACAGCCACACCACCACCACCACCACTGAGACCCGGCACGACCACGTGAGCCACATCGCCTCCCAGCAAAACCCGCGCCTGAAGGCCGTGCGCCGCCTGCACACGCGCCGCGAGCGCGCGCGGCTCGGCGCCTTCCTCGCCGAGGGCGAGGACCTGATCGCGTGCGCCGAGCAGGCCGGGCGCGCGCCGCTCGCCGGCTACCGCCTCGCCGGCTCCGGCCTCGGGGGCGCGGGCTTTCACGACGTCGAGCGCGCCGCGCTCGCCAGCGTCTCCGCGCTCGGCTCCGGCACCCGCGTGCTCGGCGTCTACGAGCAGCGCTGGAGTGAGCCCACCGGGCCGCTGTGCGTCTACCTGCACGGCGTCAACGACCCCGGCAACGTCGGCACCGTGCTGCGCTCCGCGCACGCGTTCGGCGCCGCCTGCGTCGCGCTCGGCCCCGGCTGCGCCGACCCGCACTCGCCCAAGGCGGTGCGCGCCAGCATGGGCGCCATCTTCAGCGTCGCACTCGCGCGCGTCCACGACGTCCAGGAGCTGCCAGGCGAACGCGTCGCGCTGCTCGCTCACGCGCCCGAGCCGCTGCGCGCGCGCGGCGAGCAGGACGGCACGGGCGCCGGCGTGGCCGGAGCGCAGATCGCCGGCGTGGCGCCCAGCCACCGTGCTCGGGTGGCCGGCGGCGCGCCCGCCGGCGCCGTCACGCTGCTCGTCGGCGCCGAGCGCGACGGGCTGCCCGCCGAGGTCGTGGACGCGTGCGAGCGCAGCGCGTGCATCCCGATCGTCGCGTCGTCGTCGTCGTCGCCGTCGCAGGTGGACTCGCTCAACGCCGCGATGGCCGCCACCATCGCGCTGTACGAGATGACCCGCGGGCGCATACCGGCGCCAGGCGCCGCCGGCGCGCCGGCAGGGAGCGACCCAAGTAGGGTGCCCGCGTCATGATCGATCGCATCCAACAGCTGCAGCAGGAGGGCGAAGCGGCGATCGCCGCCGCCGCCAGCAGCGAGGAGCTGGAGGAGCTGCGCGTGCGCTACCTCGGGCGCAAGGCCGAGCTGCCGCAGCTGTTGCGCGGCGTCGCCGAGCTGCCCGCCGAGCAGCGCGCCGCCGTCGGCAAGGCCGCCAACCAGGCGCGCCAGACGCTGGAGGCGCTGATCGACGCGCGCGGCGGCCAGCTCGCCGGCGAGGAACTGTCGCGGCGCCTGCGCGAGGACCGCGTCGACGTCACGCTGCCCGGCGCGCCGCCCGAGTCGCTCGGGCGCCTGCACATCCTCACCAGCACGCGTCGCGAGCTCGAAGACATCTTCCTCGGGCTCGGCTTCACCGTCATGGAAGGGCCCGAGGTGGAGAGCGTGCACTACAACTTCGACGCGCTCAACCACAGCCCCACGCACCCCGCGCGGGCACGCACCGACACCTTCTACGTCAAGCAAGCGCTTGCCGCCTCCGGCGCGCACAGCGAGCTCGTGCTGCGCACGCACACCTCGCCCATGCAGGTGCGCGCCATGGAGGCGCACCCGCCGCCGCTGTACGTGGTCGTGCCGGGGCGCGTGTACCGACCGGACAACGACGCCACCCACACGCCGCAGTTCCACCAGATCGAGGGGCTCGCCGTCGACGAGGACATCACGCTCGCCGACCTCAAGGGCACGCTGCTGGTGTTCGCGCGCGAGATGTTCGGCGATCAGCGCGAGGTGCGCCTGCGCCCGCACTTCTTCCCCTTCACCGAGCCCAGCGTCGAGGTGGACGTGTCCTGCTTTCACTGTGCCGGCAATGGCTTCATGCCCGACGGCGCGCGCTGCTACCTGTGCAAGGGCGAGGGCTGGCTCGAGGTGCTGGGCGCCGGCGAGGTGGACCCCAACGTCTACTCCCACGTGCCCACCACGCCCGCCAACGCTCCCGGCTATGACCCCGAGAAGGTTCAGGGCTACGCGTGGGGGATGGGCGTCGAGCGCATCGCCATGCTCAAGCACGGCATCCCCGACCTGCGCCTGTACTACGAGAATGACCTGCGTTTTCTGGAGCAGTTCTGATGGACACGCATGCCGGCGCTGGACGGCGTCCTCGGTGGCTCGCGTGCCTAGCACGCCACGCTCCCTGCGTCCTTGTCCAGCTTGGCCTGCGTGTCCATCAGGAGCGCGTTGCATTGTTGGAGGCGATCTGAGATGAAGGCCCCGCTTCCCTGGCTGCGCGAATACTGCGACCCACAGCTCGACGTGCACGCGATCGAGGAGCGCCTCACCATGACCGGCACCAAGGTCGAGGCCATCCTGCACCACGGCGTGCCCACCGGCGAGAGCTTCCTCGTCGGGCGCGTGCTCAGCGCCGAGCAACACCCCGACGCCGACCGGCTGAAGGTGTGCAAGGTTGACCTCGGCCCCGAGCTCGTGGGTGGCGGGCCGGCGTTTCCGCCGCCGGGGCCGGAGACGGTCGTCGCGACAATCGTCTGCGGCGCCCCCAACGTGGCCGCCGGGCAGACCGTCGCCGTGGCGCGCCCCGGAGCGGTCATGCCCGACGGCACCAAGCTGGGCCGAGCGAAGCTCCGCGGGGTGGTCTCCGAAGGCATGATCCTCTCCGAGAGCGAGCTGCAGATCTCCAGTGGGGAGCAGGAGCAGGGGATCCTCGTGCTCGATGACCAGATGCTCGACGCAGAGCTCGCGCCCGGCACGCCGCTCGCCGAGGTGCTGCCGATCGCTATGGACGTGCTCGAGCTCGAGATCACCCCCAATCGACCCGACTGCCTCGGCGTCTACGGGGTCGCGCGCGAGCTGCACGCCGCCACCGGTGCGGCGCTCGCACCCGCCCCCTGGAGCGATGACCCCGGCTCCCCCGGCGCGGTGGCGGGCGCGGCGGTCAGCGTCGAGTGCCCCGACCTCTGTCCGCGCTTCACCGCGCGCGTGTTCGAGGACGTCACCATCGCCTCCTCGCCGCCGTGGCTGAAGGCGCGCCTCAGCGCCGCCGGCCAGCGCCCGATCAACAACGTCGTCGACATCACCAACTACGCCATGCTGCTCAGCGGCCAGCCGCTGCACGCCTTCGACCTCGACCGTGTCGCCGGCGCGCGCCTGACCGTGCGCCGCGCCCACGACGGCGAGCAGGTGCAGACGCTCGACGGCCAGACACGCACGCTCAACGGCGAGGTGGTGCTGATCGAGGACGCCGACGGCCCGACGTCGATCGCCGGCCTGATGGGCGGCGCGCGCTCGGAGGTCCAGCCCGACACCAGCCGCGTGCTGCTCGAGGTCGCCACCTGGGACGGCCCCAACATTCACGACAGCTCGTGGGCGCTAGGCCTGCGCAGCGAGGCCTCATCTCGCTTTGAGAAGGGCCTGCAGCCCGAGCAGTGCATGCACGCCCAGGCGCTCGCCACCCAGCTGATGATCGAGCTGTGCGGCGCGCGCGTCGCCCCCGGCACGATCGACGTCGGCGGCGAGCGCGCCTGCGCAGCGCTGCGGACCATCCGCCTGCGCGAGGCGCGCGTGCAGGCGATCCTCGGCGTGGGTGTCGCGCGCGCACGCCAGGCGGAGATCCTCGCCGCGCTCGACTTCGCCAGCGTGCCCGCCGAGGACGGTCTGCAGGTGACCGTGCCCGCGCTGCGCCGCAGCGACGTCACCCGCGAGATCGACCTGATCGAGGAGGTCGCGCGCATCGACGGCCTCGAGCGCCTGCCCGCCACGCTGCCCGCCCGCCGCGGCGCCGCCGGTCGGCTCACGCACGCCCAGCGCGTGCGCCGCGCGGCCGAGGACGCGATGGTCGGACGCGGCCTGCACGAGATCGTCGGCTGGAGCTTCGCCGACCCCAGCCTGCTCGACGCGCTACAGATCGGCGCCAACCACCCGCTGCGCCGCGTCGTCGTGCTCGAGAACCCGCTGTCTGACGCCCAGTCGATGCTGCGGCCCACGCTGCTCGGCTCGCTGCTGGACGCAGCCCGCCACAACGTCTCACGCGGCCGTCCCGACATCGCCATCTTCGAGTCGGGCACCGTCTACCGCGCCACGGGCGACGCTCCAGCAGGCGCTGGTGAAGGGCAGGCCGATACCCCTGGGGGCAGCTCCCATCGCGGGGGGCAGGCCGATGAGCACCACGGGCTGGGGGCGCTGCTCAGCGGGCACCGCACGCCGCGCGCCTGGCGCGGCCAGCGCACCGAGGCCGACTTCTTCGCCGCCAAGGCCCTTTTGGAGGGGCTGCTCGAACACCTGCACGTACGCTCGTCGGTGACGCCCACCGGGGAGGCGCCCTTCCTGCACCCTGGGCGCGCCGCCGTCGTGCACGCCGGCGAGCGTCGGCTCGGGGTGCTCGGCGAGGTGCACCCGCTGATCGCCCAGTCCTGGGGCCTCGAGCGCGCCGCCACCTTCCTGATCGACCTCGGCGCGCTCGCCGCGGCAGCGCCGGAGCTCACGGGCTTCCAGGCGTTCGCAGCGTTCCCCGTGCTGCGCCAGGACCTCGCCGTGACGCTGCCCGAGCAGGTGTCAGCCGCCCAGTTGCTCGAGCGCGTGCGCGAGGCCGCCGGCGCGACGCTCGACCGGGCGGAGATCTTCGACGTCTACAGCGGCGCGCAGGTGGAGGAGGGCCGGCGCTCGCTCGCGCTCGCGCTGAGCTTCCGCGCGCACGACCGCACGCTCACCGACGAGGACGTCGCGCCCGTGCGCGAGCGGGTGCTCGCGGCGCTCGGCAAGTTCGGGGGTGAGCTGCGTGCCTGACGCCTCGCTCCAGCAGCACGCTCCCGGCAGCCCGCGGGTGATCGTCGCCGGGGCGACGGGCTTCGCGGGGGCGCTCGCCGCGCACCTGCTCTGGCGCCACCCCCAGTTCGAGCTCGTCGCCGTCACCGCACGCTCCGAGCTCGGCCGGCCGCTGTGCGCGCTCTACCCCCGCTACCGCGTGCCGCTGGCGCTCGAGCTGCTCGAGCCCGAGCGACTGGCAGGCATCGATGCCGCCGTCGTCGCCTACCCGCACGCCGCCGCCGCGCCCACCGTCGGCGAGCTGCGCGAGCGGGGCATCCGCGTGGTCGATCTCAGCGCCGACTTTCGCCTGCGCTCGCTGGCCAACTACGAGCAGTGGTACGGCGAGCACCCGCGCGCCGACTTGCTGGGCGAAGCCGTGTACGGGCTGACCGAGCTGCACCGTGAGGCGATCGCCGGCGCCGACATCGTCGCCAACCCCGGCTGCTACCCCACCGCCGCGCTGCTCGCGCTCGCGCCGCTCGCCCGCGCGGGGCTGATCGCCGACCTCGTGATCGACGCCAAGCAGGGCATCTCCGGCGCCGGGCGCGTGTTCGACGAGACCACGCACCTGTCGATGGCCGGCGAGAACATCGTCCCCTACAAGGTCGCCGCCCACCGTCACACGCCCGAGATCGAGGAGCAGCTCGCGCTGCTCGCACCCGCCGCCGGCGATCGGCACAAACCGCTCGCCGTGCAGTTCCAAGCGCACCTCGTGCCGCTCGACGAGGGCGAGCTGGCCAGCTGCTACGTCACCACCACGCGTCCCGTCGGCGCCGCGGAGCTGCGCGAGCTGTACACGCGCGCCTACGCGCACGAGCCGTTCGTCGAGCTCCTGCTCAGCGGCCCTCCCGGCGTGCTCGAGGTACGCGAGACCAACTACTGTCGCGTGTTCGCCGCCGCCGACGCGCACACCGGCAAGGTGATCGCCTTCGGCGCGATCGACAACCTCTGGAAGGGCACCTCCTCGCAGGCCGTGCAAAACCTGAACGTCATGTTCGGCCTGCCAGAGACGGCAGGGTTGCAATGAGCGCACCTCGCGAGAACCCCGCCGCGCAGCCGTTCTTCCGCTCGCGCTGGTCGCGTGCGCCCGCCCACGTCAGCGAGCTCGCGCTCGACGCCGGGCTGCCGGGGGGCTTTCGCGCGGCCGGTGTCGCCGCCGGCATCAAGCCGAGCGGCCGGCCCGACGTCGGCCTGCTCGTGTGCGATGCCGCCACCCCCGTCAGCGCCGCGCGCTTCACCTCCTCGGGTGCGCCCGCGGCGCCCGTGCTCGTCAGCCGCGAGCGCTGCCAGCTCGCCGCGCTGCGCGCCGTGCTCGCCAACGCCGGCTGCGCCAACGCCGCCACCGGGCAGCGCGGGCTCGACGATGCCGCCAAGACGCAGGGCGCCGCCGCGCTCGCCGTCGGCGTCGATCCCAGCGCGGTCGCCCTCGCCTCGACCGGCGGCATCAGCCAGTACCTGCCGGTGGACGCCGTGCTCAAAGGCATCCTGCAAGCGCGTGGAGCGCTGCGCCGCGACGGCGACGATGATTTCCAGCAGGCCATCCAGACGACCGACCTGTTCGAGAAGCGCGCCAACCTGCAGGTGCAGCTACCGTCGGGGAGCGTGCGCCTCAGCGCCCAGTGCAAGGGCGCAGGCATGATCTCGCCGCGCTTCGCCACCATGCTGTGCTTCGTGCAAACAGACGCCGCGCTCGCGCCCGAGACGGCAGACCTGCTGCTCGGCGTGTGCGTCAAGCGCTCCTTCGACCGCGCCTCCGTCGACGGGCAGCTGTCCACCAACGACACCGCCATCCTCATGTGCTCGGGCGATAGCGGCGTGCACGTCGCCGCCGAGAGCGAGGACGAGCTGCGCTTCGGCGAGGCGCTCGACGCGCTGCTGCGGACGCTCGCGATCATGATGGTCATCGACGGCGAGGGCGCCGGACGGTGCGCGCGCGTGGTCGTGCGCGGCGGGCAGCTCGAGGAGTGCGAGGCCGCAGCGCGCGCGGTCGCCAACTCGCCCCTCGTCAAAACCGCGCTGCACGGCGGCGACCCCAACTGGGGGCGCATCGTGCAGGCCGTCGGCGGCGTCCTGCGGTGGGGCGGACACGGATCCGATCCCGCGCCGCTGGCGATCGACGTGACGATCGAGGGCATCGAGGTGTGCGCCGGCGGCGCCGCCATCAGCCACGACGCAGACGCGCTCGCGCGCGCCGTCAAACGCAGCGAGGTCGAGTACGAGATCACGATCAGGACCCGCCCGCCCGGGCGGGACTCGATCCGCGCCGAGACCGAGGTGTTCTTCTCCGACCTGTCACACGAGTACGTCTCCGCCAACGCCGACTACTCGACATGAGCGACACCAAGCACAGCGACGGATCTCTGAGCGAGCGCAGCGGTTCGGTCTCCACCCTGCTGGAGGCGCTGCCGTACATCCGCGAGTTCCACGGCCGCACGGTCGTGATCAAGTACGGCGGCGCGGCGATGGAGGACCCCGCGCTGCGCGAGGAGTTCGCGCGCGACGTCGTGCTGCTCAAGTACGTCGGGCTGAACCCGATCGTCGTGCACGGTGGTGGCCCGGAGATCACCGAGTACATGCGGCGCCTGGGGCTGCCGGTGGAGTTCGTGGCCGGCCTGCGCGTGTCCGACGAGAGCACCGTGGAGGTCGCCAAGATGGTGCTCGTCGGCAAGGTCAACAAGGAGATCGTCATGCGCCTGAGCCGCCACGGCCAGCCGGCCGTCGGGCTGTGCGGCGACGACGGCTCGCTGTTCCGCGTCGCGCGGCGCACCGCGCCGGGGGGCGAGGACATCGGTTTCGTCGGGCGCATCGAGCGCGTGAACGTCGGCGTGATCGAGCACGTCGCCAGCGATTACATCCCGGTGATCGCCTCCGTCGGCGCCGACCGCGACGGCAACTCCTACAACGTCAACGCCGATGAGGCAGCCGGCGCGGTCGCCGGCGCGCTCGGCGCCTACAAGGTCATCTTCCTCACCGACGTCGCCGGCTGGCTCGCCGATCCCGCCGACCCGTCGAGCCTGATCGGCCACGCCACCGCCGCGCAGGTGCAGGACGCCCTGCCGGCGCTCGCGGGCGGGATGCGCCCCAAGCTCGAGGCGTGCGTGCAGGCGATCGGCGACGGCGTCAGCGCCGCGCACATCCTCGACGGGCGCGTCGCCCACTCGCTGCTGCTGGAGCTGTTCACCGACGCGGGGGTGGGAACGAAGATCGAGGCGGGGGAGGGCGGGAGATCGTGAACCGCACGGGGAGCTGGCAGCGATGAGCCTCGCGGAGCTGCAGGAGCTGGAGCGCACGAGCGTGGTGCCCTCCTACGCACGGCTGCCCGTCGAGTTCGTGCGCGGCGCGGGCGCGCGGCTGTGGGACGCCGACGGCAACGAGTACCTGGACTTCCTGTGCGGGATCGGCGTGACGAGCCTGGGGCACTGTCACCCGCGCGTGGTGGAGGCGGTGCGCGAGCAGGTGGGGCAGCTCATGCACGTCAGCAACCTGTTCTACACCGCGCCCGCGATGCGCCTCGCGCAGCGACTGTCGCAGTCGAGCCTCGGCGGCAAGGTGTTCTTCTGCAACTCCGGTGCGGAGGCCAACGAGGCGGCGATCAAGCTCGCGCGCAAGGCGCGCACGGGCGGCGACGTGGTGGTCTTGCACGGGGCCTTCCACGGGCGCACCTACGGCGCGCTGTCCGCCACCCCCCAGGAGGCCAAGCAGGCGCCGTTCGCGCCGCTCGTGCCCGGCTTTCGCGCGCTCCCCGCCGACCCGCACGCGCTGAGCGCGGCCGTCGACGCGCACACCGCCGCGGTGCTGCTCGAGCCGATCCAAGGCGAGAGCGGCGTGCACGTGCTCTCGCCCGAGCTGCTCACGGCCGCGCGCGCAGCCTGCGACGAGCACGGGGCGGCGCTGATCTTCGACGAGGTCCAGTGCGGCATGGGGCGCACGGGCACGCTGTGGGCATATCAGCAGACGGGGGTGCGCCCCGACGCGATCACGCTCGCCAAGGCGCTCGGCGGCGGCCTGCCGATCGGTGCGCTCGTGACCGGCGAGCGCCTCGCAGACGTGCTGCAGCCGGGCGATCACGCCTCCACGTTCGCCGGCGGGCCGGTGGTCGCAGCCGCCGCGCTGGCGGCGCTCGAGCTGACCGACGAGCCCGCGCTGCTGGCGCGCGTGGGCGCGCTCGGCGCGCGGCTTGCCGCCGGGCTGGAGCGCCTGCCGCACGTGCTGGCGGTACGCGGGCGCGGGCTGATGCTCGCGTGCGAGCTCGACGTGCGGGCGGGCGAGGTGGCGCGCCGCGCGCTGCTGGAGCAGCGGCTGATCGTCAACGCCACCGGGCCCACCACCGTGCGCCTGCTGCCGCCGCTGATCGTGGAGGAGGCGGACGTGGACGACGCGCTCGCGCGCCTGGCGCGCGCGCTGGCGGGCTGAGCGGTGCGGCGCGAGCTGGCCGGCGGCTACGAGCTCGACGACGACCCCCAGCGGATCGACGTGGACGCCGTGCACGCCTACATCTCCGGGCAGTCCTACTGGGGGCGCGGGCGTTCGCGCACGCTCACCGAGCACGCGATCCACGGCTCGACCAGGGTCGTCGGCCTCTACCACGGCGGCGAGCAGGTCGGCTTCGCGCGCGCGATCTGCGACGGCGTGATCTTCGGCTATCTCGCCGACGTGTACGTGCTGCCCGCGCACCGCGGCCGTGGGCTCGGCCTGGCGCTGGTGCGCGAGACCGTTGACGGTGAGGGCGGCGAGCTGGCGGCGGGCGTGCGCTGGCTGCTGCACACCGCCGACGCGCAGGGCCTGTACGCGAAGCTCGGCTTCAGCGAGGACCCGCCGTCCTACGCCACCATGGAACGCCGGCGCCAATACGATTCCCGCCCGTGAGCCGCGCCGGCCAGATCCCCACCACCCGCACCGCCTCCTACGAGGCCGACCCCGAGCAGGTGCGCCGCGTGCTGCTGCTGTACTCCGGCGGCCTGGACACGAGCGTGATGCTCAAGTGGATCCAGGACGCCTACGGCGCGCAGGTCGTGTGCCTGACCGTCAACCTCGGGCAGCCGGGCGAGGACTACGAGGTCGTGCGTGAGAAGGCCCTGCACCTGGGCGCGCTGGAGTGCCACGTGGTGGACGCGCGCGAGGAGTTCGCGCACCAGTACCTCGTGCCGGCGATCAAGGCCAACGCCGTCTACGGCAACGGCTACCCGCTGTTCACCGCGCTCGGGCGCCCGTTGATCGCCAAGCTCGCCGTCGAGCACGCGCGCGCGTCGGGCTGCGACACGATCGCCCACGGCTGCACCGGCAAGGGCAACGACCAGGTACGCATCGAGGCGACGATCGCCACGCTCGCGCCCGAGCTGAAGGTGATCGCGCCCGTGCGCTCATGGCAGATGGGCCGCGAGGAGGAGATCGCCTACGCGCACGAGCACGGCATCCCCATCAAGAGCTCGCAGGGCACCGAGAGCGGAGCGCCGTACTCGATCGACGACAACCTCTGGGGGCGCTCTTCGGAGGGGCGCTGGATCGAGGACCTGGCCCACGCCCCCGACGACGACGTCTTCCAACTGGTCACGCGCCCAGAGCAGGCGCCGGACGCGCCGCAGACCGTCACCATCGAGTTCGAGCAAGGCGTTCCCGTGGCGCTCGACGGCGAGCGCCACGGTCTGGTGGAGCTGATCGAACGCTGCGCCGAGCTCGGCGCGCGCCACGGCGTGGGGATCGTCGATCACATCGAGGACCGCATCGTCGGGCTGAAGGTGCGCGACATCTACGAGGTCCCCGCCGCCGCCATCCTGCTGGCAGCCCACCAGGAGCTGGAGCGCCTGGTGTGCACGATCCACCAGAACCAGTTCAAGGCGCAGCTCGACCGCCAGTGGGCCTACCTGGTGTACGCCGGGCTGTGGTGGGAGCCGCTGCGCGGCGACCTGGACGCGTACATGGACGCCGTCAATGCGCGCGTCAGCGGCACGATCGGCGTGAAGCTGTACAAGGGCCACGCGCGGGTCGTCACCCGCGTCTCGCCCAACGCCGTCTACGACCCCGCGCTCGCGTCGTTCTCGCAGTCCGGCGGCCTGTTCTCGCAGACCGCCTCGCCGGGCTTCATCGAGCTGTTCTCGCTGCAGTCGCGCATGGCCTGGCGGCTGCGCAACTCCTGAGCCGTGCGCGCGGCGCGTACGCCGCCGACGCGCAGCGGGCCGCGGGCGCTCGCCGGCGTCGTCCGGCGTGCGGTCTAAGTTGGCGCCCAGCGTGATGGCTGAAGGCAGCGAGACGCCCGACGGCGGGCAGGGCACGGGCCCTGAGGGTCGTCCGCGGCGCAGCGAGGGAGACCTGCTGGCAGAACGCCGCGCGCGGCGCGCGGCGGAGAGCGGCGAGCTGGCGCTGATGCGCCGCGCCGAGGCCGCCGAGGCGACGGTGCAGACCCTCGAACGCCACGTCTCGAGCCTGCAGCAGCGCCTGCGCGAGCTGGAGGACGAGCGCTCGCGCACCGACGAGCTGCTGGCAGCCGAGCGTGCGGCCTCGCGCGAGCGCGAACACGAGCTGCAGCGCGTCAAGCAGCGCGAGTACGCCGAGCAGCAGCTGCGACTCGAGGCGGAGGAGCGGGTGGCCGAGCTCACCGCGGTGCGCGCGCTGGTGGACGACGAGAGCCGCCAGGAGATCGGGCGCTTGGACGCACGCCTGAGCGCGAGCGAACACGAGGCGCGCGAGCTGGGGCGCCGCTTGGAGACGCTGCAGCGGCGCCTCGCGCAGGCCGAACGCGAGGCGAGCGTCGCACGCCCCGCGCCGGGCGCCGAGCCCGCCCTGCAGGGTCGCCTGGTCGAGCTCGAGCGCCGCGCCCAGGAGATCCAGCGCGGCCTCGCTGAGGAGCGCGCCGCGCGCGAGCGCTCGGAGGCGATGCTCGAGAGCATGCGCGAGGGCCACCGGCGGATGGAGCTCCTGCTCGCCGACATGAAGGGCATCGTCTCGCGCGTCAGCGACGCGCTCGCCGCCGCCGAGCACGAGCCGGCGCCACGGCCCACGGCGCAGCCCGAGCGTGCACAGGCGCAGCCCTCGCCGCCAGCCCAGCCGCCGCGCGCGGCCGTGCGGCCCGCAACGCAGGGAGCCGAGATGGCAGACGCGCTGGCCGCCGCGGTCGTGCGGCTGCGCGCCCGCGCCGAGGCCACGCCGCTCGAGGGCGCACAGGTCGCGGACGTGCTCGCACCAGCCGACGCCAACCCGCCTGCCGTGAGCGCGCCGCAGGCCTCGCCGGCGCCCCAGCAAGCGGTCGCGACGGCGGCGAGCGAGCGCCTCGCGCCGGCGCCCGCGCTCCCCGAACACAAGCACAGTCGCTCGCTGATCGGGCGTCTGCGCCATCGGCGCAAACAGCGCAAGTCCCGCTGAGCGCGCCGGCTGATCCGCCGCCGCGGCCCATAGCATGAGATGCCAGTGAGCAACCTCGCCTGCGCCCACCTGCACGTGCACTCCGAGTACTCGCTGCTCGACGGCGCATGCAAGGTCGAGGCGCTCGCCGAGCGCGCCGCGAGCTTCGAGCAGCCGGCGCTCGGCCTGACCGATCACGGCGTGATGAACGGAGCGGTCGAGCTGTACAAGGCGTGCAAGAAGCACGGCGTGAAGCCGATCATCGGCTGCGAGATCTACCTCGTCGACGACCACACCGCCACGACGCGCGCCGAGCGCAACCACCTGACGCTGCTGGCGGCCAACGACGCGGGCTACCGCAACCTCGTCAAGCTCTCCTCGGCTGGCTTCCTGGAGGGTTTGCAACGCGGCAAGCCGACGGTCGACATGGCACAGGTCGAGCGCTACGCGGACGGCGTGATCGCGCTCACCGGCTGCCTGGCCTCGCGCTTTTGCCAGCGCCTGCTGGATGATCGCGAGCAGGAGGCGCGCGCGCACGCCGACGATCTGCTGCGCGTGTTCGGCTCCGAGAACGTGTACTTCGAGGTGCAGAAGAACGGCCTCGCGCCGCAGGAGAAGTGCAACGAGGGGATCGTGCGGATCGCCCGCGAGGTGGGCGGCCGGCTGGTGGGCACCGGCGACGTGCACTACCTCGGGCGCGAGGACTACGAGCACCACACCGCGCTGCTGTGCGTGCAGACCAAGAGCACGATGGCCGCGCCGAAGCTGACGTTCGACACCAACGAGTTCTACCTGCGCAGCAGCGAGGAGATGGCGAGCGCGTTCGCCGAGTGGCCGGAGGCGCTGGCCAGCACGCTGGAGATCGCCGAGCGCTGCGCGGTCGAGCTCGAGCTCGGCAAGCAGCTGATCCCCAGCTACCCCACGCCCGACGGCAGCGACGAGCGCTCCTACCTGCGCGCACGCGTGGAGGAGGGCCTGCGCCAGCGCTACGGCGAGCCGCTGCCGGCGCAGGCGCGCGAGCGCATGGAGATGGAGCTCGAGGTGATCGACCGCATGGGCTTCAACGCGTACTTCCTGATCGTGTGGGACTTCGTCTCCTTCGCCAAGCGCAACGGCATCGCCGTCGGGCCGGGGCGCGGCTCGGCGGCTGGCTCGATCGTCGCCTACTGCCTGGCGATCACCGACGTCGACCCGCTCGCCTACGACCTGCTGTTCGAGCGCTTCCTGAACCCCGAGCGTGTGTCGATGCCGGACATCGACATCGACTTCTCGGTGCGCGGGCGCGAGCGCGTGATGCGCTACGTGACCGACAAGTACGGGCGCGAGTCGGTCGCGCAGATCGTGACCTTCGGCAAGATGTTCCCGCGTGCCGCCACGCGCGACGCGGCGCGCGTGCTGGGCTTCGACTACGCCGCCGGCGATCGCCTGGCGAAGCTGATCCCCGACCCGATCATGGGGCGCGCGCCGTCGTTCGAGGAGTGCCTGAAGCCCGGTCAGCCGCTGCGCAAGGCGTGCGACGAGGACGCCACCGCCAAGCGCATCGTGGAGGTCGCGCAGGGCCTGGAGGGAATCGTGCGCAACTCCTCGATCCACGCCGCCGCGGTCGTGATCGCCGACCGGCCGCTGACCGACATCGTGCCGCTGCAGCTCGCCGACGCCGGCACCGATGACAGCGGCGAGCGCAGCTTCCGCACGGTCACGCAGTTCTCGATGAAGCCGATCGAGGAGATCGGCCTGCTGAAGATGGACTTCCTGGGCCTGCGCAACCTCGACGTGATCGAGGACGCGCTGGACATCATCGAGCGCTCCACCGGCCAGCGCCCGGACATGACGACGCTGCGCCTGGACGACGCCAAGACGTATGCGATGCTCGCGCGCGGAGACTCCACCGGCGTGTTCCAGTTCGAGTCCGAGGGCATGCGCGAGGCGCTGAAGAAGGTGCGCCCCGACGAGTTCAACGACCTGGTGGCGCTGAACGCGCTGTACCGGCCGGGCGCGATGGACCAGATCCCGGTGTACGCCAAGGGCAAGCACAACCCGCAGGCGATCTCCTACCCCGACGAGCGCCTGCGGGCGATCCTCGAGTCCTCCAACGGCGTGATCCTCTACCAGGAGCAGGCGATGCAGATCTCCAAGGAGCTGGCCGGCTTCTCCGGGGCGAAGGCCGATGATCTGCGCAAGGCGATCGGCAAGAAGAACCGCGCGGCGATGGCGGCGCTGAAGCCCGAGTTCGTCGCGGGCTGCCGCGCCTCGGGCACCAAGCCCGAGGTGATCGAGTTCCTGTGGCAGACCAACGAAAAGTCCGCCGACTACTCGTTCAACAAGAGCCACGCCGCCTGCTACGCGCTGATCGCCTACCGCACCGCCTGGCTGAAGGCCAACTACACGGCCGAGTACATGGCGGCGCTGATCTCCTCGGTGATGTCCACCAAGGACAAGGTGCCGTTCTTCGTCGCGCGCTGCGAGGAGATGGGGATCGAGATCCTGCCGCCCGACGTCAACCTCTCAGATCACGAGTTCACCGTCGATCACGGCGACGGCGCGCACGGCGGCGCGGGCGTGGGCACGATCCGCTTCGGGCTCGACGCGGTCAAGGGCGTCGGCTACCAGGCGGTCGAGGCGATCAAGCGGGCGCGCGAGGGCTCCCCGCCCGCCCGTCCGTTCACCTCGCTGTGGGACTTCTGCGAGCGCGTGGACAGCCGCACGGTCAACAAGAAGGCGATCGAGGCGCTCGTGAAGTGCGGCGCGCTCGGCTCGACCGGCGCGAGCCGCAAGGGCATGCTCGCGGTGCTCGAGCAGGCGCAGGCCAAAGGCCAGAAGATCCAGCAGGACGCGCTGATCGGCCAGGGCTCGATCTTCGACCTGCAGGAAGAAGGCGCCGGCACGGACGCGTCCGCCGGCGCGGGCGAGCCGGCGGGGCTGGCGACTGTGCACCCCGCGATCCCCAGCGAAGAGTTCGACCAGGCGGAGCTGCTGGCCGCGGAGAAGGAGGCGATCGGGCTGTTCGTCTCCGCACACCCGCTGAAGCCGCTGCGCGATGCGCTGCGCGCCCGCGTCGACTGCCCGCTCGCGGCGCTCGAGGAGCGGCGCGACAAGGAAGGGGTGACGGTCGGCGGCATCATCACCGAGACCAAGCGCATCCGCACCCGCAACGGCGAGCACATGATGTTCGCCACGCTCGACGATCTCGCGGGCGCGGTCGAGATGCTCGTGTTCGGCAAGGCGCTCACCGAGTACGAGCAGGCGCTCGTGGTCGACGAGGTGGTGCTCGTGAAGGGGCGCGTGGACCACAAGGAAGCCGGCAAGACCTGCCTGGTGGTGCAGAGCGTCGAGCGCTTCGCGCCCTCGCCGGAGGAGATCGAGCAGGCGCGGGCAAAGACCCGCGCGGCCGACCGCGTCGAGAGCGCGTTCGCGCAGCCGCTGCACCTGCGCGTGGCCGCCGCCGAGCTGTGCGCCGGCACGATCGAGGAGCTGCGCCAGCTGATCGAAGAGTGCCGCGGCAGCGCCGAGGTGTTCGTGGAGATCGCCCGCAGCGACGGCAGCACCCGTCGCGTGCGCCTCGGCGAGGGCTTTCGCGTGCGCCACACGCCGACGCTGCGCGCCGAGCTCGAACACGCGCTCGCACAGGCCAAGGCGATGTCCGCGCCGGCCGCGCTGGTCGGCTCGCTCGCCGGCTGAGCCCGACCGCAACCCCGTGGGCGGCGCTCGCAGGCGTGCCCGGCGCCGGCCGCGCTGGTCGGCTCGCTCGCCGGCTGATCCGGCTGCCCGGTCAGCCGCGTTTCCTGGCCGCGCGCCCCCGCGCGCGCAGCTGCATGGCGTACGCGACTTCCTCGCGCGAGGGGCCCTGCCGGTGCTCCCCAGGGGTCTCGAGCACGCACGGCAGACGCTGCAGGCCGGGGGCAGACAGAAACGCCGCGCAGCCGTCGGCGCCCAGCTCGCCGGCGCCGATGTTCGCGTGGCGGTCGCGGTTTGAGCCGAGCGGCGCCTGCGAGTCGTTCAGGTGCAGCGAGCGCACACGCCCGCGCCCGAGCTTGCGCGTGGCCTCGCGCAGCACCGCCGAGGTGCCGGCTGGGGTGCGGATGTCATAGCCGGAGGCAAACAGGTGGCAGGAGTCCAAGCACACCCCCAGGCGCTGCTCGTCGCCGGCGAGCTCCAGGAGCTGTGCGAGCTCGTCGAAGGAGCGCCCGAGCGTGCCGCCCGCGCCGGCGGTGTTCTCCAGATGCAGCTCGCAGCCTTCGCTCTCCGCCAGCGCCTCGGCGATCGTCGCGCCCGCACGGGCAATGGCCGCGGGCACATCCCCCCGCTTGGCCGAGCCGGGGTGCAGGACGACGCCGGCGGCGCCGAGCGCGGCGCCGGCGCGCAGCGAGTGCGTCAGCGACGCCAGCGATTTCGCGCGGATGTCGGGGTCATCGCTGCCGCAGTTGAGCAGGTACACCGCGTGGATCAGCACCGCGTCGATCGGGCTCTCAGCCATCGCCTCCCGGAACGCCGCGACGTCCGCCTCGCTGTACACGCTGGCCCGCCAGGTGCGCGGGGACTGGTTGAAGATCTGAATCGCGCGGCAGCCGCGCTCCACCCCGCGTTCGATCGCCTTCGGCAGCCCGCCGGCGGGCGAGACGTGCGCTCCGATCAGCACCGCGCGTGCTCGATGGCGACTGTGACTAGCATGCGCCGCGCATCCTATGCGTGTTCGCTTCGCACCCTCGCCCACCGGCGCGCTGCACATCGGCGGCGCGCGCACCGCGCTGTTCAACTGGCTGCTCGCGCGCCACGAAGGCGGTCAGCTGGTGCTGCGCATCGAGGACACCGACCGTGAGCGCTCGACGCCGGAGAACGTCGAGCAGATCCTCGACGCGCTGCGCTGGCTGGAGATCGACTGGGACGAGGGCCCGATCATGCAGAGCGAGCGTGCGGCGCGCCACGGCGAAGCGCTGCAGGCGCTGCTCGCCTCCGGCCACGCCTACCGCTCGAACGCGACCACGCAGGACGTGAAGGAGTTCAAGCTGCTGCACGGCGCCGAGCGCGGCTTTCGCGGACGTGAAGATGCCGACGGCGCGGTGCGCCTGCGCGTTCCCGACGAGGGCGCCACGGTCGTGCACGACGTGATCCGCGGCGACACGCGCTTCGAGCACGTGCACCTCGACGAGCCCGTGATCGCCCGCGCCGACGGCTCGGTGCTGTACAACTTCGCCGTCGCGATCGACGACCTCGACGCGGGCATCACCCACGTGGTGCGCGGCGAGGATCACCTGTCGAACACGCCCAAGCAGCTGCTCGTGCTGGAGGCTGCGAAAGCCGCCGGCCTCGCCGGCGAGGCACAGCCGCCGCTGTACGCGCACCTGCCGCTGCTGCACGGCCCCGACGGCAAGAAGCTCTCCAAGCGCCACGGCGCCGCCTCCGTGCAGGAGCTGCGCGCCGCCGGCTACCTGCCGGAGGCCATCCGCAACTACATCGCGCTGCTCGGCTGGGGCGCCGGCGACGACGCGACCGTGCTCTCCACCCCGGAGCTCGTCGAGCGCTTCACGCTCGAGCGCGTCAGCCGCAACCCCGCGCGCTTTGACGAGGCCAAGCTGCGCTGGCTGAACGGCCTGTACATCCGCAAACTCTCGCCCGAGCAGCTCGCGCGGCGCCTGCAGGAGTACACCGGGCGCGACGGGCTCGAGCCGGCTGCCCGGATCAGCCAGGAGAAGATCCAGACGCTCGCCGACTTCTGGCCGCTGTCCGGCGCGCTGCTCGACGGGCCATCCGAGGATCCGCAGGCACGCGCGCGCTGGCTGGATGAACGCGGGCGCGAGACGCTCGCGGAGGTCGGCGACGCGCTCGCGGCGAGCGCGCGCTTTGACGAGGCGGCGGTGGAGCAGGTGCTGGCGAACGTGATCGCCCAGCGCCAGCTCAAGCCCCGCGAGGTCTACCAGCCGCTACGCGTGGCCCTCACCGGCGGCACCGTCTCGCCGGGGATCTTCGAGAGCGTCGCCCTGCTCGGGCGCGACGAGACGCTGCGGCGCATCGACCGCGCGCTCGCCGCGTGAGCGCAGCCGCGCTCGCACGGGCGTTACCGGCCTAAACATTTGGCCGTAGCTGCCGATATGAAAGCGACGTCGGAATCACCGGCTCGAACAATCGGCGAACCCAAGGAAGGGGTCAAGATCGCATGCAGGCAACCGCCGCAGCTCGCAAGCCGGCTCACGGAAAGAAGCTGGCTGCCGTAGACAAGCTGACCGCAACCAAGAGGACCGCCGCAGCCACGGCCCAGGCACCCGCACGGAAGTTGACCAAGGCGAGCTCGCACACGAACGCGCACACCCAGCGCCGTGCCGGCGCGAGCGTTCCCGCCTCCGCCGAGCGCCATCAGAACGAGGGTCACGGCCGGCGCCTGACGATGGCCTTCGAAGCGCTCGAGGCGTTCCCCGCGCTGGCCGAGTCACGCGATCGCCTGCTGGCGGTCGTCACCAAGGACCACGTCGCCACCGCCGACGTGGTCGCCGCCGTCGAGTCTGACGTCGCGCTGATCATCGCCGTGCTGCGCCTGGCCAACCGCGCGCAGGAGGGCCGCGCGCGCGTGGACACCGCCGTCGCAGCGGTCGAGCTGCTCAACCCGCACACCGTGCAGGCGGTCGCCAACCGCATGCGCACCTTCGACTTCTTCGAGCGCGCCAGCGTGTGGGACGCGGCGCCCGAGCGCTTCCGGCTGCACGCGCTCGCCACCCAGCACGCCGCCGATCGCCTGGCCACCGAGCTCGGCTACGAGAACCGCGACCGGCTGACGGTCACCAGCCTGCTGCACGACGTCGGCAAGCTGGTGCTGCTGCACGCCTACCCCGGCTATCCCTCACAGGTGCATCGCGGCGCGCGCACGCCCGAGGAGCGCATCCACCAGGAGCGGCGCGAGCTCGGCGTCGATCACGCGCTCGTCGGCGGCGTGCTCATCCGTCGCTGGGGGCTGC
This sequence comes from Solirubrobacteraceae bacterium, assembly GCA_035504435.1. Classification (GTDB taxonomy): domain Bacteria; phylum Actinomycetota; class Thermoleophilia; order Solirubrobacterales; family Solirubrobacteraceae; genus Palsa-744. The sequence goes on from DATJRV010000062.1 coordinate 28,172, forward strand.
CCGGATCGCTGGCGACGCCGATCGAGCGCCACCACAACCCGGACGTCGAAGGCGAGGCGGCGTTCATCCGCCTGGCCGACATGCTCGCCCACTACGAGCACGGCGGCCGCGTGTCGCCGAGCGAGATGCTGCACACCGCGCGCAGCGTCGGGCTCGGCCCGGACGAGCTCCGGCGCGTGCTCTACGAACTGCCCAGCGCCACCGCCCAGCGCCAGCGCCACGTCGACCCGTGCCCGCTCTCCGGTCGCGAGCTGGGGGTGCTGCAGCGTCTGGCCGAAGGCAAGGTGTACAAGCAGATCGCGCACGAGCTCACGCTCTCCACCAGCACCGTGCGCACGCACCTGCACAACATCTACGGCAAGCTCGGCGCCGTCGACCGCGCGCAGGCCGTGCTGATCGCCACCGAGCGCGGCTGGCTCTGAGTGGCATAGCATCAGCTGAGCTCATGCTCTCGATCACCAGCAAGTCCCCGTACGCGGTCCTGGCGCTCGCTGAGCTGGCGCGCAGCCCGGGCGCGGAGCCGGTGCCGATCGGCGAGCTGGCGCGCAGGCGCGGCATGCCGGTGCAGTTTCTGGAGCAGCTGTTCGCGGTGCTGCGGCGAGCGGGCATCGTCAGCTCACAGCGCGGCGTGAAGGGCGGCTACCGCTTCGCGCGCGAGCCCGCGACGATCACCGTGCTGGAGGTCGTCGAGCTGCTCGACGGCCCGCTCGGGCGCGACGCTGAGGGGGTGTTCGCGGACGCCGCCGACGCGGCGCGCAGGGTGCTGGCGGGCACGACGATCGCGGACGTGCTCGAGCGCGAGATGCACGCGGCCGGCGCGAGCATGTACCACATTTGACCAAACCGCCGGCGGCGCTGGCTGGTCAGCCGGCCAAGATTTGGCTCGCCAGTTGACTTCCAGCGGCGCACGTGTAGCCTTGGTCAAGCTAATGTAACTGGAAGAGACGGCCGCCCAATCGGGCCAGATGCGGGGCGGTCATGTGGATGGCGACTATGGAGGGTTGCAGTTGGACTGCGCCGCCGAGGAGTTCGGCAACTTGACTACGCGATGGGGGAGCCGCCCGTGACCACGCGCCTCGCGCTCGCGGCACGGCAGGCTGCGCCGTTGCGCCTCCTGCTGTTGGCTGCCGCCGCATTGGCGCTGCTAAGCGCTGCGCCATCGCACGCGCTCAGCACGCACACCGCCGACGACGGGTCGCTGCGCGTCGATCCGCAGGTGGCAGAAGGGCCGGAAGTGCCGTACAGGGAGCTGAAACCGGAAGTAGGTTCGAAAGCCGATCTCAGGCAGCGCTCGGGCATCAGCGTGGCGCTGTCCGCCGACGGGAGCACGGCGGTGATCGGTGGGCCGCGCGGCGAGAAGGGCGGCGCGGTGTGGGTGTTCACACAAGAACCAGACTCGCAATACAGGCAAACGCAGGAGCTCGCCGCGCCCAACAGCGAAGGCTCGTCGTCGACGTGCGACGAACACGCCGGCGGCGAAATGGTCGAAGGCTGCAGCTTTGGCAGCGCGCTCGCGATCTCGGCAGACGGCAACACGGTGCTGGTGGGAGACCCGGACGCGAGCGAGACCGCGTTGCAAGGAGCAGAACCGCTCGAACGTGCGGGCGCGGTGTACGTTTTCACGAACCCAGGCGACGGGTGGTCGGAGGTCGCCAAGTTGGAGAGCCCCGACCCCCGCACGGGCGGACGGTTCGGGCGCAGCGTGGCACTCGCCGCAGACGGAGAAACCGCGCTGATCGGCGCCACCGGAGAAGGTCGCAGCGGCCTTGCGTGGGTGTTCAGCGGCTCGGAAAAGACGTGGACGCCGAGCGGCGCACCGCTCACAGGCCTACCCGAAGACCCCGAAGCCGGCTTCGGCAGGAGCGTGGCGCTGTCGGGCAACGGCGAGCTGGCAGTCGTCGGCGCCCCCAACGAAGAAGGCCACAGCGGCGCCGCGTGGGTGTTCGAAGGCGCGGCGCCGGGGGAGCTGCCCGAACATGGCACGAAGCTGGTGGGCGGTGAACAGCAGGAAGGCGCGCAGTTCGGCTACAGCGTCGCCGTGTCCAGTGAAGGCGGCACGCTGCTGGTGGGCGCGCCCGGCTTCGAAGCGAACGGAGGACCTGAAAGCACCGGCGCGGCGTGGGCGTTCGAACGCTCGGGCTCTGAATGGAGCGAGCAACGGCCCAAGCTCGTCGGGCCGGGCGAACGGATAGAAGCGTTTGGCGCCAGCGTGGCGCTGTCGGCGAGTGGGCAGACGGCCGTCGTCGGCGCTCCACGCGGGCTCGAAGGCGGCGGCGACGCGTGGGTATACGAACACTCGGCCACCGGTTGGGGAAGCGCCGCGAGAGAGCTCGTTCCACGTGCAGAGGAACCAGGCCAAGCAGACGCCGAGCAGGGACGCGGAAGCTTCGGCGCGAGCATCGCGAGCTCCGCAAACGCGGAAACCCTGCTGGTGGGCGCGCCGGCTAACGCGGCGCACGAAGGAGCCGCGTGGATCATGGGCCGCGGGCCGGCGATCACCGGCATCACGCCCTCGTCGGGCACTCCGAACGGCGGGACGATGGTGACGATCGTGGGGCAGCACTTCTCCGGCGCCACGAGCGTCGAATTCGGCGAAGGGACCGACGCCAAGAGCTTCAAAGTCGAATCGGAAAGCGAGATCGTCGCTGAATCGCCGCCGGGAGTAGGCACGGTGCAGATCGTCGTCACGACGCCGCACGGGACAAGCGAAGCAGTCGCCGCCGATGAGTTCACCTATGGGGCGCCGCTCATCACCGATGTCTCGCCCGAAAGCGGCCCGCGGACGGGCGGCACGGCGGTGACGATTCGGGGCGAGTACTTCACGCACGTAACCGCAGTGCAATTCGGTGGCAACGAAGCGAGCAGCTGGAAAGTCGAATCCGAAGGAGTGATCACGGCGGTCTCGCCCGCAGGAGAAGCGGGCACGGTGGAAGTGGCGGTGCAGGCTGCTGCAGGCGTCAGCGCGCACACCAGGACCGACCGCTTCACCTACGACGGATCCGCCACGGTGGGCGGCAAACATGAACACAACGAAGAAGAACCCACGACGACCACCTCGTCAGGCAACCCATCGAACAACTCGCAGAGCGGAACAAGCTCGGGATCCTCCGGCGGATCGTCCGCCGGCGGCGTGCTCGCCGCCGGCCCGGTGGCCGTCGACACCTGTCACGCGGCGCTGCTGAGCGGCAAGGTCCTCGTGCAGCGCAGCAGGCTGGCGCTGTTCAAGCTCGCTGGCAAGGGCGTGGGCAGTTGTCACGGCAAGCTGACGCTGAGGGTGCGGGTGAAAACCAGGGGCAGGCGCTCGGCGCTGAAGACGATCGGCACGGCCGTGTTCTCGATTGTGGCGGGCAAGCGCGTGACGGTGAAGGCCACGCTCACGCACGCCGGGCGCGTGCTGCTGGCAGCCGATCACGGGCGCCTGAAGGCGAACCTGCTGATCACCAGGAGCTCGCCGCTGCCGGTGCTCGCGCAGACGGCGACGGTGCATCTTGCACCCCAGCCTGCCGCGCGCAAGCGGAAAACGTAGCTGCTCTATTGTCGTGGCAGATATGCCACGAATCCCGATCAACATTGCGGAGTTGGTGGGTGCCACCCCACTGGTGGGCCTGCCGCGAATGCTCGAGGGCACGCCCGCGGCAGACAACGGCGTGCAGCTATTCGCCAAGCTCGAGGCGTTCAACCCCGGCGGCAGCGTGAAGGACCGGATCGGCGTGGCGATGATCGAGGCGGCCGAGGCCGAAGGGCGGATCGAGCCCGGGCGCTCGCTGATCGTGGAGGCGACGAGCGGCAACACGGGCATCGCGCTGGCGTTCGTGTGCGCGGCGAAGGGCTACGAGCTCGTGCTGACGCTGCCCCAGGGCATGAGCCGCGAGCGCGAGTGCCTGCTGCGGCTGTACGGCGCACGCGTGCAGATCACCGAGTCGATGGGCGGCATGAGCGAGGCGGTGGCGGCGGCGCAGGCGATGGCGCGCGAGGACGACGTGTTCCTGCCCGACCAGTTCACCAACCCCGCCAACCCGCAGGCGCACCGGCGCACGACCGGCCCGGAGATCGCGCGCGCGCTGGACGGACAGGTGGACGTGCTGGTGGCCGGCGTGGGCACGGGCGGCACGATCACGGGCGTCGGCGAGTACCTGCGCGAGCACGCCAACCCCAAGCTGCAGGTGGTGGCGGTCGAGCCGCGCGGCTCGGCGGTGCTGTCGGGGGGCGCGCCGGGGCCGCACCGCATCCAGGGCATCGGCGCGGGCTTCATCCCGCCGGTGCTCAACCTCGAGCTGATCGACGAGGTGATCGCGGTCGGCGACGAGGACGCGATCCAGACCGCGTGGGCGTGCGCCAGGCGGATGGGGCTGCTCGCCGGGATCTCCGCCGGCGCGGCGCTGTGGGCGGCCCTGCAGGTGGCAGCGCGCCCCGAGTGCAAGGGCAAGCGGATCGTCGTCGTGATCCCCGACTCGGGCGAGCGCTACATAAGCCAGGCGTTCTTCGCGCCGTGAGCGTCCTGTGAAGTACATATTTATTTAGAGCTGCGGGTCGCGCAGCGCAGACCGTCGCGTAGCGGCGCGGGATTCCGTTGCACGCTCAACCATCGCCCCGTTTCCTCGCTACGCTGTTGTGATGGCGGGTCTCGGCAGGGTCGCGCGGGTGGTGAGCGAGGTTCGTTGCGACGTGCGTGCGGCGCGCGATCGCGACCCGGCCGCGCGTGGCGTGGCGCGGGCGGAGATCCTCGCCACCTGGCCGGGCATCCACGCGCTGCTCGCCTACCGCGTGGCGCACGCCCTGTATCTCGCGGGCGTGCCGGTGCTGCCACGCCTGATCTCGATGCTCACGCGCGCGCTGACCGGCATCGAGATCCACCCCGCGGCGCGCATCGGCTGCGGCCTGTTCATCGACCACGGCGCCGGCGTGGTGATCGGCGAGACGGCGGACATCGGCAAGGACGTCACGCTGTACCAGGGCGTGACGCTCGGCGGCACGGGCTTCGCCACCGGCAAGCGCCACCCGACGGTGCAGGACAACGTGACAATCGGCTCGGGCGCCAAGCTGCTCGGCCCGATCACCGTCGGCCACGGCGCGAAGATCGGCGCCAACAGCGTGGTCATCACCGACGTGCCCGCCAACGCGACCGTCGTCGGCAACCCCGGCCACCCCGTGCGCGTGGACGGCCGGCGCGTGGAGGGCCCGGACGCCGACTGGATCCACCTGCCCGACCCGATCGCCGAGGCGATCCAGGCGCTCTCCAGCCGCATCGTCACGCTCGAACGCCAGCTCGCGGAGCTCTCCGACGCGGAGCCTGCGCCGGCCGCGGAGGTCAGGCCGCTGCGCAGCGTCACCGGCCCCAACCCGGCCGGCGGCTGACGGCTGTCGCGTCGTCCCTGGCGGCGTCCTCGCTCGCTCATGTGCCGAGCACACCACGCTCGGTGCGTCCTGGCCAGGAACGACGAACCAGCCGTCAGCGGCGGCTGTCTCAGCCGCGCGCGCATCTATGCTGGGCGTGATGGCCGCGCACCCCCAGGCGAACCCCCACGCCGAGCACCTGCAGGAGCTGCTGGAGGGCCTCAACGAGCCACAGCGCGAGGCGGTGACGCACGGCGAGGGGCCGCTGCTGATCCTCGCCGGCGCCGGCTCCGGCAAGACGCGCGTGCTCACGCACCGCATCGCCTTCCTGATCTACACCGACCAGGCGCAGGCGGGGGAGATCCTGGCGATCACGTTCACCAACAAGGCCGCCGCGGAGATGCGCGAGCGCGTCGAGCGCCTGCTCGGACACGGTACGCGCGGGATGTGGGTGATGACCTTCCACGCCGCCTGCGCGCGCATCCTGCGCGCGGAGGCCCAGCGCCTCGGCTACACCCGGCAGTTCACGATCTACGACCAGGCGGACGCGCGGCGGCTGACCAAGCGCTCGGCCGACGCGGTGGAAGTGGACCCGAAGCGCTACACGCCGGCGGCGCTGCACAACCAGATCTCAGCCGCCAAGAACCGCCTGATCGACGCCGCCGCCTACCGCCAGCAGCTGGGCTCGCAGTTCGAGGAGATGGTGGCGGACGTGTACGACATCTACGAGCGCGACCTGCACCGCATGAACGCGATGGACTTCGACGACCTGCTGTTCAGGACGGTGAACCTGCTGGAGCTGTTCGAGGACGTGCGCGAGCGCTACCGCGACACGTTCCGCCATGTGCTCGTAGACGAGTACCAGGACACCAACCACGCCCAGTACCGGCTGCTGCAGCTGCTCGTCGGCGGCGGGCGCACGCCGTTGCGCGGCGCCCAGCCGCAGCCGGGCGACCGACCCGCATACGCCGGCCCGGTCGGGCATCGCAACCTGGCGGTGGTCGGCGATGACTCGCAATCGATCTATAGCTTCAGGCAGGCGGACATCCGTAACATCCTCGACTTTCAGGACGACTTCCCCGATGCCCGCGTGGTGAAGCTCGAGCAGAACTACCGCTCGACGCAGACGATTCTCTCGGCCGCCAACGCCGTGATCGCCAACAACCGCGGTGGGATCGCCAAGCGGCTGTGGAGCGAGCTTGGACAGGGCGAGCAGATCCACCTGCGCGCGTTCGAAGACGAGTATGCCGAGGCCAGATACGTCGTCGGGGAGATCCAGCGGCTGCTCGACGAGGAGCAGATCGCGCGCGCGGAGATCGCGGTGCTGTACCGCACCAACGCGATGTCGCGCGTGATCGAGGAGACGCTCACACGCGCCAACATCGATTATCAGGTGATCGGTGGCACCAAGTTCTACGAGCGCGCCGAGATCAAGGACGCGATCGCCTACCTGAACCTGCTCGCCAATCCCGCAGACGTGGTCAGCTTCACGCGCGTGGTCAACTCACCCAGGCGCGGCATCGGACAGACCTCGCTGGCGCGCGTACTCGCGCACGCGGCGACGCTGGAGATGACCGTGTGGGACGCCGCCGCCCAGCCCGAGCAGATCCCCGGCCTCGGTGCCGCCGCCGTAAAGGCGCTACAGCGTTTCATGGGCACCATGCAGGAGCTGCGCGAGCGCGTCGGCGTGCCGATCGGCGAGCTGCTGGAGGCGTTGCTGTCACAGACGGGCTACATCGAGGCGCTCGAAGCCGAACGCACGATCGAGGCCCAGGGCCGGCTGGAGAACCTCGAGGAGCTCCTCGGCGGCGCGCGCGAGTTCGATCAGCGCTCAGCTGGCAGCGAGGGCGGGCTCGAGGCGTTCCTGCAGGAGGTCGCGCTAGTCGCCGACGCGGACACGCGCAGCGACGAGGGCCGCGTGACGCTGATGACGCTGCACAACGCCAAGGGCCTGGAGTACCCCGCGGTCTTCATCACCGGCCTCGAGGACGGCGTGTTCCCGCACTCGCGCGCGATCGACGAGGGCGGCCTCGAGGAGGAGCGGCGTCTGTTCTACGTTGGCATCACTCGCGCCATGCGCCGGTTGTATCTGACCTACGCGCGCCGGCGGGCGGTGTTCGGCGCGCGCGGTCCGAACGGGCCGAGTCGCTTCCTCACCGAGCTTCCAGGTGAGCTGCTGGACGAGGGCGTGCACACGGCTTCCCGAGCGGGTGGGTGGTCGGCGGGCGCCAGCTGGAACCGCTCACCCACGGCGCGCAGGAGCCATGAAGCTGCCGATATGACCTGGGCGCAGGCGGCGTCCAAGCCTGAGCCGATCGTGGCACAGAGGACGCACCAGATACGCTCGCCGGTGAGCCAGTTCAGCGTGGGCGATGACGTCGCTGACCCCAAGTTCGGCGATGGCGTCGTGATCGGGTTGAAGTCTGACGCGATTGTGGTGCGATTCGCAGCCGATGGGTCCGAGCGCACGCTCCTTACTGAGTTTCTGCGCGCCGCACGCCGCTGATCACCTGACGGTTGGCGAGCTGCGTGGTGATCGCGGCGGGCGTACGTCAACGGCCCCGGCACCGGTTGCCGTCCGCTGAACGCATAGCATCTAAAGCTGTCAATGAGCGCCAAGATCATCGACGGCAAGGCGATCGCCGCCCGCGTGCGTGCCGACGTCGCGCGCGAGGTCGGCGCGTTCACGCGCGCGCACGGGCGGGCGCCCGGTCTTGCCACGGTGCTCGTCGGCGGCGACCCGGCCTCCGCGGTGTACGTCAGCGGCAAGCAGCGGGCGTGCGCGGAGGTGGGGATGGTGCCGTTCGACCGGCGCCTGCCCGCCAGCGCGAGCTTCGAGGAGGTCGCCGAGGAGCTCGAAGCGCTGAACGCCGACGCGACGGTCAGCGGCGTGCTGCTGCAGCTGCCGGTGCCCGCCCACCTGGACGGGCCCGCGCTCACCGGGATCATCAGCCCCGACAAGGACGTCGACGGGCTCACGCCCGTCAACGCCGGGCTGCTCGCGCTCGGGCGCACCGGGCTGCGCCCAGCCACGCCGCTGGGGGTGATGGAGCTGCTCGACGACACCGGCGTGGAGCTCGAAGGCGCCGCAGCGGTGGTCGTCGGGCGCAGCAACCTGTTCGGCAAGCCGATGGCGCAGCTGCTGCTCGCGCGCAACGCCACCGTCACCACCTGCCACTCGCGCACGCCCGAGCTCGCCGCCGTGTGCGCCCGCGCGGACGTGCTGATCGTGGCGATCGGCCGCGCGCGCATGGTCACGCGCGAGTTCGTCAAACCAGGCGCGGTGGTCATCGATGTTGGCATGAACCGCCTCACCCCCGAGCAGGCCGGCAACAAGAGCGGGCTCGTCGGCGACGTCGACTTCGCCGCCGCCGCCGAGCTCGCCTCGGCGATCACCCCCGTTCCCGGCGGCGTCGGCCCGATGACGATCGCCCTGCTGCTGCGCACCACGCTGCAGGCCGCCCGCTACCAGGCCGAGCTCGAGACGATGCTCTCCCAGCTCGACACGCCCGACCTGACGGCGTGAGCAGGCGGGCAAGGATGACGCAAGCGTGCAGGGGGTAGGCCCATGAGGCGGGCGTGCAGGGGGTAGGGCCCATCAGGCGGATGCGCGTCGGTGAGCTCGTGGCGCTCGCTGGCGCCGTGTGCGTGATCGCCTCGCTCTTCGAGCGCTGGTACGAGGCGCCGATCGGCAACCTCGACGCGTGGAACACGTTCGGCCCCAGCGTCGTGCTCATCCTCGCCGCGGTCGCCGCCGCGCTGGCGATGATCGCCAGCGCGCTCACCGAGCGCACCCCCGCGCTGCCCGTGTCCACCGCCGTGTGGTGTGTGCTGCTCGGCCTGCTCGGCGTGATCGCCGCCGTCGTCAGAGTGCTCGAGCGCCCCGACCACGCAACCCAGGTGTGCATCGGCGCCTACCTCGCGCTCGCCGGCGCCGTCGCGATCCTCGCCGGCGCGTGGCTCGTGCTGCGCGACGAACGCCCGTCGCTGTACACGCCCGCAGAACCGCCGCTGCGCCCGCCGCCGTAGAGGCGCCTGGTTGCGTGCAGGCGCCCAGGGTGGCCGCCGCGCGGGCCACCGCACACCGATCGCCGTGCGGCGCGCGCCGGACCTTACAATGCGCCACTGTGATCGAACGCGATGAGGTGTTGCACGTCGCCCGGCTTGCGCGTCTCGCGCTCGCCGAGGAGGAGATCGAGCCGATGGCGCGCGAGCTCTCAGCGGTGCTCGACCACGTCGCCCGCATCGGCGAGCTCGACCTCGACGGCGTCCCGCCCACCTCGCACGTGGTGAATGTCAGCGGCGCGCTGCGCCGCGACGAGCCACGCGCGTGCCTGCCGCGCGATGTCGCCCTCGCCCAGGCGCCCGCGGTCAGCGAAGGCGGCTTCCTAGTGCCAAGCCCGCAAGCATGAGCGAGGACATGCTGGGGCTGACGGCCGCGCAGGCGGTTGCCGCCATCGACGCGGGTGAGCTGGACGCGCAGGAGCTGTTCACGCGCTACCGCGAACGTGCGGAGCAGGACAGGCAAACCACCTGGCAGGGCGGCCTCAATTGCTTCACATGGGTCTCCCAAGGCGTGCCCCACGCGGCAAGCGGGCCGCTCGCAGGCGTCCCGCTGGCGGTCAAGGACCTGTTCTGCACCGAGGGCGTCCCCAGCCAATCGGGCTCGCGCATCCTCGAGGGCTACCTGCCGCCGTACACCGCCACCGCCGTCGCCCGCCTGCGCGACGCCGGCGCTCCACTGCTCGCCAAGACCAACCAGGACGAGTTTGCGATGGGCTCCTCCACCGAGAACTCCGCGTTCGGGCCCACGCTCAACCCGTGGGACCCCGACCGCACGCGCGTGCCAGGCGGCTCGTCCGGAGGAAGCGCCGCCGCCGTAGCCGCCGGCCTCGCGCCGTGGGCGCTCGGCACCGACACCGGCGGCTCCATCCGCCAGCCCGCCGCGCTGTGCGGCATCGTCGGGCTCAAACCCACCTACGGCTCCGTCTCACGCTACGGCATGATCGCCTTCGCCTCCTCGCTCGACCAGGCGGGGCCGCTCACGCGCGACGTCACCGACGCCGCGCTCATGCTCAAACACATGGTCGGGCGCGACCCCTGCGACGCCACCTCGCTCGCGCACCGCGAGCCGATCGTCCTGCCCAGCGCCGAGCGCCTGGACGGCGTTCGCATCGGCATACCCGCCGAGCTGCAGCGCTCGCCGGAAGGTGGCTCCGCGCTCGCGTCGTCATCGCATCGTCCCGGTACGGGGAAGGTGGAGCCCAGCGTACGGCGGTGCTTCGACGAAGCGCGCAAGCAAGCCGAACAACTGGGCGCCGAGGTGAAGGAGATATCGCTCCCGCACGCCCCCCATGCGCTGTCCGCCTACTACGTGCTCGCACCCTCCGAGGCGAGCTCCAACCTCGCCCGCTTCGACGGCGTCCGCTACGGGCTGCGCGCCGAGAACGCCACCGACCTGCTCGACATGTACAGCCGCACCCGCCACGACGGCTTCGGACCGGAGGTCAAGCGGCGGATCATGCTCGGCACCTACGCGCTGTCCTCCGGCTACTACGACGCCTACTACGCCCGCGCCCAAAAGGTGCGCACGAAGATCGCCGAGGACTTCGCCGCCGCCTTCCAGGCCGTCGATCTCATCGCCACGCCAACCACACCCGGCGTCGCGTTCGAGCTGGGGGAGAAGACCTCCGACCCGTGGGCCATGTACCTCAGCGACTACTTCACCGTGCCCATGTCGCTCGCCGGCATTCCGGCGATATCCATCCCCTGCGGGCTCAGCGCAGAAAGCGACGGTGTGGCCAAGGCCGGCCTGCCGGTCGGCCTGCAGCTCGCCGGTCCAGCGTTCAGCGAGAACCGTCTGCTCGACTGGGCCTATGCGCTCGAGCAGGCGCTCGGCTTCGACGTCACGGCGAGCCATGTCTGAGCCACCACGAACGCACGCCCAGCCGCCGCCAGGCGGCTCCTCTAAAAACGACTCACATGAGGCCGTCATCGGGCTGGAGATCCACGTGCAGCTCGCGACCGCCACGAAGATGTTCTGCGGCTGCGCGCTGTCCTTCGGCGAGCCGCCCAACACGCACACCTGCGCCGTCTGCCTCGGGCTGCCCGGCAGCCTGCCCGTCGCCAATGCGCAGGCCGTGCACCTCGGGCTCGTCATCGGCCTCGCGCTCGGCTCCGAGCTCGCGCCGCGCTCCATCTTCCACCGCAAGAACTACTTCTACCCCGACCTGCCCAAGGGCTACCAGATCTCCCAGTACGACGAGCCGCTGTGCCGCGGCGGGCAGCTCGGCGACGTGCGCATCCACCGCGTGCACCTCGAGGAGGACGCCGCCAAGCTCATCCACGTCGGCGCCAGCGGGCGCATCCACGGCTCCGACGCGTCCATCGTCGACTTCAACCGCGGCGGCACGCCGCTCGCCGAGATCGTCACCGAGCCCGACCTGCGCACACCCGAGCAGGCCAGCGAGTGGCTCAAGCTGCTGCGCACCACCCTGCGCCAGCTCGGCGTCTCCGACGTGAACATGGAGGAGGGCTCGCTGCGCTGCGACGCCAACATCTCGCTGCGCCCTGTCGGCAGCCAGGAGCTGGGCACCAAGACCGAGCTGAAGAACATGAACTCCTTCCGCTTCATCGAACGCGGCATCCGCGCCGAGATCGCCCGTCAGGAGCACATCCTGCGTGGCGGCGGGCACATCCTGCAGGAGACGCTCCACTACGACCCCGCCTCCGACCGCATCACCTCGCTGCGCTCCAAGGAGGAGGCGCACGACTACCGCTACTTCCCCGAGCCCGACCTCCTGCCCGTCGACATCGACCAGCACATGCTCGCCGCCGCCAAAGCCGCCATGTCCGAGCTGCCCGCCGACCGCGCCGAGCGCTTCCAGCGTGAGCTGCAGCTAAGCGCCGACAGCGCGCAGCTGCTCGCCTTCCGCGCCGAGCTCGGTGACTTCTTCGAGGCCGCGCTCGCGGCCGGCGCCCAGCCCGCGCCGCCGCCGCAGGCGCTCGCCAACTGGATCACCGGTGAGCTCGTCGCCCGGCTCGACGAGGGTCTCGATCCAGCTGCAGGGCGTGTCACCCCCGAAGCGCTCGCCACGCTCGTGGGCATGCTCGCCGCCAAAACAGTCACCGTCGGCGCCGCCCGCCAGGTGCTCGACACGCTCCTCGCCCACGGCGGGGACCCGCGGGCGATCGTCGAGGCCGAGGGCCTCGCCGCGCTGGACGGCGGCGATGAGCTCGCCGCGATCGTCACCGCCGCGCTGGAGGCCAACGCCGACGCAGCCCAGCGCGTGCGCGAAGGCAACGCCAAGGCCATCGGCCCGATCGTCGGCCACGTCATGCGCGAGACGCGCGGGCGCGCCGACGGCACCGAGGTGGCGCGCCTCGTGCACGAGCAGCTCGGCGTCTGAGCTGTGTGCCCGCCGCGTGGGTGTGTCCGCCCGCGTGTGTGTGTCCGCCGCGTGGGTATGTTCGCCCGCGTGGGTGTGTCTGCCCGCGTGTGTGTCCGCCGCGTGGCCGGGCGTAACGGGAGTGTGACGTGGCCGTGGCGAATGTCATTTGAGAAACTGCGTATAGCCATCGTTATACGCACATTCGCGAGCAACTAGAACATCGTCCCCCCGCAGATTTTGGACGTGCGGCCAATGCGAGCTCGTGGCCGGGGCGCCAATATCCTCAGCGTGGATCAGCAAGTCGCAAGCGCAAGCGTTTCATCTCCTCCTCGTCGGTTCCTCCTGTTGCCTGAGGAGCCGGTGGATGCTCCACGTCGGGGACCACGCATCCGTCGCTACCAGCTAACGAGCATCGGGGCGGGTGCGGGGCGCAGGCAGGGAGCCATCAACAACGTCGACATCGCGACAGCAAGGATCGCGCGCGAGCTCGGCCGGTTGGGTCGCATGTAGTGATCCCTCCGCAGCGACCAGCGTCGGCTTCCCTCGGCCGGCGCCGTGGCGGCGCGGCTGGGCAGGGGTAGCAGTTCCTGTCCAGCCGCGCTACCATCGACTCATCATGAACGAGTCAGCAAGCTCCCACTCCCGCTCCATCGGCAAGAGCATCCTCGCCGGCCTCGTCGTGCTCGTCGCTGGTTACGTGCTGCTGAAAATCGTCATCGGCATCGCCGTCGCGATCGCCGGCACGGTGGCCGTGATCCTCGCCATCGTCGCCATCATCTGGGCACTGCGCATCCTCTTGTAGAGGCGCGCCGCGCGCATGGCGTACGTCATCATCGCCACCTGCTTCGGCATCTCCGGCGGGATCGTCGGCAAGTACAAGGGCAGCTCCTTCTGGCTGTGGTTCCTGATCTCAGGCGCCGTCCCGTTCCTCGGCCTGTTCGCCGCCATCGCCTACCGCTTCGACCGCGACGAGCTGCGCCGGCAGTGCCCCCAGTGCGGGCGCGTGGTCAAACTCTACGACGCCCTCTGCACCCGCTGCGGCGCCGAGCTCGACTTCCCCGACGTGGCCATCGCGCCCGAGTCCTGGGAGCGGGTGCCCGCCTTGTCATCATCGAAGGTGGCGCCGCCCTCCTGAGCGGCGCCCTCCTGAGCGCCGCCCGAGCGTCGCTCCCGCCGCCGCCGGAGGTTCGGCTGCCCTAAGCCCAAGCCCGCGGGCGCCGCTTGCGCTTCGCCTACGCTGTCGAAGCCATGAGCACCCACGCCAAGACCGCGCCCGCGGCGCGGGAGTCGCCGCTCGCGCGCGCGATCCACCGCGCTGGCTTTGCCAACGAGCGCGAGTTCGTGCTGCGCGTCGTGCAGCCCGCGCTCGTCGGCATGATCGACGGCACCGTCTCCTCGCTCGCGCCCATCTTCGCCGCCGCCGTCGCCTCCAGCTCACACACCGCCCTGCTCGTCGGCTTCTCAACCGCCCTCGGCGCCGGCGTCAGCATGGGCTGGTCGGAGGCGCTGTCCGACACCGGCGAGCAGACCGGGCGCGGCTCAGCGGTCGTGCGCGGCGCCATCACCGGCGGCATGACCACGCTCGGCGGCATCTTCCACACGCTGCCCTTCCTCATCTCCAACGTCCACAAAGCGCTGCTCGTCGCCGGCTGCGTCGTCGCCTTCGAGCTGCTCGCCATCGCTTGGGTGCGCAAACGCTTCCTCGAGGTCTCCATGCGCTCCTCGTTCATGGTCGTCACCGTCGCCGGGATCATCGTTGTCGCCATCGGCGTCGGCATCGGCGCTTCGTGAGTGGCACCTAAAGCCGCTGGTACACTGGCTTTTTCCTTTATATAAATGAAAGGAGGTCGAAGATGCGCGCAGTTGATGCGTTGATGGAATGCTTGAAGGCAGAGGGTGTCGATGTCGTCTTCGGCCTGCCCGGCGGCGCCAACCTGCCCACCTACGACGCTTTCGTCAGCGGCGGCATCCGCCACATCCTCGTGCGCCACGAGGCCGGCGGCGGGCACGCCGCCGAGGGCTACGCCAAGGCGACCGGCAAGGTCGGCGTCGCGTTCGCCACCAGCGGGCCCGGTGCCACCAACCTCGTGACGCCGATCACCGACGCGATGATGGACTCCGTGCCCTGCGTGTTCATCACCGGGCAGGTGCGCACCGAGCTGCTAGGCACCGACGGCTTCCAGGAGGCCGACACGATCGGCATCACCATGCCCATCGTCAAGCACTCGTTCATGATCCAGCATCCCAACGAAATCCCGCGCGCGATCCACGAGGCGTTTCACATCGCGCGCAGCGGCCGTCCCGGCCCCGTGCTCGTGGACATCCCGCAGGACCTCTCGCGCGCCGAGATCGACTACGAGCCCGTCACCGACCTACGCCTCCCCGGCTACCAGCCGAAGATCGACGGCAACCAGAAGCAAATCCGCCAGGCCGCCAAGGCGCTCGCCTCCGCGCAGCGCCCCGTGATCTACGCTGGGGGCGGCGTCGTCAACGCGAACGCCGCCGCCGAGCTCACCGAGTTCGCCACCTCCGACCGCTTCCCCGTCACCTGCACGCTGATGGGGCTCGGCGCGTTTCCCGCCACCGTGGAGGGGGCAGGGGGGCGCGAGGGTGGGCGGGAGCCTAATCCCCAATGGCTGGGCATGCTCGGCATGCACGGCACGCGCCCGGCCAACTACGCGATGGACGAGGCCGACCTGATCTGCGCGGTCGGCGCGCGCTTCGACGACCGCATCACCGGCAAGCTGTCCGAGTTCGCGCCGCGCGCCAAGTTCATCCACATCGACGTCGACCCCGCGGAGATCTCCAAGAACGTGCCCGCGCACATCCCGATTGTCGGCGACGCCAAGAACGTGCTCGCCAAGCTCGTCATCGAGTACCGCGCGATCGGCGCCGACCCCGCGCGCCTGGACGCGTGGTGGAGCCGGATCGACGGCTGGAAAGCCAAGTACCCGCTGCTCTACGACGACAGCGCCGACAGCGAGATCAAGCCCCAGTACATGATCCAGGCGCTGTACGAGGCCACCGGCGGCGAGGCGATCATCACCAGCGACGTCGGCCAGCACCAGATGTGGACGGCGCAGTACTACGACTTCCCCGCGCCGCGGCGCTGGATCAACTCCGGCGGGCTCGGCACGATGGGCTTCGGGCTGCCCGCCGCCATGGGCGCCGCGGTCGGCGAGCCCGAGCGCGTGGTCTGCTGCGTGGCCGGCGACGGCTCCGTGCAGATGAACGCGCAGGAGCTCGCCACCTGCGCGCAGAACAACATCCCCATCAAGGTGTTCATCATGAACAACGGCTACCTGGGGATGGTGCGCCAGTGGCAGGAGCTGTTCTGGGACGGCAAATACAGCCACGTGGACATGGGCGAGTTCCCCGACTTCGTCAAGCTCGCCGAGGCCTACGGCGTGACCGGCATGCGCTTCACCGACAAGACCACGCTCGTCGATGACATGAAGCGCGCGATCGCCACCGACGGCCCCGTGCTCGTCGACGTGCGCGTCACGCGCGAGGAGAACACCTATCCGATGATCCCCGCCGGCTCCGCCGCACGCGACATGGTCGGCCCGCAGGCCCACGACCAGGAGAGGGTGGGGTGAGCGTTCTTATGGGTGAACCCGGTACCAAGGCGCCGCTCAGCCTGGAGGAGCTGGAAGCGTCCACCAACCTGCGCACGGGGCGCAAGCACGTGCTGTCGATCCTCGTGGAAAACAAGTCCGGCGTGCTCACGCGCATCGCCGGGCTGTTCGCCAGGCGCGGCTTCAACATCGACACGCTCACCGTCGGGCCCACCGAGGACATGCAGGTCTCGCGCGTGACGCTCACCGTGGACGGCGCGCTGCACCCGATCGACCAGGTGACAAAGCAGCTGCACAAGCTCGTCAACGTGCTCAAGATCCGCGACCTCGAGCCGGGCGACACGGTCGCGCGCGAGCTCGCGCTGTTCAAGGTCAACGCCGACGGCGCCCAGCGCGGCGAGCTGATGCAGATCGCCGAGATCTTCCGCGGCAAGGTCGTCGACGTGACCAAGCGCGCGGTCATCATCGAGGTCACCGGCACCACCGAGAAGATCGAGGCGTTCGAGACGATGGTGCGCCCGTTCGGGCTGATCGAGATGATGCGCACGGGGGAGATCGCGATCTCGCGCGGGCGCAGCGAGACGTGATGGCGCGCGCCGGCGCCCGCCCGCTCGCAAACCGACATCGTTCAGCCGGCGCCGCGCCCTCCCCGCAGGAGGGCAGCACCGTGTTCGCGCTCAGCCAGCGGGACCGCGAGCGCCTCGCCGCGCGCATCGCGCTGGCCGTCAAGCGCGCGCGCCGCGGCGGCGGCGAGGTGCTCGCGAGCATCACCGTCGCGCTCGACGCCCGCGTCGACCCCTCGGCCGTCGTGTGCGCCTCGCGCCGCGACGGCGAGAGCTGGTTCGTGTTCGAGCAGCCCGACCGCGGGCGCGCAGCGCTCGCAGCGCTCGGGGAGGCGACGAGCCTGCAGGCAGCCGGCGAGGAGCGCTTTGCCAGCGTCGCCGACCGCTGGCGCGCGCTGGCGGCGGCGGCCGTCGCCGACCCCGCGGACGAGCCCGCAGCCGGCGGCGGCGCGGTCGCGGTCGGCGGCTTCGCGTTCGCGCCCCACGGCGGCGCCGCGCCACACTGGCGCGGCTTCCAGCCCGCCTCGCTGACCGTGCCGGAGCTCGCGCTCGTGCGCAAGACGCACGGGGGACAGGAAGGCGTGCACATGACGCTCGTCGCGCTCGCCCGCCCCGACGACGTGCCCGAGCAGCTGCTCGCGCGCCTGGAGCGGCGCGTCAGCGAGCTGCGCACCGTGCCGCTGCCGTTGCTCGACCCCGCGCCCACCGGACGCTTCCAGGTGGCCAGCGCGATGCCACCCGAGCACTACGAGCAGGCGGTCGCGCGCGCCACGCAGCTGATCGGGGAGGGGCAGCTGCAGAAGATCGTGCTCGCGCGCGAGGTGCAGGTGCACGCGCCGCGCGCGTACGACCCGACGGCCGTGTTCGGCGTGCTGCGCGAGGAGTTTCCCTCCTGCTTCGTGTTCTGCGTCGGGCGCGGCGAGGCGTCGCTGATCGCCGCCAGCCCCGAGCTGCTCGTGCGCCGCGAGGGCCACCGCGTGAGCACGCTCGCGCTCGCCGGCTCCAGCCGCCGCAGCGCCGACCCGGCCGTCGACGCGCACCTCGGCGAGCAGCTGCTGCGTGACGCCAGCTACCGCGAGGAGCACGCGATCGTCGCGCGGCGCATCGAGCGCACGCTGCGCCCGCACGCCATCTGGGTCACCGGCGCGCCCGAGCCGGGCCTCGCGCGGATCGCCAACATCCAGCACCTCGCCACGCCCATCCGCGCGCAGCTCGCCGCGCCCATGGACGCGCTCGAACTCGCCGAGCTGATGCACCCCACGCCCGCCGTCGGCGGCGAGCCGCTCGGCCGCGCTGCGCCGCTGATCCCCGCGCTGGAGGGCCTCGACCGCGGCTGGTACACCGGGCCGGTCGGCTGGACCGATGCCACCGGTGACGGGGAGTTCTGCGTCGCGCTGCGCTGCGCGCTGTTGCGCGAGAACGTCGCGCGCTGCTACGCCGGCAACGGGATCGTGCGGCATTCCGATCCTGCGGCCGAGCTGGCCGAGACGGAGATCAAGCTGCAGGCGCTGTTGCCGCTGCTGGCGGGGTGAGCGGCTGCTGAGCTTGCGCCTGGCGCGACTGCGCGCTCGCGCTCGCCAGCCAGCGCTCGAACTCCCGCCGCTCGACCGTCGCCTGCATGCGCGCGAAATGCTCGCGCGCATAGCCGTCGAAGTCGAAGTCCAGCTCTGAGATGCACGCCCGCAAGACGCCCCACGCGCCCGCGCGCGCGTCGGAGAGCACGCGCATCAGCCGGTGCGCCGCGCGCTCGCCCGCCGACGGCGCGCGCCCGTGGTAGGCGGTGAGCAGGCGCTCGTCGGTGGCGGGGTCGAAGGCGTCGTTCATCGACAGGTTGCCGAGGTCAAAGCGCGGGTCGCCCGTCCCCGCGTACTCCCAGCCGACGATCAACAGGCGCCCGTCTTCCCCCTCCGGGGACGCTGCGCTAGCGCGGATGAAGCTGGCGGCGCGCAGGTCGTTGTGGCACGGGCGCCTCACGCCCACCGGCAGCGCGGCGGCGATGCGTGCGGTCGCAGCCTGCGCTTGCGCGTAGGCGTCGGGCAGCGTGCCGCCACGCTCGCGCACGATCGCCGCGTAGCTCGCCAGCAGGTTTGGCACCGAGAAGCGGCTGGGCAGCGTCGTGGCGGAGTCGTGGAAGCGGCGCAGCGCGTGCGCGATCTCCTCGACGCCCGCGGCGAGCGCGGGCGCGTCGAGCGCGCCGGCGTTCACCAAGCGTGTCGGCAGACAGTCATCCAAGCCGCCCGCCGGCGCCGGGGCGATCCCCAGCCCGGCCGCCGCTTCGCCGGCCAGCCGCTCGGACTCGCGGTCGATGCCCAGCATGCCCTGTGGATCCGTGAGGATCTCGCCCAGTTCGTTCACCTCTCCACGTTCCACTGTCTTAAGGAGCACAACCTATACCTTCAACGTCAAACGGTCAGCTCACCCCGCCGGCCCACCGTAAGCGCGCGACACGGCGCCCCACACCTCGCGATGCAGCGCCACGTTGCGCGGGCGCTCGCTGCGCACGTGCACGATCGTCGAACGGCCGTCGGGTGTGAGCGCGCGCTCCAGCGCGCGGCGGAAGTTGGCGGTCGTGCTCGCCGCCTCGTGGTCGAGGTCGTAGAGCGCGGCAGCCCGCGCGAAGTCGAGGCCGGTGGGGGTTGCGATGTGCCTCGTGTAGATGTCCGCGCCGGTCGTGCCGTCGCCTCGCGCCCGGCCGCCCGCCCCCGGCGCCGCGTACGCATCGCGCGTGCGCGCCATCGCCGACGAGGACACGGCGAGGAAGTCGAAGATCCCGCCGCCGCCGTTGTCGAGCAGCACGATCGTCAGCTTCAGCGACAGGCGCGCGGCGGCGAGCAGGCCGCCAATGTCGTGCGCGAGCGCCACGTCGCCGATCAGCAGCACGACCGGTCCCGCGGCGCCCGCGGCTGCGCCGAAGGCCGAGGAGACGGTGCCGTCGATGCCGTTGGCGCCGCGGTTGCAGAGCACGCGCGGCGGGTCTTCGCGCACGGGCCAGAACGTCTCGATGTCGCGCACGGGCATCGAGGACGCGACGAACAGCGTGGCGTCGCCCGGCAGCAGCACGCCCAGCTCGCGTGCGACCGCCGGCTCGGACAACCCGCCAGGGCCGAGCGCGCCGTCGATCGCCTCGGCGGCGCGCTCATCCGCGCTGCGCCAGTGCGCGAGCCAACCCTCTTCGCTGGCTGTCGCCGCGGCGCTCGATGTCAGCCCCGCGAGCGCGGGGACAGGGTCGAGCGCGAGCGAATCGGACAGCGCCGCCGTTGGGTCCTGCCAGGCACCCTCCGGGTCGAGCGCAACCTGGCGAACGTCGTGCAGGCTCGCCAGCCAGCTGCGCAGTGGCTTGGACACCGGCAGGTCGCCCACTCGCAGCACCAGGTCCGGTGCCGTCGCGGCGGCGAACGCCGGCTCGCGCAGCAGCGCATCGTAGTGGGCGATCGCAGCAGCCCCGCGGCGCGCACCGGACAGCGGGTCGGCGAGCAGCGGCCAGCCGGCCGCCGCCGCGAGCCCGGCGGCTGCGCCGGCCAGGCGCGCATCGCGCTCGTCGCGCCCAGCCACCAGCACGCCCCGGCGTGCCCCCGCCACGAGCTCGCCCAGCGCCACGCCGTCGTGCTGACCTAGCGCCACGCCGTCGAGCTCGCGCGGCGCGGCATCCGCCTCCCGCGCGCTCGTGCGCGGCGGCGCGCGGCGCACGAACGGCGCGCCGTCAGCCCGCCCGGTGTCGTCCGTCGGGAGCTCATCCTCGCCGACAAGCGGCTCGCGCAGCGGGAAGTTCAGGTGCACGGCGCCGGGGCGACCCTCGAGCGCCGTCCAGTAGGCGCGGCACGCGAGCGTGCGCATCCAGCGCAGGCTCTGCCCGCTCGCGTCGTGGACGGCCACCTCGAAGAACCACTTGGCAGCCGAGCCGTACAGCTTCAGCTGGTCGATCGCCTGCCCGGCGCCGTTCTCGCGCAGCTCCGCCGGGCGGTCGGCGGTGAGCAGCAGCAGCGGCACGCGCGCCTCGCGCGCCTCGATCGCCGCCGGCAACAGCTCCGCCGCGGCGGTGCCCGAGGTGCACGTCACGGCGACCGGCAGCCCCGACGCCTTCGCCAGGCCGAGCGCGAAGAAGCCGGCGCAGCGCTCGTCGACGTGCGAGTAGCAGCGCAGCCGCTCCTCGCGCGCGAGCGTCAGCACGAGCGGCGCGTTGCGCGAGCCCGGCGAGGTGCACGCGGCGCGCATGCCACAACGCGCGAGCTCGTCCACGAACGCCCGCAGCAGCGTGTACATGTCGGTGGTGGGGGTCATACGATCATCGCGATGGCCGACCTAGCGGGCGAGCAGATCGTGCTGCTGCACGGGTTCAGCGGCACGCGCCGCGCGTGGGACGGCGTGATCGCGGCGCTCCATCGCGGCGAACGCTACCTACCGGCGCTCGCGCTCGACCTGCCCGGGCACGGCGACGCCACCGACGCACCGCGTCCGATCACGTTTGCCTCCTGCGTCGAGCACGTGCTCGCGCACAGCCCTGCGCGGTTCGCGCTGTGCGGCTACTCGCTGGGGGGGCGCGTGGCGCTGCACGTGGCGCTCGCGGCGCCCGCGCGCGTCAGCCGGCTGGTGCTCGTGTCGTGCAGTCCAGGGATCGAGGACGCGGCGGAGCGCGCCGCGCGCCGCGAGGCCGACGCGCGCCTCGCGGACGAGCTGGAAGCGAGGCCGTTCGAGGAGTTCATCGAGCGCTGGCGGGCCCAGCCGCTGTTCGCCGGCGAACCTCCGCAGGCGGGCGAGCTGGCGCGTGCCGACCAGCGCCGCAACCGCCCCGGCGCGCTGGCGGCGGTGCTGCGTGGGGTGGGAGCGGGGGAGATGCAGCCGCTGTGGGAACGGCTCGGCGAGCTGCAGATGCCGGTCACGGTCGTGGCGGGGGAGCGCGACACGAAGTACACGACGCTCGCCCGGCGGATCGTCAACTCGCTGGCGAACGCCGAGCTCGTCGTGCTCCCCGGCGGCCACGGCCTGCCGCTGGAGAACCCGAGCGGGGTCGCAGCGGTGCTCGCAACCGAGCGCCCGGCCGCCAGCGAGTGCGGCTGAAGGATCGTCAGCACGGGCACGTTCACCCGCGCGCCGCCCCACCCTCAGAACGGCTCGACCCCCAGCCCCGGCGCGAGCGGCAGCGCGATCGCGCCGGCGCGCGCTGGCAGCGGGTCCTCCAGCTGCGCGAACATGCCGAGCGTCGCCAGGCCGCAGTGCGCGAGCGCCCCGCGCGAGGCGAGCGCCGCCGCCGCTTGCAGCGCCGCGGCGACGCCGAGCGGCCCGTCGAGCGTCGAGGCCACGTACACCTCCGCGCCGGTCGCGCGCACGAGCGACGCAGCCGCGAGCAGCCCGCCGATGCCGCCGCAGCGCGAGATCTTCAGGCACACCGCATCGGCCACGCCGGCGGTGAGCGCGCCGTGCTCGGCTGCCGTCTCGTCGATCGCCACGCGCACCGCCACCCGCTCGCGCACCGCACGCACCGCACGCAGCCCGTGCGTGGGCTCCTCCACCAACTCCAACCCGGCGGGGGACAGCGCCTCGATCGCCGCGACCGCTTCCTCGACGTTCCACGCGCCGTTGGCGTCCAGGCGCAGCGACGCCCGCGGCCCAGCCGCGGCGCGCGCGGCGGCCACCCGCCCGGCGTCGTCGCCGACGCCGACCTTCAGCTTCAAGCACGTGTAGCCCTCCTGCACGGCCGCCGCCGCCTGCTCGGCGACGCCGCGCCGGTCGAGCGCCGACAGCGTGGCGTTCACCGGCACGCTCGCCGCGGGCGCATCGCTGAGCAGCGCTGCCACCGGCTTGCCCGCCCGGCGGCCCGCGCGGTCCCACAGGGCGAGGTCCACCGCGGCAAACGCCTCCGGCAGGTCCTCCACCTGACGGCACGCGTCCACCAGCTGCGCGCCGTTCAGCTCGTGCCCGTCGGCCAGCACCGGCGCGTAGCGTTCGAGCGCCGCGCGCACCCGCGCGAGGCTCACCCCGTCGTAGGGCTCCAGCGGCGCGGCTTCGCCGTACCCGCACGCGCCGTCCTCGTCGGTGAGCTTCACCAGCAGCAGCTCGCGCTCGGTGAGCGCGCCGTAGGAGGTCTCGAGCGGCTGCGCGAGCGCCAGCGTGCGCTCCTGGAGCTCCAGCCTCATATGCCGCCGCTCGCCAGGATCGCCGCCGCGAACAGCAGGCAGAAGACCATCTGCAGCATGCCCGTCTGGGCGAGCGCGGCGTTGAGCGCCGGGCCGTCGGTGCGGGTGCGCACGACGCGCGCCAGGCGCACCGCCAGCGGGATCACCGCCCACGGCAACAACAGCCACGCGCTCATCGACCCGAACGCCCACGGCAGCGGCGCGGTCACGAAGGCCACCGCCAGCATCGCCGAGTACAGCGTGCGCGTGCGCGCACGCCCGAGGCGCACGGCCAGCGTGCGCTTGCCTGCCCGCCGGTCGGTGTCGAGGTCGCGGACGTTGTTCACAACCAGGATCGCGCTCGCCAGCAGGCCGACCGGCACGGCGCACACAAACGCCTGCCACGGCAGGCGCTGCACCTGCACGAAGTAGGACCCCGCCACCGCCACCACGCCGAAGAACAGGAACACGAACACCTCGCCCAGACCCTCGTAGCCGTAGGGTCGCGGCCCGCCGGTGTAGAGCACGCCTGCGAGGATCGAGGCGGCGCCGACCGCCAACAGCTCGGGGCCGGCGACCGCCACCAGGTAGGCGCCGCACGCGACCGCCAGGCCGAAGGTCACGTACGTGGCCAGCAGCACCTGGCTCGGCGGCACGAGCCCGCCGGCGGTCACGCGCACCGGGCCGAGCCGGTCCTCCGTGTCCGCGCCGCGCCGCGCATCGGAGTAGTCGTTCGACAGGTTGGTGCCCACCTGGATGAACACCGCGCCGAGCAGCGCCGCCACGAACGCCAGCGGGTGGAAGTGCCCGGCGCCGAGCGCCAGCGACGTGCCCACCAGCACCGGCGCGACCGCGGCGGGCAGCGTGCGCACGCGCGCGGCCATCACCCAGATGTGCACCGCGTTCGCCGAGGGCAGGGGGCTCACCGCCGGGGCTCGGGCTACGGCCGCTTGGGGAAGCGCGCGAAGTCGGGCTTGCGCTTCTCCCGGTAGGCGTCACGGCCCTCCTGTGCCTCCTCGCTGCCGTAGAACAGCAGGTTTGCATCGTGCGCCAGCTGCTGGATTCCCGCCAGCCCGTCTTCGGCCGCGTTGAAGCTCGCCTTCAGCAGCCGCAGCGAGAACGGCGACAGCGCGAGCATCTCCCGGCACCACGCCACCGTCTCCTCCTCCAGGCGCTCCAGCGGCACCACCGCGTTCACCATCCCCATCTGCAGCGCCTCCTCGGCGGAGTATTGCCGGCAGAGGAACCAGATCTCCTTGGCCTTCTTCGGCCCCACCAGGTTCGCGAGCAGGCCCGCGCCGAAGCCGCCGTCGAACGAGCCCACCTTCGGCCCGACCTGGCCGAAGCGCGCGTTGTCCGCCGCGATCGTCAGGTCGCACACCAGGTGCAGCACGTGCCCGCCGCCGATCGCGTAGCCGGCGACCATCGCCACCACCGGCTTGGGCAGGCGGCGCATCTGGATGTGCAGATCGGTCACGTGGAAGCGCCCGACACCTTGGCGGGTGGCCGGCGAGTCGATGCCCTCGTCGTTCATGTAGCCGCTGTCGCCGCGCACGCGCTGGTCGCCGCCGGAGCAGAACGCGTCGGGGCCCTCGCCCGTGAGGATGATCACGCCGATCTCCGTGTCCTCGCGCGCGTCCTCGAGCGCCTTGGAGATCTCGATGATCGTGCGCGGGCGAAACGCGTTGCGGACCTCCGGGCGCGCGATCGTGATCTTCGCGATGCCAGATGTGGACCCGCCCTCCCCAACCGACTTCTCGTAGCGGATGTCGGTGAAGCCCTGCTCGGCAGCCGCGGATGCGGGCGTCCAGGTTGTGCTCATCGCGCGAAGGCTATCTTTCCGAGACCAGAACGGCGGCCGGCTTCGCTCGGCACGAGGCCGGTACGGACGCCCGGTTTGCCCCGGATGCGAACATGAGCAGCTGTGGCGTCCCAGCCCTCCAACGAAGCGGTCAATCGTGCGGGCCGGCTGATTGCTGCGCTGCTTCTCGAGTTCCAGCAGAGCAACTTTGAAGAGATGGCCCGGTAGACGATGAGCACAGACATCCAACACTTCCTCGTGGTCTACGACATCGCCGGCCGTGATGCACATGTTGACCGTTACGGCCAGGACTACGACACGGCGATCGATGCCTACGCCAAGGCCGAGCAGCTCTACCGTGGCCGCGACGACGTCGAGGTCGTGCTCCTGAGTGCTGACTCCATCGACACGATCAAGAAGACGCACTCCAGCTACTTCAATACGCGCGAGCAGGGCTTCGAGCGGTTCTTTGACTTGGGAGATCTGGTCGCATCTCTCCGCGACTAGGTGTCGCCAACGCCGGCCTCAAGCGCGCCCAGTTCGGCGCCCGCGCCAGATGGACGAGGGCATGGAGTGCGAGCGGCGTCGGGGTGCACTGAAGCGATCGTAGGCGCACCGATGCCTGGGAACATGAGCGCCGCTCGCGCTGACGGAGCAGCCTACTCGGCGGCGTGCAACCCGCAGGTTCATGATCCGCTGCCGACAGTCTGAGGACGCTCGTCTGCATCACCTCGTGCATGAGACCAGTCCCCGCAACAAGGGGCGCGAAGGCTAGCCTGTGCGTCATGGAGGTCGAGCCTTGGCTGGCGCGCGCCGCCGCGGCGCGGCCCGAGCACACGGCCCTGCGGACGCCCCAGGGCGACTGGTCCTACGCCGAGCTGCACGCCGCCGCCCGCGCCGGCGCGCACGCGCTCGCCGCCCGCGGCGCCGGCCCGGGCACGCGCGTAGCGATCGCGCTGCCCGCCGGCCGTGAGTTCGCGCAGGCGCTGCACGCGTGCCTTTTGCTCGGCGCGGTCGCCGTGCCGGTCGACCAGCGTCTCTCCGCGGCCGAGCGCGCGCCGATCCTCGACGCGGCAGCCGTGCACGTACAGGAGCCGCTCGCGTCCGCATCGCTCGCGGCCGGCGCGGACGCGCCCGCGGGCACGCCGATCCGCGCGACCCACGACCTCGACGCGGTGGCCGTGGTCATCCACACCTCCGGCACCACCGCGGCGCCGCGCGCGGTCGAGCTGACGTACGCCAACATCCTGTGGAGCGCGCTCGGCTCCGCCGTCGCGCTCGGCCTTGACCCGCAGGAGCGCTGGCTGTGCGCGCTGCCGCTCTCGCACGTGGGTGGCCTCTCGATCCTGTTGCGCTCGGCGATCTACACGACCACCGCGATCGTGCACGAGCGCTTTGAGACCGGGCGCGTGCTGGGCGCCCTGCAGGCAGGCGAGGCGACGCTCGTGAGCCTTGTCGCGACGACGCTCGCGCGCCTGCTGGACGCGGGGCTGGAGCATCCACCGGCGCTGCGCTGCGCGCTCACCGGCGGCGGCCCCGTCCCCGCTGCGCTGCTGGCCCGCGCGCACGCGGCGGGCGTGCCGGTGAGCCTCACGTACGGCCTCACGGAGGCCTGCTCGCAGGTGACGACCACGCCCGTCGCTGAGATCACCGACAGCACCGACGCGCCGCTCGCGGCGAGCGCAGGCCCACCGCTGTTTTGCACCCGCGTGCGCATCGCCTCGGACGGCGAGGTCCTGGTGGGCGGCCCGACGGTGGCGCCGCGGGCGATCGGCGCGGACGGGTGGCTGCACACCGGCGACGTAGGGGAAGTGGACGAGCGTGGCCGTCTGCGCATCAGCGCCCGCAAGGCGGACACGATCGTGAGCGGTGGCGAGAACGTCGCGCCGGCTGAGGTGGAGGCGGTGTTGGAAGCGCACCCGCAGGTGCTGGAAGCGGGGGTGGTCGGCCGTCCCGACGCGCAGTGGGGCGAGGCGGTGACCGCATGGGTGGTCGCCCGGCCGGGCGTGGAGCTCGACTTCCAGGACCTGATCGCGCACTGTGCGCGCGAGCTCGCGCCGCACAAGCGGCCGAAGGACTACAAGCTCAGCGACGAATCGCTGCCGCGCACCGCCTCTGGCAAGCTGCTGCGCCGGGAGCTGCACTGAGACCATGAGCTTCGACGCCAACGTCCATCGCCAGGCGAGCCTCGAGAGCTGGGAAGAGGCTGCCGCCGGCTGGCAGCGCCAACAGGAGAAGCTGCGGGTGTTCGCGGCGCCGGTGTCGCACTGGCTGATCGACGCGATTTCGCCCCAGCCGGGGCAGCGTGTGCTGGACCTGGCGGCCGGGCTGGGTGAGACGGGGATGCTCGTCGCCGAGCTCGTCGCGCCGCTCGGCGGGGTGATCGTCTCCGACCAGGCCGAGGCGATGCTCGTGGGCGCACGCGCGCGAGCGCAGGAGCTCGGCCTGGCGAACGTCGAGTTCCAGGTGCTGAACGCCGAATGGATCGACCTGCCGCTCGCGAGCGTCGACGCGGTGGTGTGCCGCTGGGCCTACATGCTGATGGCCGACCCGGCCGCCGCGCTGGCGGAGACGCGCCGCGTGCTGCGCCCCGGCGGACGTGTCGCGCTGGCCGTGTGGGATGCGATCGCGCACAACCCGTGGGCGCTGCTGCCCGCGCAGGAGCTGATCGAGCGCGGGAACGGAGGTGGCGCGAGCGCGCCGGGAGCTGGCGCGGGTGAGCCCGGAGCTGGCGTGGGCGAGGTCCGAGCTGACGCGGGCGCACCCGCCGGCCAGCAGCCGGGGCCGTTTGCGCTCGGCGACGCCGAGAAGCTCGCTGAGCTGCTCGAGCAGGCGGGCTTTGTGGACGTGCGCGTCGAGGCGCTCGACCTCGTGCGCCGCCAGCGCAGCTTCACGGAGCTGTGGGAGACCACGCTCGATCTCTCGCGCAGCTTCCACGACGCAGTGATGTCGCGTCCGCCGCAGGAGATCGCCGCGATCGAGGCGTCACTGGCGGCCCGCTTCGCCCCGTACACCGCCGCCGACGGGACGCTCGAGATACCGGCGCGTACGCTGCTGGCGACCGCGGAGGCGTGAGCGCCACCTTCGCCGGCGGCGGCTGCGCATCGGCCGCGCGCAGGCGCGCCCCAACCGCCTGCGCGCTCGCGCTGAGATAGCCTGCGGGCAATGATCTACGACGATGAAGCAGACCTCAGCCTCCTCGACGGCAAGACCGTCGCCATCATCGGCTACGGCTCTCAGGGCCACGCCCACGCGCTCAACCTGAAGGATTCGGGCGTTGACGTGGTCGTGGGGCTGCGCGAGGACTCCCCGTCGGTGGCGCAGGCGCGTGAGCAGGGCCTGGAGGTGCTGTCGGTGGTCGAGGCGGCCAGCCGCGGCGACTTGGTGATGATCCTGCTCCCGGACGAGCGCCACCACGACGTGTGGGAGGCGGAGATCCGCGACGGCATCGCGCCGGGCAACATGATCCTGTTCGGCCACGGATTCTCGATCCACTACAAGGAGATCGAGCCGCCGGCGGGCGTGGACGTGGCGATGGTGGCGCCCAAGGGGCCTGGGCACCTGGTGCGTCGTCAGTTCACCGAAGGCAGCGGCGTGCCGGGCCTGGTGGCGGTCGAGCAGGACGCCACCGGCAATGCGCGCGCGCTGGCGCTGGCGTACGCGAAGGGCATCGGCTGCACGCGCGGCGGGGTGATCGAGACGACGTTCAAGGACGAGACGGAGACTGATCTGTTTGGCGAGCAGGCGGTGCTGTGTGGCGGCGCCTCGGAGCTCGTGCAGGCCGGCTTTGAGACGCTGGTGAACGCGGGCTATGACCCGGAGATGGCGTACTTCGAGTGCTTGCACGAGCTGAAGCTGATCGCGGACCTGATGTACGAGAAGGGCCTCGCGGGCATGCGCTACTCGATCTCCAACACGGCGGAGTACGGCGACTACACGCGCGGCAAGCGCGTGATCACCGAGGAAACGCGCGCGAACATGCGCAAGATCCTGCAGGAGATCCAGGCTGGCGACTTCGCGCGTGAGTGGATCGCGGAGAACCGCGCCGGTCAGGAGAACTTCAAGCGCATGCGCGCGGAACAGGCCGACACGCAGGTCGAGCACGTGGGCCACGAGCTGCGCTCGCACATGGACTGGATCAAGCCCGCCTTCTGAGTCACCGATCGAGCTGCCCGACCCGTGCTGGCCTACGTCTTCTGGCATCGTCCACGCGTGGATGTGGAGCGCGCGGGCTATGAGCGCGCGCAGCTGGCCTTCCACCGCTCGCTGAGCCACTCGCGTCCGCAGGGCATGCGCTGCTCGGCGATGTTCAAGCTCGACGAGACGCCGTGGCCGGTGCACGCTGACGCAGCCGGCGAGGCTGCTGACGTGGCCGTTGATGACTTTTATGAGGACTGGTACGTGCTGGAGGATTTCACGGCGCTTGGCGTCCTGAACGAGGCTGCGGTGGGGCACGGCCATCGCAGCGCACACGACGACGCTGCACGACGCTTCGGCGCGGGCGCGGGCGCGCTGTACGCGCTGATCGAGGGCGGGCGCAGCGAGGGCGAGCCGCTGGCGCCGCTCGGGGAGGCCAACGTCGCGATCTGGGTGGCGCGGCCGATCGGCGCGCAGCGCCGCGCGCTGGAGGACCTGCTGGGCGACGGCATGGACCCGCGGCACGCGAGCCTGTGGCGGCGCCAGCTCGTGCTCGGCCCCGCACCGGAGTTCTGCCTGCTCTTGCACGAGCAGTCCGTGTCCGACCAGCCGGCGGGTGTCGCGCACACGCGTCTGCCGGCCGGCTGGAGCGCGACGGTGATCCGCAGGCAGGCGCTCTGGCACGGCTGAGGCGTGCCACCTCCGATGACGACGCGGGGACAGCTGAGGCGTGCTGAGGCGTGCCACCTCCGATGACGACGCGGCGACGGCTGAGGCGTACGGCGAGCTCGCCGGCGCCGGACGTTCGCTACACTCGCCCTCACGTCGCGACTGGCGCTCAGGTGGAACCGACCACCGGGAAGCGACGAGGCAGGACCGCCGCGCGCCTGGGCAACCTCCGAATACGACACCCCGCGGAGTTCTACAGCGAGGAGCCCGAATGCCTTCCAGCACCACTGAGCAGGAAACACAACTGGTCATCCCCGACGAGCTGAAGCCGGCGGACGGGCGCTTCGGCTGCGGACCGTCGAAGGTGCGCCCGCAGGCGCTCGCCGATCTGGTCGGCGCGGGGGCGGCGGTGATGGGGACCTCGCACCGCCAGCAGCCCGTGAAGGCGCTCGTGGGGGAGATCCGCACGGGGCTGCGCGAGCTGTTCGCCGCCCCCGACGGCTATGAGGTGGCGCTCGGCAACGGCGGCGCGACCGCCTTCTGGGACGCGGCGGCGTTCGGGCTCGTGCGCGAGCGCGCCGCGCACCTCAGCTTCGGGGAGTTCTCGCAGAAGTTCGCCACGGTCACGCAGGGCGCGCCGTTCCTCGCGGACTCGGATGTCGTCAAGGCCGACCCCGGCGATGCGCCCGACCCGGCGGCGCTCGCCGCGTTTGCGGACGCGGGCGCGGACGTGCTCGCGTGGGCGCACAACGAGACATCGACCGGGGTGATGGCGCCGGTCGTGCGGCCCGCGGGCAGCGCCGGCAAGGCGCTCGTGGCGATCGACGCCACCTCCGGCGCCGGCGGGCTGCCTGTCGAGCTCCCCGAGGTAGACGCCTACTACTTCGCGCCGCAGAAGAACTTCGCCGCCGACGGCGGGCTGTGGCTGGCGCTGCTCAGCCCGGCAGCCCAGGAGCGGATCACCGAGGTCCACGCCGCCGGGCGCTGGATGCCGGAGTTCCTGTCGCTGAACACCGCGCTGGAGAACTCGCTCAAAGACCAGACGTACAACACTCCGGCCGTCGCCACGCTGTTTCTGCTCAAGGACCAGATCAGCTGGATGCTCGAGAACGGCGGCCTGCCGTGGTGCGTGGCGCGCAGCCGCGCGTCCTCCGATCACCTCTACGCGTGGGCCGAGCGCACCCCGTACACGACGCCGTTCGTCGCCGATCCCGCCAAGCGCTCGCTGGTGGTGGGCACGATCGACTTCGACGATGAGATCGACGCCGCGGCGATCGCCAAGACGCTGCGCGCGAACGGCATCGTGGACGTCGAGCCCTACCGCAAGCTCGGGCGCAACCAGCTGCGCGTCGGCATGTTCCCCGCGGTGGAGACCGCCGACGTGCAGGCGCTCACGGCGTGTATCGACTGGGTCATCGAGCGGAGCGCCGGGGCGTCGTGAACGCACGGCCGAAGGTGCTGGTGAAGGAGAAGATCGGCG
Source organism: Solirubrobacteraceae bacterium (assembly GCA_035504435.1). Lineage (GTDB taxonomy): Bacteria > Actinomycetota > Thermoleophilia > Solirubrobacterales > Solirubrobacteraceae > Palsa-744. Next base: position 59,235 of record DATJRV010000062.1, read on the forward strand.
ACTCTGGCGTGGCGCTGCTGCGCGAGCACTTCGACGTGGACCTCGGCCTCGACTGGAGCGATGAGGAGCTGGCCGAGCGCATCGGCGAATACGACGGCATCGTGATCCGCTCGGCGACCAAGATGACCGCCGAGCTGATCGCGCGCGCCGGGCGGCTGAAGGCGATCGGCCGCGCGGGCGTGGGCGTCGACAACGTCGACGTGCCCGCTGCCACCCAGCGGGGGATCATGGTGGCCAACGCGCCCGAGTCGAACGTCGTGACAGCGGCGGAGCACACGATGGCGCTGCTGCTGGCGCTCGCCCGCAACGTCTCGCCCGCGCACCAGTCGCTGCTGGAAGGCAAATGGGATCGCTCGAAATACTCGGGCGTGGAGCTGTACGAGAAGACGCTCGGGATCGTCGGCTTCGGGCGCATCGGCCAGCTGGTGGCCCAGCGCGCGCACGGCTTTGGCATGCGGGTGATCGCGTTCGACCCGTTCGTGAGCGCCGAGCGCTACCGCGACCTGGGCGTCGAGAAGGCCGACAGCCCGGACGACATCTACGCGGTCGCCGACTTCATCACCATCCACCTGCCGAAGACGCCGGACACCGAAGGCTTCCTCGACGCGGCCGCGTTCGCGAAGATGCGCAAGGGCGCGCGCGTGCTGAACGTCGCGCGCGGTGGCCTGGTGGACGAAGCGGCGCTCAAAGACGCGCTCGACTCCGGCCAGCTGGCGGGCGCTGCGCTCGACGTGTTCCCCAGCGAGCCGATGACCGAGAACCCGCTGTTCGCGTACGCCAACGTGTTGGTCACCCCACACCTGGGCGCGTCCACCGCGGAGGCGACAGACCGCGCGGGCTACCAGAGCGCCGAGCAGGTCGTGGCGGCGCTCAGCGGCGGCGTGGTCTCCACCGCCGTCAACATCCCGGCGATCGGCGCCGAGGACATGGAGGTGCTGGGGCCGTTCCTGCCGCTGGCCACGAAGCTCGGGCGCCTGGCGATGGCGCTCGCCGAGGGCAGCTCCGTGGAGCGCATCGAGGCCGCGTTTCTCGGGCGCATCGCCGAGTTCGACACGCGGCTGCTCGGCCTCGCGGTGATCGTCGGCGCGCTGCAGGGTCGCACCGAGGAGCAGGTCAACCTCGTGAACGCCCCGACGATGGCCCAGCAGCGCGGGATCGTGTTCGAGGAGAAGGCGGTGTCCGAGGCCGAGGACTTCAACGAGCTGATCCGCGTGACCGTGATCGCCGGCGGTGAGCGCGTCGCGGTCGCCGGCACGGGCATGGGCGCCAATCAGGCGCCGCACCTCGTGGAGGTGCAGGGCCGGCGCCTGACGATCGAGCTCGCGCCCTACGTGACCGTGTTCCGCTACGAGGACCTGCCGGGCATGATCGGCCGCGTGGGCACGATCTTCGGCGCGCACGGCATCAACATCTCCTCCGCGGCCGTTGGTCACACGCCGGACGGGCACACCGGCGACGACGGCCAGCGACTGGCCGCGATGGTGGTCACCACCGATGCGCCCGTGGCGCAGGAGGTCGTGCAGGAGATCGTCGCCTCCGAGGGCTTTCAGCAGGGCTGGTCGGTCGATCTCAGCTGATGCAGGCAGTCGTCATCACCAAGCACGGCGGGCCGGGCGTGCTGCAGGTGCAGGAGCGCCCGGACCCGGAGCTCGGTGCCGGCGAGGTGCGGATCGACGTCGCCGCCGCGGGCATCAACTTCGCCGACGTGATGGCGCGCATGGGGCTCTACCCGGATGCCCCGAAGACGCCGTGCGTGGTCGGCTATGAGGTCGCCGGCACGGTTCTCGACGCGGGTCCCGACTCGCCGCTCACGCCCGGCCAGCGCGTGCTCGCGGGCACCAAGTTCGGCGGCTACGCCTCCCAGGCGGTGGTGCCGGCCGACGACGTGGTGGCGCTCCCGGACGCCCTGAGCTTCGAGCAGGGGGCGGCGATCCCGGTCAACTACGCGACCGCGTGGGCGGCGCTCGTCGGCTACGGCAACCTGCAGCCAGGCGAGCGCGTGCTCGTGCACTCCGCCGGCGGCGGCGTGGGCATCGCCGCCACGCAGATCGCCAAGGCGCACGGCGCGGAGGTCTACGGGACGGCCTCGCCCGCCAAGCACGCGCGCATCGCCGAGCTCGGCGTGGACCATCCGCTCGACTACACCAAGCCCGGCTGGGAGCGGGGCCTGCCGCAGCTCGACGTGGTCCTCGACGCGATCGGCGGCGCGAGCTTCCGGCGCAGCTACTCGCTGCTGCGGCCCGGCGGCCGGCTCGTCGCCTACGGCGCCTCCGCGCTCGTCTCGGGACAGAGACGCAACCTGCTGGGCGCGCTGCGGGTGGTGGTGCGCATGCCGCGCTTCAACCTGATCAAGCAGATGTCCGCGTCGAAGGCCGTGATCGGCCTGAATATGCTCAGCCTGTGGCAGGATCGCGGCACGCTGCGCCCGTGGATCGAGCCGCTGCAGGCGATGCTCGACGACGGCACCATCAAACCGGTCGTCGCTGGTGCGTTCGGCTTCGCGCAGGCCGGCGAGGCGCAGACGATGATCACCGAGCGGCGCAACGTCGGCAAGGTCGTTCTGGTTCCATGAGCGCCCGCCGGGTGCTACCCTCCGTCGAGATGTCGTTTCACATCTCGCTCCTCTCTCTCCTTCTGCTCCCCCCTCGGGGGGAATAGCGCGTGGCGGCCGCGTAGCCGCAAACCCGACGGAGAGGAACGAAAGGCGAGATAGAGAAGGAGCACGAACGGCATGAGCACCAACGACGCACGTAACGACGCGAACCGCGTCAAGATCTTCGACACGACGCTGCGCGACGGCGAGCAGTCGCCGGGCATCTCCTTGAACAGGCAGGAAAAGCTGGAGATCGCACACCAGCTGGCGCGCCTGGGCGTGGATGTGATCGAGGCCGGCTTCCCGATCACCTCGCCGGGGGACTTCGAGTCCGTGCAGGCGATCGCCCGCGAGGTCGAAGGACCCGTGATCTGCGGGCTGGCGCGCACGAGCGCGCAGGACATCGAGGCGGCGTGGCAGGCGGTGAAGGACGCAGCGCGCCCGCGCATTCACACGTTCATCGCCACCAGTGACATTCACATTGAGCGCAAGCTGCAGACCACGCGCGAGGATGTGAAGGGCCAGGTGCGCGCGGCGGTGGCGCAGGCGCGCGAGCACACCGAGGACGTGGAGTTCTCGCCCGAGGACGGCTCGCGCTCGGACGTGCAGTACATGGCGGAGGTGATTCAGGTCGCGCTGGACGAGGGCGCGACCACGATCAACGTGCCGGACACCGTCGGCTACACGATGCCCGGCGAGTACAAGGCGATGTTCGAAGAGCTCTACCGCCTGGTGCCGGGCCTGCGCGCGGTGACCGTGTCCGTTCACTGTCACAACGACCTGGGGCTGGCGGTCGCCAACTCGCTGGCCGGCCTGGAAGCGGGCTGCCGCCAGGTGGAGTGCGCGGTCAACGGCATCGGCGAGCGCGCGGGCAACGCCTCGCTGGAGGAGGTCGTGATGCTGCTGCACACGCGCGCGCCGAGCCTGGGGCTGTGGACCGGCGTGGAGACGACGGAGATCGCGCGCACCAGTCGCCTGGTCTCGCGCCTGACGGGCTACCAGGTGCAGCCGAACAAGGCGATCGTCGGGCGCAACGCGTTCGCGCACGAGGCGGGCATCCACCAGGACGGCGTGCTGAAGGAGCGCACCACCTACGAGATCATGGACGCCACCACCGTCGGCCTGCGCTCCAACTCCATCGTGCTCGGCAAGCACTCGGGGCGACACGCCTTGAGCAAAGCCCTAGAAGAGATGGGCTTCGAACTCGACGGCGCCGCGCTGAACACCGCGTTCAAGCGCTTCAAGGAGATCGCCGACCGCAAGAAGCAGGTGACCGCGATGGACCTGGAGGCGCTCGTCACCGACGAGCTGCGCGAGGAGGTCCCCGGCTACGCGCTCGAGTCCTTCGAGGTCGACGCCTCCTCCCTGCGCCCGCCGCACGCGCGCGTCGCCGTCAGCCTGCCCGACGGCTCCTCCGCAACAGGTTCGTTCACCGGCGATGGTCCCATCGACGCGGTCTTTCAGGCGATCAACGCCGCCACCGGCGTCGCGCCGATCCTCAGCGACTTCACCATCGGCGCGGTCACCGAGGGCCAGGACGCGCTGGGCGAGGTGTCGGTGGTGCTGGAGGTCGGCGGCTTCACCGGCGCCGGGCAGGGCGTCTCCACCGACATCATCGACGCCGCCGCGCGCGCGTACGTGCGTGCGCTGTCGGTCGCCGTGGCTCGCTCCCAGGCCGACGAGGCGATCGGGCTGCCGGAGACCGCCGGGGGTTAGCCGCGACACCGTCGATTCCTTCGTGCACTCGACGAGGCCCGCGCATCCACCGGCAACGGCGCGAGCTCGCTCGACATCGACGAGCTGGCCGGCCAATCGCGACTCGCGATTGCGCCGATCTTCCTGCGCGAGGCCAGCACCGGACGGACCAGGCCAAATCTCGTCCGGTACCGGTTCAGCGCGTGCGCAAGCCATCGAGCAGGCGAGTGATTTCGGGCTCGATCCGGGCTAGCGCTTGATCTGGCTTGGGGTCGGTGGCGGTGAGCAACCCCGCTTCGATCAGCGCGGCAAGCACGAGGTGGGTGGTGATAGTGACGTCGTTGCTGGCGAGTTCGCCCGCGTCGACCGCCGCCTGGACACCGGCTTTCAACGCGGCGATCCCCAGTGGTTGCGCAGCATCGCGCCAGCTCTCCCATCCGAGCACCGCACGGCTCTGCCGCAGGCCGATTCGCTGAAGCTCGCCTTCGCTCGCGCACTCGCGCACATAGGCGATGCTTGCCGCCTTGAGCTGGTCGAACGGACCGGCGCCGCTGGCTGCCTGCTGTGCGGCGACCGCGCCCAGGCGCAGCATCGCATCCAACTCGGAGGCCTCGTAGGCGGCCTTGAAGAGATCGACCTTGCTCGCGAAGTGGTGGTACATGCCGCCGCGGCTGACGCCGGCGCGGGCGAGGATCTCCTCAGTGGCGATCTCGTCGAAGTCCCGCCCGAGCAGCAGGTCGCGCATCGCTTGGACCAGTCGCTCGCGAGCTCCGGCAGGGGGTCGGCCACGTTTGGGAGCGGACCTCTCTCGCGCGGCTTCCGATGGGGGATTGACATCAGACAACGTTTACGCTACTTTACCGACAGTAAGTCGGTAAATATGTAGGACCATCCAGGCCGGTCGACGGCAGCACCAAGCAAAGGGGGGCACGATGGAGCTGTACGCAATCCTCAGGCGCAACGGCTGGCGTTCGGGCGCCGAGCTGGAGGAGGCCGCTGCGCGCTCGACCAAGGTCGGAGACGAGGAGATGTCCGACGACGTGCGTTGGATCCGCAGCTACGTTCTCCAGGAGGACGGCGGCTCAGTCGGAACCGTGTGCATCTACGAGGCGGTAAGCCCCGACGCGATCCGCAGGCACGCGTCGCTCGCGGACCTTCCGGTCGACGAGATCGTCACCGTAGCCGACACAGTGGTCGTGCGGCCCGACCCATCGCGCGTGGGGGCACACTAGGTGAGGCAGCGGTCGACGATCGGCTCACGGAACGTTGGGCTCTGATGCGTTCTGAGGAGCTGCGTGCTTTGCAGACACCGCTCAAGGAGCGCTACCGCGCGGACCCCGAGGCGGCGGTCGTTACCTTGAGCGCGACCGGCGAGCTCGGGTACGGCATCAGCTGCTCGGTGGGAACGGGGTCCGCGCTGGCGAGCGCGGGGCTGCATCCGGCAAGCGGCGGCGACGGGAGCCTGCTGTGCTCGGGCGACATGCTGCTCGAGGCGCTGGTCGCGTGCGCTGGGGTCACTTTGCGCGCTGTGTGCACCTCGCTTGAGGTGCCGGTGGAGGGCGGCACCGTATCGGCCGAGGGCGATCTGGACTTCCGCGGCACGTTGGGCGTGAGCAAGGAGGCTCCGGTTGGATTCCGGGCGATCCGGCTTCACTTCGACCTACTGAGCGACGCGAGCGCAGCGGACCTCGACACAGTCCTGCGCCTGACCGAGCGCTACTGCGTCGTTCTCCAGACGATCCAGCGTTCGCCTGAGACGAGCATGTCATACCGCCAGCTCAGCAATGAGGCCTGACAGCGCGGCAGGTGCGCGGGGCCGCGCCGGCTCGCGGCGAGGCGCCTGTCTGGGCTGAGCGTGGATGACGTCGCCGCGCTGCTTGGCGAGCTGCGCGAAGTGCCGGCCGGGACATGTCGGCAACCGGCTGTCTGGTCGCGCGCTCACCGAGCCGGATCGGCTGGGGCGCCGGTCGCGTGTTGCAACGCCGACGCGCGTGCTTGCAGGTAGCGTCGCTCTGGCAGGCTTGTCGTTAGGCGCGCTGCGGCTCGGTAGGCGGCCGCGGCGCTGGCGTCCTCGCCGGCGAGCTCTAGCATGTGCGCGCGCACGGCGTGAAGACGGTAGTGCTCGGCGAGGCGCGGATCCTGGCTGATCAGGCTCAGCTGCGTGAGGCCGGCCTGCGGGCCGTGCACCATCGCGACTGCGATCGCGCGGCTGAGCGAGATCATCGGGTTGGGGGAGATGCGGTGCAGCAGCGTGTGCAGCGCGAGGATCTGGCGCCAGTCGGTTTGATCAGCGGAGGCCGCTTCGCAATGCACGGCCGCGATCGCGGCCTGGAGCTGATACGGACCGACGCCGGTGTTGGCCAGCGCTTGCTCGATCAGCGATCTGCCCTCGCTGATCGCCCGTGCGTTCCAGAGCGAGCGGTCCTGGTCGGCGAGGGGGACGATCGCGCCGTGCGCGTCGACTCGGGCTGCGCTGCGCGCGTGTGTGAGCAGCATCAACGCGAGCAGCCCTGTGCTCTCGCCGTCCGCCGGCCGCAGCCGGTTCAACGTGCGTGTCAGGCGGATCGCTTCCTCGGCGAGATCGATCCGTTGCAGCTCGTCCCCGGCCGTGGCGGTGTAGCCCTCGTTGAACGCCAGGTAGAGGACGTGCCGCACGGCGCGCATGCGCTCCTGCATCTCGGTCTGCGGCGGTGGCGCGAAGTGTGCTCCGTGTGCGCTGATCGTTTGCTTGGAGCGGCTGATGCGTTGCGCCATCGTCGCCTCAGGGACGAGGAAGGCGTTCGCGATCTCGGCCGTGCTGAGGCCAGCGACGGCACGCAGCGTGAGCGCGATCTGGGACGCGGGGGTGAGCACGGGGTGACAGCAGAGGAACAGCAGCGTGAGCGTGTCGTCGTGGGCGGTCCCGCGTGGCTCGTCGGCGGGTGGCTCGTAGCGCTCGGCGAGCTCGACCGTCGCGTCCTCGCGCGTCCGGCGCGACTGCTCGGAGCGGATCTCGTCGATCAGCCGCCGGGTTGCGACGGTGATCAGCCAGCCCCTGGGATTCTCCGGCACGCCGTCCGTTGGCCACTGCTTGGCCGCGGCCAGGAGCGCCTCTTGGACCGCGTCCTCGCAGGCCGTGAACTGGCCGTGGCGACGCACCAGCACGCCGAGGGCCTGCGGCGCCAGCTCGCGCAGCAGCCGCTCGACGCGTTGCGGAACTGGCCGCGTCACATCTCCTCCCCGCCCCCGTTGTTCATGATCGGGCGGATCTCCATCGCCGCGAAGCGCGCGTTCGGCCAACGGGCGGCGATCTCCGCGGCCCGCTGCGGTGTCTCACAATCGACGATCAGGTAGCCGGCGAAATGCTCCTTCGCCTCCGCGAGCGGTCCGTCCGTCACGACGGGCGCGCCGTCGCGCGGCCGTACCGATTTCGTTTGCGATGGGTCGGCGAGCGCCTCGCCGCCGACGAGCTCGCCCGAGCTCTGGAGCTCGCTCACCAACCCGTCGATCTCGGCGCCGAGATCCTTCCCCTCGGGGCCGAAGAACAGCTCACGTGTGTCGTCGTTGTCGTAGATCAGCAGCATGTACCGCATGGCTTCTCCTTGTCGCAGTCGTATCAGTCCGGTTGTGACCGTGAAGTTCCGCGAGCGCCTATTCGACCTTGCGCAGCGTGACGTCCATCGATGGGGTGAACGTGGTGCCATCGGCGCTCGCTTCGTGGCGTGCGATCTGCGTCCTGCCGGCATCGGTGATCGTGGCGGTGCAACGCGTGCGGGCGCCGATCCACCGGATCGCGTCTCCTTCGATCTCCACACGCGAGCTGTGCACGTTGCCGAACGAGTCGTAGAGCGTGGAGAGGTAGGCGTCGCCGTCGACGCCGATGATCTCGACGCCGCCGACGCTGGTCTCCCCGATCTTCCCGTACGCAGCGTGCACGACGAAGAACCCGCCGGGCGCCAGGTCGTAGACATCGCTCGTGAGGATCGGCAGCGACGGAACCCGCCCCGTGGCGATCGTGTGGCCCTCGTTGATCCACCTGCCGAGGAAGACCGCGAGCGCGCGGTGGCGCCGGTCACGGACAGACGCCGGCTGCTCGGTGCTCTCGACCCCCGAGGCGACACGGATCACGCGGCCTGGCTGGGCTGTGCTGGTGCTGGACATCTGAGGCTCCTTTCGTGATGGCATCCACCATGAAGGTCGGAGCCGTCGGCCTCGTCTCTACATCGATCCGCGCGCAGCCCGCGTCAGGCGAAGAAGTCTCAACCCGAGGCGTCACGCCCGTGTCCCGCAGCTTGACGGCCGCCTGCGACGAAGCCATTGCGTCTGTGATAACGTACGCTCGTATGGCATCTGTTGACGAACGAAGAGGCTCCAAGCGGCGTGTGGCGGGCGCGGGCAAGACGCCGGCCAGCCGGAGCGCCAAGGCTCCCGAGCCGCACGGCCCAGCCGCCGACGCGGTCGCGCCCGCGGTCGTCGGCGCGCGTGTCAAGGTCCTGCGCGAGGCCGCCGGGCTGTCGCTGCGCGACCTCGCCGAGCGCAGCGGCGTCAGCGCGCCCATGCTCTCGCAGGTCGAGCGCGGCGAGACCAGCCCGACATTGACCGTCGCCGCTCGCATCGCCGCCGGCCTCGACCTGCGCCTCTCGCAGCTGCTGCGGCTGGACGAGGGTGGGGCGGTCACCGTTGTCCGCGCCACCCAGCGTACGCGTGGCGGCAACCGCCGGCGCGGGCATAGCTTCGAGGTGCTCACCTCCTCCCAGCCGGGGCAGCGCGCCGAGCTCTCGCGCCACACGCTCGCGCCCGGAGCTGCCACGGGAGCCGCCGACGACCCGCCCATGCACGAGCCCGGCAGCCGCGAGACCGCCCTCGTGGAGCGCGGCTCGGTGGTACTCGTGTGCGATGGGCAGCGCTACGAGCTGGGTGAGGGCGACTGCGTGACGTTCGACTCCGATCTGCCCCACCACTTTGAGAACCCCAGCGATCTGGAGGCCGCGTTCTTGGCGGTCGTCGCTGCCGGACTGAGGAGAAGCTAGATGCCGAAGACGCTGTTCGAGAAGATCTGGGAGGCGCACGAGGTGGGTGGGCGGGATTCTCATCTCCTCTACATCGACCTGCACCTGGTCCACGAGGTCACCAGCCCGCAGGCCTTCGACGGGCTGCGCCTGGCGGGACGCACGGTCCGCCGCCCCGACCGCACGCTCGCCACTGCCGACCACAACACGCCGACAGACGGCACGCCCGTGGCCGCGCGTATCAAGGACGAGCTCTCGCGCGTGCAGGTGGAAACGCTCGAGCGCAACTGTCACGAGTTCGGCGTGCCCGTGTACTCGCTCGGCTCCGACAGGCAGGGGATCGTGCACGTGATCGGCCCCGAGCTCGGCGTCACCCAGCCCGGCATGACGATCGTCTGTGGCGACTCGCACACGTCCACCCACGGCGCCTTCGGCGCGCTCGCCTTCGGCATCGGCACCTCCGAGGTCGAGCACGTGCTCGCCACCCAGTGCATGGTCCAGCAGAAGCCCCGCTCGATGCGCGTGCTCTACGAGGGCGAGCTCGGCTTCGGCATCACCGCCAAGGACCTCATCCTCGCCACGCTCGGCCAGCTTGGCGTCGGCGGCATGACCGGTCACGCCGTCGAGTACGCCGGTCCCGCCATCGAGGCTCTCTCCATGGAAGGGCGCATGACCGTCTGCAACATGACCATCGAGGGCGGCGGACGCGCGGGCATGATCGCGCCCGACGACACCACGTTCGCGTGGTTCCGCGACGCCGGGAAGATGGGCTGGCCGGGCGGGCGGCCCGGCGCGCCCTCCGGCACGGAGTTGAACGCGGCGATCGAGCGCTGGGCTGAGCTGCGCACGGAGGACGGCGCCGCGTTCGACCGCGAGGAGCGCGTCGACGCCGCCGCCGTCGTGCCCCAGGTCACCTGGGGCACCAATCCCGGCATGGTCCGCCCCGTCACCGACAACGTCCCCGCCCCCGAGGAGTTCGACAGCCCGGCCGAGCGCGAGGCCACCGAGCGCGCCCTGCACTACATGGCGCTCGAGCCCGGCACCCCGATCGCGGACATCGCCGTCGACCGCGTGTTCATCGGCTCCTGCACCAACTCGCGCATCGGCGACCTGCGCGCCGCCGCTGAGGTCGTCGCCGGCCGCAAGGTCGCGCCCACCGTCTCCGCGATGGTCGTCCCCGGCTCCCAGCAGGTGCGCAAACAGGCCGAGGCCGAGGGCCTCGACCGCGTGTTCCGCGACGCCGGCTTCGACTGGCGCGTCGCCGGCTGCTCCATGTGCCTCGGCATGAACCCCGACATCCTCCAGCCCGGCGAGCGCTGCGCCTCCACCTCCAACCGCAACTTCGAGGGGCGCCAGGGGCGGGGGGGACGCACGCACCTCGTCTCCCCGCAGATGGCCGCCGCCGCCGCCATCGAGGGGCACTTCGTCGACATCCGCGAGTGGTCGTGAACGGCGTGGGCGGTGCCGGCGTGGGCGGTGCCGGCGGTACTGGCGCGAGCGGGGCGGGCGCGGGCGGGGCGAGCGGGGCGCACACCGAGCCGCTGCGACCGGGCGGGCACTGGCAGCACGAGGAGCTCGCCGCGAGCTTCGCCGAGCGGCGGGCGATCCTCTTGCCGCAGCTCGACGTGCAGGAGGAAGTCATCAGGCTGCTGCTCGAGCGCGGCCAGCGCCCGGTCGAGCGCTTCCTCGACCTCGGCTGCGGCGCCGGCGCGATGAGCGAGCTCGTGCTCGACGCCGGCGGCGCGGGCTGTCGATCGACGGGGGTGCTCGTTGACTTCTCAGAGCCGATGCTCGCGCGCCTGGACACACAGCTGGCGGGCCACGCCGGTCGCTGGCAAGCCGTGCGGGCAGACCTCGGCGATCCGGACTGGCGCGAGGAGCTGCCCGATGGGCGCTACGACGCGATCGTCTCCGGCCTGGCCATCCACCACCTCCCGCCGGAGCGCAAGCCTGCGCTGTTCGCCGAGCTGCTCTCGTTGCTGGAGGGCGGCGGCATGTTCATCAACATGGACTACGTCACGATCGCCGGCCCGCTGCAGGGGCTGTTCGACGAGCGGATGCTCGCGAACGCCGTGCGCGCCGACCGCGAAAGCGGTGGCAGCCACACGCACGAGGAGCTCGAACTGGAGGACGACGACGACCGCCCCGACACCGTCGAGGACCAGCTGCGCTGGCTGCGCGAAGCGGGCTTCACGGACGTCGAAGTGCACTTCAAGTGGGCCGAGGCCGCCATCTTCGGCGGGGTCCGGCCAGATCACACGACCCAGGAGGGAATCTGATGGAACCGATCGAGACGATCAGCGGGCCGGTCAGCCACCTCGACCGCGCCGACGTCGACACCGACCAGATCATGCCCAAGCAGTTCCTCAAGCGGGTCGAGCGCACAGGCTTCGGCCAGTTCCTGTTCTACGACTGGGCCAAGGAGCCCGACTGGGACCTGCCGCCCAACCCGATCCTCGTCGCCGGCGAGAACTTCGGCTGCGGCTCATCCCGCGAGCACGCCCCGTGGGGGCTGCAGGACTACGGCTTCCAGGCGATCGTCGCGCCGTCGTTCGCCGACATCTTCTACTCCAACTGCACGAAGATCGGGCTGCTGCCGGTGGTGCTCTGCGACGAGGACTGCAAAGCGCTCGCGCGTGCCGGCCACGGCCAGGTCGATCTGCGCGAGCAGGAGGTGCGCTTCGCCGGCCGCCAGGTGCCGTTCGAGATCGACCACGAGATCCGCCACCGCCTGCTCGGCGGGCTCGACGACATCGCGCTCACGCTGCAGCAGGGCGAGGCGATCGACGCGTACGAGCGCGCCCGCGAGGAGCGCGAGCCGCGCGTGCCGGTGACTACGGCGCTGTGAGACTGTGAGACTGTGAATCACAGGGCCGGGTCCGCACTTGGCCTGCTAGCGTCGCGCCCGCCATGGCCCGCCACGTAGTCACCCTCCCCGGCGACGGCATCGGCCCGGAGATCATGGCGCCGACGCTCGAGCTGCTGCACAGGCTCGGCGACTTCGAGTTCGAGGAGCACCTGTTCGGCGGCGCGTCCATCGACGTGCACGGCGTCGCGCTCACCGACGAGACGCTCGACGCGTGCAAGCGCGCGGACGCGGTGCTGCTGGCGGCGGTCGGCGGCCCCAAGTGGGACACCACCGCCCCCAACGCGCCGCGCCCCGAGCAGGGCCTGCTCGGCCTGCGCAAGGGGCTCGGGTTGTACGCGAACCTGCGTCCGGTCAAGCCGCTGCCCGCGCTGTACGACAGCTCGCCGCTGCGGCGGGAGCGGATCGAAGGGACCGATCTGCTGGTCGTGCGCGAGCTCACCGGCGGTATCTACTTCGGCGAGAAGACGCGCACCGAGGACTCAGCATCCGACGCCTGCGTCTACACGCGCGCGGAGATCGAACGGATCGCGCGCACCGCCTTTGGCGCCGCCCGCGCGAAGGTGTCGAGCGTGGACAAGGCCAACGTGCTGGAGACCTCCAGGCTGTGGCGTGAGGTGGTCAGCGAGCTGCACGCGCGCGAGTTCCCGCACGTGCAGCTGGAGCACGTGCTGGTGGACAACGCCGCCATGCAGCTGGTGTCCGCGCCGCGCCACTTCGACGTGATCCTCACGGAGAACATGTTCGGAGACATCCTCTCCGACGAGGCCGCCATGCTCACCGGCTCGATCGGCATGCTCCCCAGCGCCTCGCTCGGCGCCGGCGCCGGCGGCCCCGACGCGGCAGGCGCCGCAGGCTCGGCCGGCTCGCAGCCCGGCGCCGGGCGGCGCTCGCCGGGCCTGTTCGAGCCGGTGCACGGCTCGGCGCCGGACATCGCCGGGCGGGGGATCGCCAACCCGCTGGCGATGTTCCTGTCGGCGGCGCTCATGCTCAGGCACGGGCTGGGCTTGGAAAGCGAGGCGGCGGCTGTAGAATCGGCTGTTGAAGGTGCGCTCGCCGGGGGCCTGCGCACGCCCGACCTGGGTGGCACGGCGGGCACGGCGCAGGCGACCGGGACAGTGCTGCAAGCCATCGAATAGGAGCCTTGTTGAACGTGGAGCCGACCGACCTCATATGGATGAACGGGGCATTCGTCGCCTGGGAGGACGCCAAGGTCCACGTCCTGACGCACGGCCTGCACTACGGCACGGGCGTGTTCGACTCGATGCGCTGCTATGAGACGGAGATCGGCCCGGCGGTGTTCCGCAACGTGGACCACCTCGAGCGCCTGCTGAAGTCGGCGGAGCTGTACTACATGCCCGTTCCCTACACGGTGGAGGAGCTGCGCGCGGCGACGCTCGAGCTGGTGGCGCGCAACGGGCTGCGCGAGTGCTACATCCGCCCGCTCGTCAACCGCGGCTACGGCACCATGGGCTTGAACCCGCTGGACGCCACCGTGGACGTGACGATCGCCTGCTGGGAGTGGGGCAGCTACCACGGCGACGAGGGCGTGCGCAACGGCGTGCGGGCGATGACCTCCTCGTGGCGGCGCATCAGCCCCGACTCGCTGATCCCCCACGCGAAGGCCAGCGGCCAGTACCTGAACAACGTGCTGGCGAAGGTGGAGTCGGTGAAGGCCGGCTACGACGAGGCGATCCTGCTCGACGACCAGGGGCACGTCTCGGAGGGCACGGGCGAGAACATCTACATCGTGCGCGAGGGCGAGGTCACCACCCCCGGCCAGCACAACTCGATCCTCGACGGCATCACCCGCCGCTCGGTGATCCAGATCTGCCAGGACCTGGGCTACAAGGTGGTGGAGCGCAACGTGGCGCGCGCGGAGATGTACCTGGCGGACGAGGTGTTCATGTCGGGGACCGCCGCGGAGATCGTGCCGGTGTGCGAGATCGACAACCACAAGCTCGGCACCGGGCAGCCGGGCGAGGTCACGCGCGTGCTGCAGAAGGAGTTCGACGACGCGATCCACGGACGCAGCGAGCGCTACCGCGAGTGGCTGGACGTGGTGCACGCGGCCCACCTGCAGACTCCCACGGGCGACGCCGGCGTCCCGGCGGGCTAGGCGATGGCCGACATAGAGCTATACGACGCCACCCTGCGCGACGGCATGGGCGGCGGTGGGCTGACGCTGACCGCAGGCGAGAAGCTGCGCGTGGTGCGCGCGCTGGACGCGCTCGGCGTGGACCTGATCGAGGCGGGCTTCCCGGCGTCCAACCCCAAGGAGCGCGAGCTGTTCGAGCTGCTCGCCGAGGAGCGGCTGGAGACGGCGGAGATCGTCGCCTTCGGCATGACCCGCCGGCGCGACACCGCCCCCGAGCAGGACGAGGGGCTGCGCGTGCTGGCGGAGTCGTTCGCGCCGTTGTGCACGCTGGTGGGCAAGGCGTCGACGCTGCACGTGGAGAAGGTCGTGCGCGTCAGCCCCGAGGAGAACCTGGCGATGATCGCCGACTCGATCGCCTTCCTGGTGGCCGCCGGCAAGCGCGTGCTGCTCGACGCCGAGCACTTCTTCGACGGCTTCGCGCTCGATGCCGCCTACGCGCTGGAGTGCCTGCGGGTAGCCAGCGCGGCGGGCGCCGAGCGGCTGGTGCTGTGTGACACCAACGGCGGTTCTCTACCTATAAATATCAAGACGGCGTTCGCGGTGGTCACCGAAGCGTTGCCCCACGTCGCCCTGGGCATTCACACGCACAACGACTCGGGGTGCGCGGTGGCGAACACGCTGGCCGCGGTGGAAGCCGGCGCGACGCACGTGCAGGGCACCGTCAACGGCATCGGCGAGCGCACGGGCAACGCGAACCTGATCACGATCATCGCCGACCTGCAGCTGAAGATGGGCGCGCAGCTGCTGTCGGCCGAGCGCCTGGCGCGGCTGACCGAGACGGCGCACTACGTCGACGAGCTGCTCAACCGCAGCCCCAACCCCGCGCAGCCGTACGTCGGCAAGCACGCGTTCGCGCACAAGGCAGGGCTGCACGCCGCGGGCGTGCAGGCGGACCCCCGCGCGTTCGAGCACGTCGACCCCGCGCTGGTGGGCAACGGCCGCGACGTGCTCGTCTCCGAGCTCGCCGGCAAGGGCACGATCGTGGAGAAGGCGCGCCAGGCGGGGATCGCCGCCGACGCGTCGCCGGCGCAGGTCGACGAGCTCGCCCGCCAGGTGGTCGAGCGCGTCAAGCAGCTCGAGCACCAGGGCTTCCAGTTCGAGGCCGCCGACGGCTCGCTGGAGCTGCTGATGCGCAAGCAGGCCGGCGAGTACGAGCCGCTGTTCACGCTCGAGTCCTGGCGCGTGATCGTCGAAAAGCACGCCGACGGGCGCGCCACCACGGAGGCGACCGTCAAGGTGTGGGTGCACACCGACCAAGGCGACGAGCGCTACGTGCGCACGGCCGAGGGCAACGGCCCAGTGAACGCGCTCGACCGCGCGCTGCGCGACGCCATCGGCGAGATCCACCCGCACCTGAAGGACATCGACCTGGTCAACTTCAAGGTGCGCATCCTCGACGAGACCAAGGGCACCGGCGCGGTCACGCGCGTGCTGATCGACGCCTCCGACGGGCGCGACGAGTGGGGCTCGATCGGCGTCGCCGAGAACCTCATAGCCGCTTCCTGGGACGCGCTCGTGGACTCGCTGGAGTACGGCATGCAGGGCGAGCGGCGGCTCGCCGCGGAGCGGGAGTCCGCGCTACGTGGCTGAGCCGATCCCGCTCGCCCGCCCGGTGCTCGGCGAGGCGGAGGAGCAGGCGGTGCTGGAGGTGCTGCGCTCCGGACATCTCTCGCTCGGCCCGCGGTTGGCGGAGTTCGAGCAACGCTTCGCCGCGCGCGTGGGCGCGTCGCACGCGTGCGCCGTCAGCAGCGGCACCGCCGGGCTGCACCTCGCGCTGCGCGCGGTCGGCGTGGGGGAGGGCGACGAGGTCGTGACCAGCCCGTTCTCGTTCGTCGCCTCCGCCAACGCCGCGCTGTACGAGCGCGCGCGCCCGGTGTTCGCGGACATCGACCCGCTGACGCTCAACCTCGACCCGGCTGCCGCCGCCGCGGCGGTCAGCGAGCGCACGCGCGCGCTGCTGCCCGTGCACATCTTCGGCTACCCCGCCGACATGCCCGCTTTCGAGCGGATCGCCGCCGAGCGCGGACTGTCGATCGTGGAGGACGCCTGCGAGGCGCTCGGCGCCATGCACGCGGATGGCACAGCGGTCGGCGGGCGCGGGCACCCCGCGGTGTTCGGCTTCTACGCCAACAAGCAGCTCACCACCGGCGAGGGCGGGATGGTGACGCTGGCCGACGATGCGCTCAAGGAGCGCATCGACTCCGAGCGAAACCAGGGCCGCGCGCCGGACATGGGCTGGCTCGACCACGACCGCCTGGGGTTCAACTACCGCCTGTCAGACATCGCCTGCGCGCTGGGGATCGCGCAGCTCGCGCGCCTCGATCACATGCTCGCCCAGCGCGCGCGCGTGGCCGCGCTGTACCGCGACGCGCTCGCCCCGCTGGTCGGCGACGGCCTCACGCTGCCGTGCCCCGACGGGGTGCCGCGCCCGCGGGGCGGCCTCGGTGACCGGCGCGGCACGCCGCCGCGCCCCGACGGGGCACCGGGGCGCACCGCCGGGACGGCTTACTCGCAGGGCGGCGTCGGCGACCGGCGCGGCTGGTTCGTGTTCGTCGTGCAACTGCCGCACGGCGTCGATCGCGACGACACCGTACGGGCGCTCGCCGGCGTGGGCATCCAGAGCAAGCCCTACCTGCCGGCCATCCACCTGATGAGCTTCTACCGCGAGCGCTTCGGCCACCGGCCAGGTGAATTCCCCGTGTGCGAGGACGTCGCCGCGCGCTCGCTCGCGCTGCCGTTCTTTCCCGCCATGCGCGAGGGCCAGGTGGCACGCGTGGCGGACGAGCTCAGCGCGGTATTGGCGCCGCGGCGGGCCGCCGTACACTGACGGCCCGTGTCCCGTTTTCACGAGCCCCAACATCCGGACTTCGCACGCCTCAACTCATCGATAAATTTTGATCGCCGGCTGTGGCCGCAGGACATCGCACAGTCGCGCGCGCACGCGCAGATGCTGGCGGCGAGGGGGATCATCACCGACGAGGACCGCGACCTGCTGCTCGCGGGGCTGCACGTGGTGGAGCTCGAGCTGAGCGAGGAGCGCTTCCCGCTGCACGCCGGCGACGAAGACATTCACATGGCGATCGAGCGGCGGCTCACCGAGCTCGCCGGGCCCGTCGCCGGGCGCCTGCACACCGCGCGCTCGCGCAACGACCAGGTGGCCACCGACGTGGCCATGTTCACGCGCGAGCGCAGCGCCGACGCGCAGGCTGCCGTCAGCGAGCTGATGAGCGTGCTCGTCGCGCGCGCCGAAGCGCACCTCGACTGGGCGCTGCCCGGCTACACGCACCTGCAGCGCGCCCAGCCCGTGTACCTCAGCCACCACCTGCTCGCCTACTTCTGGATGCTCCAGCGCGACCGCGAACGCTTCACCTTCGCCCAGCACGCCGCCGCGCGGCTGCCGCTCGGCGCCGGCGCGCTCGCCGGCGTCAACTTCGACACCGACCGCGAGCTCCTCGCGCGCGAGCTGGGCTTCGAGCAGGTGCTGCCCAACTCCATCGACGCCGTCAGCGGGCGCGACTTCGTGCTCGATTACCTAAGTGCCGCCGCCACCTGCACCACCCACCTCTCGCGCCTGGGCTCAGAGCTCGTGCTGTGGTCGAGCAGCGAGTTCAACTTCTGTGAGCTGCCCGACGCGTGGAGCTCCGGCTCGTCGATCATGCCCCAGAAGAAGAACCCCGACGCCGCCGAGCTGCTGCGCGCGAAGGCCCCGCGCGTGGTCGGGCACCTCGCGGCCTTCCACGGCGTCCTGCACGCGCTGCCGCTCACCTACAACAAGGACATGCAGGAGGACAAGGAGCACCTGTTCGACACCGTCGACACGCTCGCGCTCGCGCTCGCCGCCGCCACCGGCATGCTCGCCGGCGTGCGCTTCCACCGCGAGCGCATGCGCGAAGCAGCCAGCGACGAGCTGATCGCCGCCACCGACCTCGCCGATTTGCTCGTCCGCCTCGGCATGCCCTTCCGCGAGGCCCACGGCGTGGTCGCCGGGCTCGTGCGCACCGCGCTCGACTCGCACCGGTCGCTGTCGGCGCTCAGCGCACAGGAGGTGGGCGAGCACAGCGCGCTGCTCGGCGCCAACCACGACCAGTACCTGGAGGTGCTCGCCCAGGAGTCATGGCTCGAGTCCAAGGTCTCCGCCGGCGGCACGTCGCTCGAGCGCGTGCGCGAGCAGCTGGCGCTCGCCCGCGACACGCTGCATGCAAGCGCTCCCGCCTGACTTCTACGCGCGGGCCGTCCTCGAGGTGGCACCCGAGTTGATCGGCTGCACCGTCACCCACGCCGGCACCAGCGGCGTGATCGTCGAGACCGAGGCCTACCACCAGAGCGAGCCCGCCTGCCACGCGTTCGTCGGCGTCACGCCGCGCACGCGCACGCTGTTCGGACCGCCCGGCCGCGCGTACGTCTACCGCTCCTACGGCATCCACGCGATGCTCAACGCCGTCTGCGAGCCCGAAGGCGTGGGCGCCGCCGTGCTGATCCGCGCGCTGCACCCGCTCGCCGGGCTGCAGCTCATGCGCGCGCGCCGGCCCGTCGCCGACCGCGAGCTGTGCTCCGGCCCCGGCAAGCTCACACAGGCGCTCGCCATCACCCTCGCCGACAACAACACCAGCCTGTCCTGCGGCCCCGTGCGCATCGGCCCGCGCACCCGCGACTGGCGCGAGCCCGCGATCGTGGCGAGCACGCGCGTGGGGATCACCAAGGCGGTCGAGCTGCGCTGGCGCTTCTCGCTCGCCGACAGCCACCACGTGTCGCGCCCGCGGCCGGTCAGCCGCCGGCGCTGACGCCGCCGGTGGGCGACGGGGTGGTCGTCGCCGGGGTGGCCGGCGCGCCAGCCGGTGTGCCGGTGCCGGCGTTCGGGGTTTCCCCCGTCGGGGACGATGTGCCCGACGGTGTCTGCGTGGCGGGGGCGTTGTGTTCCGGGGTCGCCGCTCCCGCCCCCGTTTCCGCTTCTGCTGCGCCGTGGCCGCCCGCCGCGTTCGTGGGCTGGGCGCCGGCGCCGGTGGGGGAGGAGGGCTTGCCCGCCGGCTTGCCCGTCGGCGCGGCGCCGGTGCGCTGGCCGGCGCTCGCGGCCGGGGCGCTCGTTTCCGCGCCGCCCGCGCCGGTGCTGCCGATGCCCTTGCCGGACCCCGCACGCCCTGTCGTCGAGGTGCGTTCGCCCGACGCCGCGCGTTCGGCGCGTTCCTGTTCGATCTGCAGCGCCGACATCTGGAAGTCGTGCCAGATCAGCGCCGGGTAGGTGCCGCCCAGCACCGGCCCGCCGTTGAAGTCGGTGAGCATCGGCACGAACTTGTTCGGGTAGCCCACCCACACGGCGACCGTGAACTTAGCGTCCCAGCCAACGAACCACGCGTCCACGTAGTTGGAGGTGGTGCCCGTCTTGCCCGCGGCGAACTGGCCGATGGCAGCCGCCGTGCCGGTGCCGTACTGGAGCACCGTTTCCAGCATCGAGGTCTCCGTGGACGCCACTTCCGGCGGCAGCACGCGCGTGGCGGTCACGCTGTTGCGTTCGCGATGCGCGCCGTCCGGCAGCGGCTGGCTGCCGGCGACCACTTCCTGGATGCCCACCGGCGCGCCGGCTTCCGCGAGCGTGCCGCTGATCCGCTGGCCGCCGTGGGCGATCGTCTCGTACGCGTGCGCCATGTCCAGCGGCGTCACGCCGATCGTCAGCCCGCCGATCGTCATCGAAGGGTTGGTGGAGATCGGTGTGGTGATGCCCATGCGGTGGGCCAGGTCCGCGATCCGCGCGGTGCCCACGTCGAGACCCACTTCGGCGAACACCGAGTTGTCGGAGTAGGCCAGCGCGTTGACCAGCGTCCGTTCGCCCACGTAGGCGCCTTCGTCGTTGTGCACGACGAACTTTTCGTGGCCGTCGGTGTTGGGGACGATGAATTCCTTTTCCTTCGACGTCCACTCCGAGTACGGGGAGATGCCCTTCTCCAGCGCGGCCGCCAGGTCGAAGGCCTTGAACGCGGACCCCGGCTGGCGCTCGCCCTCCGTGGCGAGGTTGAACGGGCTTTCGTCGTAGTTGCGCCCGCCCACCATCGCGCGCACCTCGCCGGTCGAGTTTTCGATCGCCACCAGCGACGCCGTCGGGTCTTCGGGGTAGGCGAGGTAGTTGTTCACCGCCTGTTCGGCCGCGCGCTGCAGTTCGAGGTTCAGCGTCGTCTTGATCTTCAGGCCGCCGTAGAACGCGCGCTGGCCGTAGCGTTCGATCACCTGCTGCTGCACCCAGCTGGTGAAGTAGCCGGTGTCCACCCCTTCCACCATCGGCTCCTCCGGGGCCTGGATCGCCGCGGCCGAGGGCAGCGGCTGCGCGAGGCTCTGTTCGAAGATCGGCCTGGAGATGTAGTGCTGGGCCAACATCTGTTCCAGCACCACGTCGCGCCGGTACTTGGCCGCCGCCGGGTGGGTGACCGGGTTGTATTCCGTGGGCGACTGGATGATGCCCGCCAGCAGCGCCGCCTCCCACGGCTGCAGCTGTTCCACGCACAGCGACTTGCCCGGCGTGCCGCAGCCTGCGTGGTCCGGTTCATGGCCGAAGTACGTCTCGGCCGCCGCCTCGATGCCGTACGCGCCGTTGCCGAAGTAGATCGTGTTCAGGTACGCGGTGATGATCTTCTGCTTGGACCACTTGTGCGAGAGCTGGTACGCGAGCGCGGCCTCGCGCATCTTCTCGAAGATCGTGCGGTGCGACTGCGCCTGCAGCGCGTTCTTGATGAACTGCTCCTCGATCGTCGACGCGCCCTGCGCCGCGCCTTTGTGCTCGATGTCGTCGAGGAACGCGCGCGCGATCCCGCGCAGGTCCACGCCGCTGTTGCTCCAGAAGCGCTTGTCCTCGATCGAGACCACCGCGTCCTCGACGACTTTCGGGATCTGTTCGGGCGTCACGATCACGCGGTTTTCCTGGCTGAGCACGCCGATCGGGTGCCCGAGGTCGTCGTACAGCGTGGAGCTCTTCTCGTCCTTGTACAGCGAGAACTTGGTCAGCGACGGCAGGTCGGACACGACCGACACGAACACGCCGAACGCGAACGAGATGCCGCCCAGGATCAGCACCGCCAGCAGGATCGCCAGGAAGCGGAGCCGCTTCAGGCGCGTGCGCAGCCGCGCCCCGCGTCCCCCGTCGTCGGTCCCAGGGTCGCCGGGCGCAGGCGGTAGCCGCGGCGGGGCGGCGGGCATGCTGGGGGGCGCCTCCAGGGGGCGAGAGTCTAGCATTGGCGCCCATGCCAAACGACGACGCGGCCGCGGCCGAAGACGCACGGCTGGCCGAAGAGCTGGCCGCGGGCGCCGTTGACAGCCTGCCGGCGGGCGCGCTCGCGCACAAGCTCGGCGTGGCGCGCAGGGAGCGCCGCCAGCTGCGCGTGAAGCTGGGCATCGACCCGACCGCCCCCGACATCCACCTTGGGCACGCGGTGGTGCTGGCGAAGCTGCGCCAGTTCCAGGACGCCGGTCACCGCGTGGTGCTGATCGTCGGCGACTACACCGCGCGCGTCGGCGACCCGTCCGGGCGCTCCACGCTGCGCCCGATGCTGTCCGCCGCGGAGATCGACGCCAACGCCGCCACCTTCCAGGCGCAGGCGCTGAAGATCCTCGACCCCGACCCGCAGCGCCTGGAGGTGCGCCACAACGGCGAATGGCTGGAGATGGCCACCGCCGAGCTCTTGCAGCTGCTGCGCACCACCACCGTCGCGCAGCTGCTCGAGCGCGACGACTTCGCCAAACGCTTCGCCGGCGGCGAGCCGATCTCGGTGCTCGAGCTGCTGTACCCGCTGCTGCAGGGCTATGACTCGGTGGCGATC
Organism: Solirubrobacteraceae bacterium; assembly: GCA_035504435.1. Classification (GTDB taxonomy): domain Bacteria; phylum Actinomycetota; class Thermoleophilia; order Solirubrobacterales; family Solirubrobacteraceae; genus Palsa-744. The sequence continues at coordinate 81,334 of DATJRV010000062.1, forward strand.
CACGCCGACGTGGAGCTGGGCGGCACCGACCAGAAGTTCAACCTGCTGCTGGGCCGCGACATCCAGCGTGCGTACGGGCAGGCAGAGCAGGCGATCATCACGATGCCGATCCTCGTCGGCGTCGACGGCAGCCTGAAGATGTCCAAGTCGCTGGGCAACCAGATCGGCGTGACCGACGAGCCGCAGGAGATGTACGGCAAGACGATGGCCATCCCCGACGAGGCCATGCCGCAGTTCTACCGGCTGCTGCTCGGCCGCGAGCAGCCCGCGCTTGGCGCGGGGCCGGGGGAGCGCTCGCCGCGCGACGCCAAGCGCGAGCTCGCGCGCGAGCTCGTCGCGTGGCTGCACTCGCCGGCGGACGCGCAGGCGGCGGAGCGCCACTTCGACCGCGTGTTCGTGCAGCGCGGCGTGCCCGAGGAGATCGAGGAGGCGCGCTTTCGCTGCGCGGAGGGCAGCGTGCACCTGCCGGCGCTGATCGCGCACGAGTTCGGCATCTCGCGCTCGGAGGCCCGGCGCGTGATCGACCAGGGCGGCGTCACGCTCGGCGAGCACACCGTGGCGGCCGGCGCGCACGACGTGCCGTGCGCGCAGGCCGACGGGCAGATCCTCAAAGTCGGCCGGCGGCGCTTCCGCCGCCTGCGCGCCGAGTAGGCTGATTGCCGGACGGACACACGCGTGCGCCCGGCGGGCCGGTCGTCCTCCCGAGCATGCGGGCCTCGCGGGATGCCCAGGACGCGGCCGAGCGCCGCGTGCGCCTGGAAGCGGCGAGCGGCGAGCCTCCGGTGGCGTGCCGCGCTATACTTGCTGGTCGGCCCGCAAACGCCCTTGGGCGCTGGGTCGGATCGGTCTCCTCCAGAAGGAACCCCTTTCGGTGAGGCACGGCGGTCTTTGAAAACTCAACAGCATGCGCATCTGCGATCGCTTCGCGATCGTGGTGTGCGTCCAGGTTCGACCCGCCAGCGGGAGCCTCGCCGATCGTCCGATCGGCCAGCGCCTCCGGGTGGCGGCAAAGAGTCAAGTAGGGAAGTACCCCGTCATGGTGCGAGGCCACGTGTATGGGTCTCGCGTGCCGTCGTGGGTTGTGCGCTTGCGTACGACCGGCGAGGCAAACCGATGACAGGCTTTTCGTGAGGTAGCAAGGGACGGCTTCCAGCCGTCCCCATGAAAAGAGACGGAGCCTTCCAGGCTCCGTTGACCGGGGCCTTTGGCCCCTCTTCACGGAGAGTTTGATCCTGGCTCAGGACGAACGCTGGCGGCGTGCTTAACACATGCAAGTGGAGCGACGAACCAGGGCTTGCCCTGGGGCAGAGCCGCGAACGGGTGAGTAACACGTGGGTTACCTGCCTCGATGACCGGGACAACCCGAGGAAACTCGGGCTAATACCGGATGTGCCCGCAAGGGGAAAGGAAGCTTCGGCCTCCGCATCGAGATGGGCCCGCGGCCCATTAGCTTGTTGGTGAGGTAACGGCTCACCAAGG
>DATJRV010000063.1:0-52999 GCA_035504435.1 Solirubrobacteraceae bacterium
CGTCTGTCAGCGCGTACTCGCCCTCGCCGCCGGCGTCTGGCACAACTGGCTGCTCTGGGAAGCCGGCCAAATCGAGGATCCCGGCCGCCACTTCACCCACTACGACCACTGAAGCCGTGAATTCGGAATCAGCCATCTAGATGGTCGATGCCACGGTCGTGTGCCTCACTCGAGCACGATCAGCGTGTCGCCCTCGTTCACCGCCTGGCCCTCCTCGCAGCGGACCTCCGTGACGGTGCCCGCGTCTTCGGCCTCCACGGGCATCTCCATCTTCATCGACTCGAGGATCGCAACCGTGTCGCCCTCCTCGATGCTGTCGCCTACAGCGCATTCGATTTTCCATACCGTGCCGGTGATATGAGCCTCGATGTCGGTCACTCGCTCCTCCACACGCCGCTGGTCGCTGACAGCGAGACAATAGACAGCGCCGCCGACCGACGGGCGCAAGCCCGCTTCGTGGCGGTGATCGCCGCGCGCGATGAGGCGGCGAGCCTGGCCGCCACGATCGCCGGCGTGCAAGCGGCGCTGCCGCACGCGCGCGTGTGGGTCGCCGACGACGGCTCGCGCGACGCGAGCGCGCAGATCGCCGCTGACGCCGGCGCGCAGGTCGTGCGCAGCGCACGCGCGACCGGCAAGGGCGGCGCGGTCACCGCCGCCGCGTACGCTGCGCTGCAGCAAGAAGCGCCGGACGCTGCGCAGGACGGGCGGACGCTGGTGTTCGTGCTGTGCGACGGCGACCTCGCGGGCTCCGCACGCGAGCTGGGCGCGCTCGCCCACGCGGTCGCCGGCGGCGAGGCGGATCTCGCCGTCGGCGCGTTCGCCCGGCGCGTGGGTGGCGGCGTGGGGCTCGCCCAGGGCTTCGCGCGCTGGGCGATCCGCCGGCGTTGCGGCCTGCGGACGAGCGCGCCGATCTCCGGGCAGCGGGCGCTCAGCGCGCGGGCGCTGGCGGACGTGCTGCCGTTCGCCGCCGGCTACGGCATGGAGATCGGGATGACGATCGACGCCGTGCGCGCGGGCCATCGCGTGGTCGAGCTGCAGCTGGCGCTCGAGCACCGCGCGAGCTACCGCACGCCCGCCGGCTTCGCGCACCGCGCGCGCCAGCTCGTGGACTTCGTGCGCGTGTACGTCGCGCGGCGTAGTCGCCCGGCGTAACCTCTCCGCGCGTGCGCGGTAGAACGTATTGATGAACGATCTTGCGCCCATGCGCGAACAGGTCTACACCGACCCGCGCCCCAAGGAGCACTTCGACCGCTTCCATCACCGCGCGCGCACCCGCGAACCGGATTGGGCGTACGAGTTCACGCGCATCATCACCTCGCTGTACGCGTACACGTTGCTGCGCGCGCGCGCGATCTCCGTCGAGAAGGTGCCCGGTCGCGGCGCGGTGATCCTGGCGCCCAACCACTTCTCGTTCATGGACCACTTCCTGATGGGCTGCTACATCCGCCGCAAGGTGCGCTTCATGGCCAAGTCGCAGCTGTTCAAACGGCCGATGCAGTTCATCTACACGCACGGCGGCGTGTTCCCCGTGCGCCGCGGCGCACGCGACGAAGACACGTTCGTCACCGCCAAGACGATCCTCGCGCGCGCAGGCGCGATCGCCATGTACTGCGAGGGCGGGCGCTCGCGCACGGGCAAACTGGCCGAGCAGGCCAAGCGGGGCATCGGGCGCCTGGCGCTCGAGACGGGCGCGCCGGTGGTGCCGATCGCGATCTACGGCTCCTCGCGCGTGCGCAACTGGAAGCGCCTACAGTTCCCCAAGGTGACCATCCAGTACGGCGACGCCATGCGCTGGCAGCAGGTCGAGCAGCCCACGCGCGAGCAGCAGCAGGCGGTCGCCGACCAGGTGCTCGTGGAGATCCGGCGTCTGTACGCCGGGCTGGAGGAACACGGGCGCAAGGGCATCCTCGCGCGCGCACGCGAGCAGCGGCGCGCCGAACGGGCCGCCGCCAAGGGCACGGCCGTCGCCTGAAACGGCTGCGCCGTCGGCGGCCTCGCTTAGGGTTCTCTCGCATGTGCGTGTCGATCCCGTCGATACGAGAGGAGCGGCCAGGTGCAGGGCCGGCTTGACGTCGGCGCGGTGATCGGCCGCGTGTTCGAGATCTACGTCGAGCAGGCGCCGGTGCTGATGCCCACCGCAGCGGTGGTGTTCGTGTTCACCGGCATCATCGCCTCGCTGCTCGTGAGCGCCAGCTCTTCGCTGACGCTGCTGGCGCTGCTGATCGACCTCGTCGCCACCACCGTGTACACGGGCATGATCGTCGAGCTGGTGGCCGACGTGCGCGACGGACGCAGGGACTCGAGCGTCGGTCAGCTGCTGCGGGCGGTCAGCCCGGTCCTCGGACAGCTGATCGTCGTCGGCCTGGTGGCCGGTGTCGCGCTGGTGATCGGCTTCGCGCTGTTCCTCGTGCCCGGCCTCGTGCTGCTGACGCTGTGGGCGGTGTTCGCGCCGGTGGTCGTGCTCGAGCACCCGCCGGGGCTGCGCGCGCTCAGCCGCAGCCGCGAACTCGTGCAGGGCAACGCCTGGCGGGTCTTCCTGGTGATCTTCGCGCTGATCATCATCGTCGTCGTCATCTCCGGCGTCATCGAGGTGCTGGCGGCGTCGGCCGGCACCGGCGTGGCGCTCGTCGTGCGGGTCGTCATCGGCGTGCTGACGGCGCCACTGTCCGCGCTCGCCGCGGCGGTCCTGTACTTCGATCTGCTCGCCCTGTCCGCCGGCGGCGCGGGCAGCGGCGGGGGCGGCTTCGGCGCGGGCGGCGATCAGGGTGGCTTCGGCGCGGACGGCCCAGGCAGTGGTTCAGGCGCGGGCGGTCCGGGGTCCGAGCCGCCGTCGGACGCCGAGCGCGCGTTCGGGGCCTGAGCGTGATCGAGGCGGCGCGGCTGCTGCGCCCCGGCTTGCTCGAGGGCGTCTCCGTCGTGCTGGCGGGCGCCGGCACCGGCGCTTCACCGCAGCGCCGGTTCTCGACCGCGATCGGCCCGGCATGCGCGGGGCTGGGGGCGCGAGTGCACGAGTGCCCGATCGCGATGGACGCCGGCGAGGACCGGCGTGCGCCCCTGGGGGAGGACGCGGTTGCCGGCGCCGTCGAGCGGGCGCTGGCGGCGGCAGGCGCCCCGCACCTCTTGGCGGTGGACGGTGCGAGCTTCTTTGCGCACAGTGGCGGCGCGGTGGCGGTCGCCGGCGGGGACGCTGCGCCGGGCGATGCGCCAAGCGCCAGGCGCGCCCTGCGCGAGTGCCTGCAGGCGAGCTGGGGCGTGACGCAGGCGCTTGCCAAGCGCGCGTTCCTGCCGGACGGGCAGCGTGAGCGGTGCGGCGGGCGCATCGTGTACGTCACGCCGCCGTCGGGCGGCGGCGCGTCGTCGGGCGGCGGCGCGTCGTCGGCGGAGGGCGAGCACGCGGACGCCGCGCGTGCGGCGCTGGAGAACCTCGCGCGGACGCTGTCGATCGAGTGGGCGCGTCACCGGATCACCACCGTGACGATCGCGCCGCGCGCAGGCGCCGACGCGACGGGCGAGGTGGCCGCGCTCGTGGCCTACCTCGCCTCACCGGCCGGCGCCTACTTCTCCGGTTGCCTGCTCGACCTCACTCTGCCGGCGAGCGGGTAGCGCTCAGCCGGTCATCCCGCCGAAGATGCCGCCGGTCACGTGCAGCGTCTGGCCGTGCACGTAGTTGGACCACGGCGAGCACAGGAAGAAGATGCCGCCCGCCGCCTCCTCCGGGGTGGCGGGACGGCCGAGCGGGATGATCGCCGAGGCCATCGCCCGCATCTGCTCGGGGATGCCGAGCTGGATCTGCTCGCCGTCCTTTTCCATCGTGTTGTCGTCCACCTTCGCCTGCGTCAGGCGCGTGTCGATGAAGCCGAACGCGACTGCGTTGACGTTGACTTTGAACTGGCCCCACTCCTTGGCGACCGTTTTCGTGAGGCCCACCACGCCGGCCTTGCCGGAGGAGTAGTTGGCCTGGCCGGCGTTACCGAAGGTGCCGGAGGTGGAGGACACGTTGACGATCTTGCGGAACACCTCCCTGCCTTCCTCGCGCTCCTTCTTGGCCGGCTCGCGCAGGTAGGGGGCGGCGGCGCGGATCACGCGGAAGGGGACCACCGTGTGGATGTCGAGCATCGCCTGGAAATGCTCGTCGGAGAGCTTGTGCACCGGCCCGTCGATCGTGTAGCCGGCGTTGTTGACGATGATGTCGAGCTGGCCGAACGCGTCGATCGCCTTCTGCACGAGCTGGTCGCACATCCCCGGCTTGGTCAAGTCGCCGGCGAACACCGCCGTCTCGCCTTTGATCTCCGCCGCCGCCTGCTCGGCGACGTCGCCGTCGAGGTCGTTGATCAGGACCCGCGCGCCTTGCTCCACCAGCAGCTCCGCCGTGGCGCGGCCGATGCCGCGCGCCGAGCCCGTGACGATGGCGGCTTTGCCGTCGAGTACTCCCATAGCTGTTGCGTCTCCTTGTCGAAATTGAACGGAGCGCAGACTACCGGAGCGCGGGGGCTCAGCCGCGGATGATGACGCCGAAGTCCTGCGTGTAGATCGCGCCGGGCTGACCCTGGGCGAGCGCGGCGGGCGGGTGCGGCGAGACGCCGATGCCGGTTTCGCGGTAGCGCGGGTCGAGGATGTTCGCGCGGTGGCCAGGCGAGTGCATCCACGCGGCGACGATCGCGCGCGGGGTGGCGAGGGCGAGCGTGCCCCAGGCGATGTTCTCGCCCACTTCGTAGCCGACGCGCGAGCTGGAGATGTAGCCGACGGCGCGCATGCGCGCGAGCGGCGTGCCTCCGCCGGACCCGCCCGGCCCGACGTGTTCGAAGTAGTCGTGGGCGACCATGCTGTTGGTGTGTTGCTGGGCGGCACGGCGCAGGCGTGCGTTTGCGTGCAGCGGACGCTCGCCGTGGGCCGCACGTTCGCGGTTGATCAAGCACAGAGTCGCGGCCCTGATGAGCGCGAGGTCGCCGGTGGTGGGGCGCAACGTGCTGTTGGCGCAGCGGGCAAAGCGCACCGCGTGGTGCTGCGCGCGCGTTGCGCCGAAGGCTGTGGTGCTTCCCGCGCAGAGCGCGATCACCGTCGCCGCGCAAACGGCCGCCGGGCGAGCAAGTCGAGGACCAGCCACGGGGTCGTATCGACCCCGTGTACACGCGCTTTAGCGATGCAATTTGTGTTGGACGGATGTTCGACGCCTCATGGATCCGGCGGGCGACTCGCGATCGGCAGCCTAGCGTCCGCCCTACTCGTCTGGGATGAACGCCTGTTCGCCGTGCTTCGCAAAGCCGTACTGGATGCTGCGCTTCGCACCGTGAAGAGCTTGTCCGCTCGACCGCGCCAAGCTCACGCGGCGGTTCAAGAAAGCGATCGGACGCGCAGGCGTACGCGAGATCACCTTCCACGAGCTGCGCCACACCTTCGGCACGCGTATGGCCGCTGCCGGGGTGCCGCTGCGGACGATCCAGCACTGGATGGGCTATGCCGACGCCAAGACGACGCAGGTCTATGCCCACTACCAGCCCTCGGACCACGAGGCCGATACGGTCGATCTGGCGTTCGCGGATAAGCATGGCAGGCCGAGGACGCCCCCAGCCAGCCGTGGGCGCAACATCCATCGAGCAGGGTCACGCGCGCGCCGACGAGGACGTTGAGGCCACGGCGTGCGCGACCAACTCGGAGATGCTCCCCCCGATTTGCAAGTCGGGAGCATCTCATGCCGGCTCCATCGGAATCGACGACCCAGATGCCAGTCTCATACGACGGCTCGCCAGCCCGTCAGCGTCGTGGACCGGCTTCTTCGTCCAGAGCGACGCGCAGAACGCGTCATATCGAATGGCTATGCTAGAAATATCCGAGCGATTCCAGGAGCCCAGCAATGCAGCTCCAGCCGAGCAACTCCCGGCCCATCCAGTGCCCCAGGAGTGGACGTTTGTCCTGCAAATGCTATGTTTGTGCTCGTCATGGATGACGCAATCAGGCTCGCGGAGTCGCTAGCAATTGCCCGGCCAGTCGGGCCACTGTGCCGCAATTCTCCGGGTTTCGCTAGGTTTTGCTGCCATGGCGATGGTCAGCAGCGGATCGATAATCCTCCGTGTGATCGCAACCCGTATGTCGCAAGCGAGTTCCAAGCCATGAGGATGCTTCGAGGCAGGATCGATCAACGCCGTGGCGAAAGTCGCCGATGCGCCCCCCGCCGGACGGGCGCCTTGGATACAAGCGACACCGGCGTCTGGGCACCATGACCGCAGACGAGGACTCCGCGGCGACCACGCTCGCAGGCTCTCCACCTCGCGTGTTCTCAAACGTTGGTGTGCTGCTATGGCCAGAGCTTTGGCTGACCTGGCTCGGAGAGCATCCCGATGACGCAGATCTACTCGCGACCGCCTACCGCTGCCTGGTCAGGCTGGGCTCGCACACAGGTTGGCACGAGGAGCGCCTGCTTGACCGGCTGGGCTGCGACACGAAGTCCGAGGACCAGGTTCGGCAGTTCCCAGAGGACCAGATGCGGCTATGCACCGCGTACTTCGAGTGGGTCGAGTCGCTGCTGTGCGAGCTCGACCTCGCATCAGATAAGCGGCTCACTGTCTCGGGCGCAGCGCGGTTCTTCGCGGCTGCCGAAAAGGATCTTGCCCAGTGCCAAGCCATCATGCGTACCGGGCCGTTCTCGCCACTCGAGTATCTGCGGCTCGGCGAGATAGCCCAGAGCTGGCAATGCGCCATCCGACGGCTCCCGGGTCTTCGGGGCGAGCGCGCACGCGAAACGCAGGCGGCGAACCCGTTCATCGACGACAGCACGCCGCACCTCAGCCCCAAGCGGCTGGACATGCTCGAACAGCCTGGGTCGCAAGCCCTCTTCGGCCCCAGGATCGAACAACGGATCCACAAGCACTTGGAAGATTGCGTGGCGTGCAACGAGGCGTTCAAACGTCGCAAGACCGGTGTCGCCCGAGGTCGCCACGGTCTCATAACAGCCGCCGTCTGACCGGGCCAGGGGTGTCGCGACCGCGACACCCCTGTATCCAAAAGGTTCACCGCGGGTACCCACTGGAGAGACGTGAGGGAGAGGTCCGTCTCAATCATGCCCTGGATGTACACGTCACGGCGTGAGCATCCTGCCGGGCGAACAGCGACCCAGGACCATATGAAACAAGACCCGACTTCGAGCCGCGAGCGAGGCGGACGCTAAACCCGTGCTCCATCTAAACGTCGGCCCGAGCGCTCTTGCCCTGGGGCTCCTGATTCCGATGACGCTCGACGCCGGCTTCGACGTGTGCGTGGTGGGCAAACCTGGAGAGGAGGATCCCAACGACTTCGGTATCAGCGGCTCGGGGCCTGGCGGGCGGCTCGTATATCGCGAAGTCAGCTGGTTCGTAGGAGCCCCGAACGTCGACGACCTTCCGTCGGATGTGCAGGACCGCATCGCAAGCCAGGAGCCACTCCTGATCACTGGGAGCTTGCGGGGAGGAATTACCCAACGGTACGGATTCATCGTCGATGTCGTTCGGCGCCGGCCAAGAGGAGCGGAGACGATCGTCCTGGCCTGTGAGAACGCACCGCACCAGGACTACGAGAAAGTGCGCGAGGCGTGTGACCAAACCGGCGCCCTGATGCTCGACACGGTGGTCAACCGCATGTGCCTCGAGCTTCCCCGCGACAGTGAGCACCGGCGGATCGTCTCAGCTCACCGTCTCGGCGAGTGGCTCGTCGCGAAGCCAGTCGGGCGCCGCACCTCGAAGATCCTGCAGGCGATGGACGGCATTGAGGGGTTCGAGTCCGTCGACGACATCGAAGCACGCCACGACCGTAAGCTGTGGATGGTCAACGGCGCCCATCAAGCGCTCGCGCTCATGGCACGTCGGGCCAACGCAGACCATCGCCTGGAAGATTGCGACGACCTACGTCAGAGTCTGCACGACCCTGTGACCGCCGCCAGGCTCGGGCACATACACAACGCAATGAACGAGGCGCTGCGTATCCGCCACCCGCACCTCACCGGCAGCATCCAGTACAGCATCGAGCACGTAGCCGCGTACGCCGAGCACCCCGACAGCGTCGCCCGGGTGCTCAGCGCTTATCGCCGCCTACAGCTCATGCCGTTTCTCGACGCGCTCGATGAGCGCATCGCGACACCGGCCAGGATTTGCTACGAGCACGACCTCTCGGTGGAACCGTTCAGCCACGTCATAAACGTCTTCCTCGAGCTCGTCGCGAACGTCGACTCTTTCGAGGACAACATCGCCGCGCGAAAACGTCCGATTGCGGTCTCGGCTGATATCGAACTCGTCGAGCGTTTCGGCGCGATGCTCACACCATGGGCCGGAAGCACGATCGAGAAGCAAGCCGGGCACTTCGCGCAACTACTTGCGGACCACAGGGAAGCGTACGAATCGTAGGGACGACCCATCACCGAGAGTCTCGGCGAGCCATGCTGCCGCCGCGTGCGCTCGCCCTGGTCAGAGACTGGGCGCGGTTGCACCAGGACGAGCTCCAGGCCAACTGGACGAGAGCCCCCGCGCACGAACAGCTGGACCGCATCGACCCGCTCCCCTAACATCGAGCATATGAGCCAGATTCCACCCCTCGTGCACGTGACCCAGGTCGAGGTGATCGGCGAGCACGAGCTGCGCCTGAGCTTCGAGGACGGGACGGTCGGCGACGTGAGCTTCGCCGAGCGCGAGTGGCGGGGCGTGTTCGAGCCGCTCCAAGACCCGGCCCGGTTCGCGAAGGTCGCTGTTGAAGCCGGGACGATCGTCTGGCCGGACGACGGCCTCGACATGGCGCCCGAGCCGCTGTATGCCGAGGCATGCCAGCACCCGGCGCCGACTCCATCGATTAGCCGCTGAGCGCCGCGGAACAGCTGACCCACCGCGGGCTTGGCGACAAGGGCCGTCAGGCCCGCCTCCGATGAAGCTAACGGCGCCGATCCGTCGCAACCCGTAACTTCGCGCATGCTCCGCCGCCGGCGCCGAGCCCGCCGGCGGCGCCGGGAGCCGGTGGTGCGGTATGCGCCGTTCACGGGCTTGGGTGAGGATCCATGTGTGGGGGACGCCGAGCAGCTCGCTTGCGGCCTTCGCGTCGATCAGCGACGTGAACGGACGCCGCTCGCCAACGTGGCCGTGAGGGTCGGGGATCGCGAAGCGCGCGGCGCCAGTCGGCAGTCGCACACGCCGGGCGGGTTGCGCTCGTTGCGGCGTGCCGGGGCGTGTGCGCCGCGTGTGGTCGAGGGGGATGGTGGTGAGGCCGGTCATGTTCGGCTCCTGTTGGTTCGTCGTGGTGTGTGTTTCAGTCGTTGTGGAGGCGGTCGATGCGGTGCTCTACGTGGGGGTGGCTGGTGTCGGTGAGCCAGATGAAGGGGACGGGCAGGTCGTTCTCGAGGGCGTTGGTGTCGAGGAAGCGCGAGGTTGGCGGCTTGCCCGAGGTGGGTGGCGTATTGGTCTGCTTGGTGCTCGCGGGTGCGCCAGTAGGCGCCCCACGCCGCGCGGGTGACCCACATCACGAGCCCGCCGGTGCCGATCAGCGTGATCGTGCGCAGCCCTCTGCGGACGCGCTCGCGGGGTGGGGTCGTGAGGCGGTGCAGCGCTGCGGTCAGGCGTGCGTCGCTTGAGTTGATGTGCCCGAGCTCGTGTGCGAGCACGCCTTCGAGGTAGCCGCTCTCTCCACGCGTCGGTTGAGCGTGTCTGCAGCAGACGTGACCGCTTTTATTGGCGCCACCTCGCGGTTGGTCAGGTAGCACTCGCTAATTGCCTGTGCGTACTCCTCAATGTCATTGACAACCAGCTCGCTCGCGTACTGCTTGAGCATCCGTGATACGACACCCGAGCCCGAGAACGCGTCCAGGATCCGGAGCTTGTCGAGCCCTGCTCGTCGCCGTACGTCCTCGACCGCGCCCCTGATCAGCCCCAACAGCGCGCGCTTGTTGCCGATGTAGGTGACGAGCTGGTCCGTGAGGTAGGCGGGATCCTCCTCCAGCAACCCGAGCGGCAGTTCGGGTGCCGCCAATAGCGGTTCCGCGCTCATCGGGCAGCAGCCTATATGCCGCCTCGGCTGCTCCTGCTAATCCGCGAGCGCAGGCCCCTACAAACCGAGCACGCGCCCGAGGATCTCGCGCATGATCTCGTCGCTGCCGCCGCCGATCGGGCCGAGGCGGGCGTCGCGGGCGGCGCGCTCGATGAAGTACTCGCGCATGTAGCCGGCGCCACCGTGGATCTGCAGGCAGGCGTCCATCAGCTCGAAGGACGCGCGCTGCGTGAGCAGCTTGGCCATCGTCACCTCCTTCAGCGGCTCCTCGCCGGCGATGAACCTCCGCAGCGCGTCGTAGGTGACGCAGCGGCAGGTGTACACCGAGGTGGCGAGGTCGGCGAGCTTGTGGCGGATCGCCTGGTGGCCGGACAGCGGCCTGCCGAACGCCTGGCGCTCGCGGGCGAACTCCGCCGTGCGCTCCCACGCGAGCGCCATCGCCCCGACCGCCCCGAGCGCCATCGCCAGCCGCTCCCACTGGAAGTTGGCCATGATCAGCTTGAAGCCCTCGTGGAGCTCCCCCAGCAGGTTCTCCTCTCCGACGAACACGTCCTGGAAGCTGATGGTGGCGGTGTCGGAGGCGTGCCAGCCGAGCTTCTCGAGCTTCGACGAGGACACGCCCTCGCCGCGGTCTACGATCAGGAACGAGATCCCGTGGTGGCCGCCTTCCTTGGTGGTCTTGACGGCGGTCACAATGAAGTGGGAGCGGACGCCGTTGGTGATGTAGGTCTTCTCGCCGTTCACCACCCACCCGCCGTCCACGCGCTCGGCGTGGGTGGTGATCGCGGCGACGTCCGAGCCGGCGCCCGGCTCGGTGATGCCGAGCGCGCCAATCAGCTCGCCGCGGATCGCCGGCACCAGGTAGCGCTGCTTCTGCTGCTCGGTGCCGAACTTCCAGATCGGCGGCGTGGCGATGTTGATGTGCGCGCCGATGCCCGCCGCGGTGCCGCCGGAGCCGGTGCGGGCCATCTCCTCGCAGAGCACCGCCTCGTGGAGGTAGTCGCCGCCCTGCCCGCCGTACTCCTCCGGGTACTTCAGCCCGAGCAGGCCCTGCGCGGCGAGCTTTCCGAAGACGTCGTCGGGAAACCACCGCTCGTCCTCCCAGCGCTGGGCGTGCGGCGCGAGCTCGCGCTCGATGAAGCCGCGGGCCGACTGTCGCAGTTGTTCGTGCTCGTCGGAGAAAGGAGGAGTGGGGGTCATGCCAGACGCCGGATCAGGACTCGGATATGCCTAATGCTGCTCAAACAGGCTATATTGACTATGTGCGTCGGACAACATTGGACATCGATGAGGATATGCTCTCGAAAGCGAGAGAGATACTGGGTACTCGCGGCGTGAAGGACACAGTGGACGAGGCGCTGCGCGAGGTCGTACGCGTCGAGGCCGGTCGGCGATTCATTGCGCGGTTGAAGGACAACGAGGACTTCGGCAACCCGGAGATCATGGAACGCGCGTGGCCAAAGCCGCCTATCTCGTAGACAACAGCGCGCTCGCACGTGTGCGGAGGAACGCGGCTGTTGAGAGGAGGCTGGAGCCGCTGATTCTGCAAGGGCTCATAGCCATGTGCTCGATCACCGACCTCGAGCGGCTGTTCAGCGCGCGGTCCGGCGGCGAGCACCGCGAATGGCGAGAGGAGGCGACGTTGCGGTTCGCCCGCGCTGAAATCGACGAGCGGGTGCTCGACCGCGCGATCGAGGTTCAGGGACTGCTCGCCGATCGCGGCCAGCACCGCGGCGCCAACGTCCCCGACCTCGTTGTCGCCGCCGCGGCCGAGCGCGCCGGGCTGACCGTCCTGCACTACGACGCCGACTTCGAGCTGATCGCGACGGTCACCGGACAGCAGACCGAGTGGGTCGTGCCGCGCGGCTCGATCGATTGAGTAGTTCCCGTAGGCGCATGCGCCTACGGGCCGGACGGTGCATGCACCGTCCGGGGAAGACCCGCATGCGGGTCTTCCTTCCATATCTCTAGAGCCCGTACGAGCGCCCGATCACGTCGAGCATGATCTCGTCGGTGCCCGCGCCGATGCGATTCAGGCGCGCGTCGCGCCACACGCGCTCGACGCCGTACTCGCGCATGTAGCCCGCGCCGCCGTGGATCTGGATGCATTCGTCGGCGACTTCGCACAGCACGCGCGAGGCGTGCAGCTTGGACATCGAGATCTCGCGCACCGGGTACTCGCCGTTTTGGAAGCGCCAGGCGGTGATGTAGGTCATCTGCCGCGCGGACTCGATTTTGGTGGCCATCTCGGCGAACTTGTGGCGGATCACCTGGAACTTGCCGATTTCGCGCCCGAACGCCTTGCGCTCGTGTGCGTACTGCAACGTGCGTTCGAAGCATTTCTGTGCGCCTGCCACCATGCCGGCGGCGCCGATCAGGCGCTCGCCTTGGAGCTCCCACATGATGTGGTAGAAGCCCTTGCCCACCTGGCCGAGCACCGCCGAGGCAGGCACGTGGACGTCCTGGAAGGCCAGCAGCGCCGTGTCCGAGGCGTGCATGCCGAGCTTCTCCAGGCGCTTCTCGCGGATCACGCCCGGCGCGTCCATCGGCACCAGGAACAGCGTGAAGCCGTCGTATCCGGCGTCCACGTCGGTCTTCGTGACGAGCACGATCACGTCGGCGCGGTGGCCGTTGGTGATGTACGTCTTCGAGCCGTTGATGATGTAGTCATCGCCGTCTTTGGCCGCGCGCGTCTTGATCCCTTTCACGTCTGAGCCCGCGTCGGGCTCGGTGATGCCCAGGCACAGGATCTTCTCGCCCTTGATCGCCGGCACCACCCATTCCCGCTTCTGCTCCTCGGTGCCGAACGCCAGGATCGGCGGCATCGCCATGTCCGTGTGCACCGCCAGCCCCATCGCCAGCCCGCCCGAGTTGGCGTTCGTGATCTCCTCGGCGAGCACCAGGCTCGAGTAGTAGTCGCCGCCCTGCCCACCGTATTGCTCCGGCTTGTCCAGTCCGAGGAAGCCGAGTTCGCCCATGCGCGGGAAGACCGAGTCGGGGAACGTCGTCTCCTCCCATTCCTCCGCGTGCGGCGCGAGCTCTTTGATCGCGAAGTTGCGGATCGACTCACGCAGCTGTTCGTGCTCGTCGGTGAAGATGAAGTGCTTGCGCTGGGCCTTGAAGTCCGGCTTCAGCACGCTCTCCGCGGTGGCGGCCATCGGTGACTCTCCTGTTTGCTCGGGCTGGGCGGGTAGGCCGCGGACGCTATCGCCTCGCGGCACAAAAGTAAATAGTAGAGCTGCTTACTTTTCGCTGTGGCGGGCACGCGCAGATGGTCCTCCCTGCCCGCGGTTGGCGGCCAAACAGCTGGCTAACAGCCTACGGCTTCACCAACGAGGCCATCGCACAACAGCTGGCGATGTACCAGGAAAGCATCTCGCGGGTCCCTCAGATCGCGTGAGCGTCAGCTGATCGTCCGGCGCCTTGCCCTCACCGGCGAGGCGCCGCGACAGCGTTCATGTAAGCAAGGCGCGGTGTCGATGCAGCTCTCATGGAGCCAGCTCCGAGCGATCGAACGCTCGCCGGCCACGTCGAGTCGGTGTCGGCACGAGCCGCGTCGGACACCGAGCGGCTGACCGCGGCGCTGCTCGAGCGCTGCTGGCCGGGCGGCAACGGCGACCGCACGGAGTCCTGCGCGCGCGAGTGGCTGCGACGTTGGGGCCCGCGCGGCGCGGGCGCCAGCCCGCCGGCGTGCAACTGCGTGGAGGGGCGCTGCGGGGTGTGCAACTGAGCGCCGCCGCCGCGGCGGGCGAGCAGGCCGGCGGCCGTGACCCAAAGTAAACAGTAGAGCTTCACACTTCCCACAGGCGCGGATGCGGGTAGGATGCGCTGGTGCCCGCCGAGAAGGTTCTCTACGAGGTCGCCGACACGGGCGTGGCGACGATCACGCTCAACGATCCCGACACCCGCAACGCGCTTTCGCCGGAGCTGCTGGGTGGGCTCGTCGCGGCCTTCGAGCGCGCGCGCGACGCCGAGGGCGTGCGCTGCGTGGTGCTCGCTTCCTCGCACGCGAGGACCTTCTCCTCCGGCGCCGCCCTCGGTGGCTTCGGCGCCGAGGCACCGCTCGTGGAGAAGCACTTCGGCTCCGAGCGCTTCGTCGGTCTGTTCAAGCTGATCGGCCAGCTGGGCAAGCCGACGGTGTGCGCTGCGCGCGGGCACGTGCTGGCCGGCGCGCTGGGCATCGCGCTGGCGTGCGACCTGATCGTCGCCGGCGAGAGCGCCTCTTTCGGCACGCCGGAGATCAACGTCGGCACGTTCCCGTTCATGATCATGGCGCTCATCTACCGCAACGTCCCGCGCAAGAAGGCCAACGAGCTGCTGCTGCTGGGCGAGCGCTGGGACGCCCGGCAGGCGCTCGCGGCGGGCATCGTCAACAAGGTCGTGCCCGACGCGCAGCTCGACGCCGCGGTCGCCGAGTGGGCGGGCAAGCTGGCGTCCAAGTCGCCGGTGATCATGCGCCTGGGCAAGGAGGCGATGCGCCGCCAGCTGGACATGCCACTCGATGACGCGCTGGACTACCTGCGCGCGCAGCTCAGCCTCGCGCTGTCCACCGAGGACATCGTCGAGGGCGTGACCGCGTTCTTCGAGAAGCGCGAGCCACAATGGAAGGGCCGCTGATGAGCGCTCCCGAGACGACATCGCTCTTGCGCCCGCTGGTCGAGGACCTGGAGGCACGCCGCGAGCGCATCAAGCTGGGCGGCGGCGAGGAGAAGATCGCGGCGCAGCACGCGCGCGAGAAGCTGACGGCGCGCGAGCGCCTGGCGCTGCTGATCGATGACGGCACGTTCGTCGAGCTCGGCATCCACGGCAAGCCGCATTTCTCCCAGCGCGCGATGGACGGCGTGGACGCGCCGGCCGACGGCGTGATCAGCGGCTACGGCAAGGTCAACGGGCGCCTGACGGCGGTGTGCGCGTACGACTTCACGGTGATGGCCGGCTCGATGGGGATGACCGGCGAGCTGAAGGTCACGCGCCTGCGCGAGCTCGCGCTGCGCGAGCGCATCCCGTTCGTGTGGCTGCTCGACTCCGCCGGCGCACGCGTGCAGGAGGCGGCCGGCGCGATGTTCGCGGGCTCCGGGCACCTGTTCCGCGAGGAGGTCGTGATGAGCGGCGTGATCCCGCAGATCGCCGCGCTGATGGGGCCGTGCGCGGCGGGCACCGCGTACATCCCCGGCCTGGCCGACTTCGTGCCGATGGTCAAGGGCCGCGGCTCGATGGCGCTCGCCGGCCCGCACCTCGTGCGCGCGGCGGTCGGCGAGGACGTCACGCAGGAGGAACTGGGCGGTTCGCGCGTGCACTGCCGCAAGTCGGGCGTCGGCGACATGGAGGTGGCCGACGACCAGGAGTGCATCGAGCGCATCAAGCAGTACCTCTCCTACATGCCCCAGAACTGCGAAGAGCGCCCCCCGCTGCGCACGGTGAGCGACCCGATCGAGCGCCGCGAGGAGGCGCTCTTGGACGTGCTGCCGGAGTCCAACCGCAAGCCGTACGACATGTATGAGGTGATCCGGCTGATCGTCGACGACGGCGAGCTCTTTGACATGAAGGCGCAGTGGGCGAAGACGATCATCACCTGCTTCGCGCGCTTCGCCGGCAGGCCGGTGGGGATCGTCGCCAACCAGCCCAAGCAGCTGGGCGGCATCCTCGACAACGACTCCGCCGACAAGGCCGCGCGCTTCGTGAACCTGTGCAACGCGTTCGCCGTCCCGCTGGTCTTCATCCAGGACGTGCCAGGCTTCATGGTCGGCACGAAGGTCGAGGCCGAGGGCATCATCCGCCACGGCGCGAAGATGCTGCACGCGGTCGCCAACGCGACGGTGCCGAAGGTGACGGTGATCACGCGCAAGGCCTACGGCGCGGGCTACTACGTGATGAACGGCCGCGCGTACGAGCCCGACCTGATCGTCGCGTGGCCGAGCGCGGAGATCAGCGTGATGGGCGCGGAGGGCGTGGTGGAGATCGCCTTCCGCAAGCAGGTGGAGGCCGCCGAGGACCCGCAGGCCAAGCGCGCGGAGCTGATCGAGGGCTTTCGCAAGATCTTCGACGTGTACGTGGCCGCCGGCAACGACGTGATCGACGACGTGATCGACCCGCGCGAGACGCGCGAGACGATCTGCCGCGCGCTGGAGATGTCTGAGAACAAGAAAGTGGAGCGCCCGTGGAAGCGACACGGGGTGGTCCCCGTATAAACCATGGCGCACGGAGTTGGAAACGAGACAAGCAGCACACCCCGGCGATGGCAGGGGCGAGACCGATGAGCCTCGAGGACCCCGCGGTCATCACCTGCTCGATCTCCGGCGCGCTGGCCAACCGCGCGCAGTGCCCGGCGATCCCGTACACGCCGGCGGAGTACGCGGCCGAGGCGCGGCGGATCGTGGACGAGGGCGGCGTGATGATCCACATCCACGCGCGCAAACCGGACGGCACCCCGAGCTACGAGGTGGAGGACTTCCAGGCGATCACCCAAGCCATCAAGGATGAGGTGGGCGACGCGGCGATCATCAACTTCTCCACCGGCACGATCGGCGTGCCGGTGGAGAAGCGCGTGGAGTACCTGCGCGCCTGCCGCCCGGAGGTGGCGGCGCTGAACATGGGCTCGCTGAACTACGCCAAGTACTCGCGCTCGCGCAAGCAGTTCGTGTTCAACATGGTGTTCGCCAACCCGTTCGAGGAGATCGTGCAGCTGCTGGAGGCGATGAACGAGCTGGGGATCAAACCCGAGCACGAGTGCTTCGACGTCGGCCACGTGGGCAGCCTGGCGCCGTTGATCGACATGGGCGTGCTGCGCCAGCCCGTGCACGTGGACTGCGTGATGGGCGTGGTCGGCGGCGTCCCGCCGACGGCGCGCAACCTGGCGGCGATGGTGGAGAACATCCCCGCCGACGCGGACGGCGCGCAACACTCGCACTGGGGCGTGATCGGCATCTCGCGCGACCAGTGGCTGCTCGTTGCCGCGGCGCTCACGCTCGGCGGCTCGGTCCGCGTGGGCCTGGAGGACAACCTGTACCTGCCGGACGGCACGATGGCGCGCTCCAACGGCGAGCTGATCGCGAAGGCCAGGCAGATGACCGAGGACACGGGGCGCCGGCCGGCGAGCGTGCAAGAGGCGCGCACGATGCTGGCGGTCCCGCAGCGACAGGCGGCACCCGCATGAGCCTGCCGCTGGAGGGCATCCGCGTGCTGGACCTCTCGCGCCTTTTGCCCGGCGGCTTCTGCTCGCTGCTGCTGGCGGACTTCGGGGCGGACGTGATCAAGGTCGAGGACACGGGCATGGGCGACTACATCCGCTGGTCGCCGCCCTATTACGAGGGCGCGCACGACACCGCCAAGTCGGCGCTGTTTCTGTCGCTGAACCGCAACAAGCGCTCGATCCGCCTGGACCTGAAGAGCGAGGGCGGGCGCGCGGCGCTGCTCGCGCTGGTGCGCGACGCGGACGTGGTGCTCGAATCCTTCCGTCCCGGCGTGCTCGAGCGCCTGGGCGTCGGCTACGAGCGCATGCGCGAAGAGAACCGGGGGATCGTGTACTGCGCGATCTCTGGCTACGGGCAGGACGGCCCCAAACGCGACGCGTCCGGGCACGACATGAACTACCTCGGCCTGGTCGGCCTGCTCGGTTTGACGGGCGCGCAGGGCGGCGGCGTGGGTGGGGGGCCCATTCAATCCGCGGGCCAGATCGCCGACCTCGGTGGCGGGGCGCTGATGGCGGCCTTCGGGATCATGGCGGCGCTGCGCGAGCGCGACGGCGCGCCGGCGCGAGCTGGACGGCCGGGGGAGGAGATCCCCGCCCGCCCAGGGTCCGGCGAGGGGCAACTGGTCGACGTGTCGATGTCCGACGGCGCGCTGTCCTGGCTGGCGCTGGTCGCGGCGGCGTACTTCGCCGACGGCAACGTCCCGCGCCGGGGTGATCTGCCGCTGGCGGGCGCCTTGATCTGCTACCGCCCGTACGAGTGCGCCGACGGCTGGGTGTCGCTGGGCGCGCTGGAGCCGAAGTTCTGGCAGGCGTGGTGCCGCGGCGTCGGGCGCGAGGATCTCGTGGCGAGCCAGTTCGAGCGGCCCGGCTCGCAGGCGCACGCGCAGGTGAGCGAGATCTTCAAGGCGCGCACACGCGCCGAATGGGAGGCGTTCGCGCGCGAGCACGACTGCTGCTTGGAGCCGGTGCTGGAGCTCGACGAGGCGCTGTCCTCGCAGCTGGTGCGTGAGCGTGAGATGGTGGTCGAGATCGAGCAGCCCGGCGCCGAGCGGCCGGTGCGCCAGCTGGGCATCCCGGTGAAGCTGGCGCGCACCCCCGGTGAGCACGCGCGCCTTCCGGGGCCCCAGCTGGGCGAGCACACCGAGGAGGTGCTGCTCGCCGCCGGGTACTCGCGCGAGCAGGTGGCCGCGCTGCTGCACTCGGGCGCGGCCGCTGGCAGCGCGCCGGCAGCCGCGCCGGCGACGTTCCGCGCGTGAGCGGGCGATGAGCGCGCATCCTCCGCTGCTGAAGATGAGCGAGCTGGCCGCGCGCTCGGGGGTGAGCGCCGGCACGATCCGCTACTACCTGCGCGAGGGTCTGCTGGGCGCGGGCGCGGACGTGGTGCGCACGAGTCGCAACATGGCCTACTACCCGCCCGAGTACGTCCAGCGCATCGCGTTGATCAAGCGTCTGCAGGAGCAGCGCTTCATGCCGCTGCGCGTGATCAAGGACGCGCTCGAGCAGGACCCCGAGCGCCTGCACGCGCTGATCGAGCTCGAGGATCGCATGCTCGAGCGTGCGCTCAACGCCGAGGACAGCGGGCGCGTCTCGCGCAAGCTCGTGCAGCAGCGCTACGGCGTGCCGCGCAACGTGCTCGAGCGCCTGCAGGACATCGGCGTGCTGACGCCCAACCGGCGCGGATACGACCGCGACGACGTGAAGATCATCGAGGCGATCGCCAACTTCCGTGCGGGCGGCTACGACGAGGCGCTGGGCTTCACCGTGTACGACACGCTGCGCTACCGCCGCGCGTTGGAGCCGTTGGTGGCGGAGGAGGTGCGCGCGCTGCTCGAGCGGCTGGCCGGCGAGGTGGAGATCGAGCGGGCGATGGAGATGGTGGCCGCCGGCGCCGAACCGCTGCGCGAGTTGATCGGCGCGATGCACTCGAAGCTGCTGCTGGCGGCGTTGCGGGAGCATCGCGAAGCGCACTGAGCGCCAGCCGCACGACCGCTGATTGACCGGTCAATCTATCCTGCCCCTGTGAAGGTCGCCGCAATCCAGCTCAACTCCACCGCCGACCAGGTGGCGAACATGGCTGTCGCCGACCGCCTCACACGCGCGGCGGCGGCTGACGGCGCGCAACTGATCGTGCTGCCGGAGAAGTGGACGGCGATGGGCTCGGACGAGGACCTGCTGGCGGGGGCCGAGACGCTCCAGGGGGCGGCCGTGGGCTGGGCGCGGGCGATCGCGCGCGAGTTGGGCGTGGACCTGGTGGCGGGCTCGGTGCTCGAGCGCATTCCCGGCCAGGACAAGCTCGCCAACACCTCCGTGCACGTCGGCCCGCAGGGCGACGTGCAGGCCGTCTACCGCAAGCTGCACATGTTCGACGTGCAGGTGGGCGGGCGCTCCTACCGCGAGTCGGCGCTCGAGCAGCCGGGTGAGGAGATCGTGCTGTCGCGCACGGCCGGCGGCGTCGAGCTGGGCCTGACGATCTGCTACGACCTGCGCTTCCCCGAGCTCTACCGCATCCTCGCCGTGCGCGGCGCACGCATCGTGACGCTGCCGGCGGCCTTCACGCTGGCGACCACCCGCGACCACTGGTCCACGCTCCTGCGCGCCCGCGCGATCGAGAACCAGACGTTCGTGCTCGCCGCCAACCAGGTCGGCGAGCACCCCGCCGGCCAGCACTCCGGCGGGCGCTCGATGATCGTCGACCCGTGGGGGGTGGTGCTGGCGCAGGCCGCCGACGGGGAGGGGCACATCGTCGCCGAGCTCGACCTCGAGCGCCAGCGCGAGATCCGCGCCAGCCTGCCCTCGCTCGCCAACCGCCGCCCCGAGGCTTACCGCTGGCCCGAAGGCGAGCGCACCGCGGCCGGCGGGCGCGACGGCGCGCGGCTGCGCAGCGAGGCGGAGGCGGCGGCATGAGCGTGGAACGGGCAGCCGCATCCGACGCGGCGCGGGCGGATCGGGCGCCTGCCGCGGACAAGCGCCGGATGATCCTGCAGGCGGCCGTGCGCGTGTTCGCCCGCCAGGGCTTTCACGCGTGCCGCGTCTCAGACATCGCCGACGAGGCGGGCGTGGCCTACGGCCTCGTCTACCACTACTTCGCCTCCAAGGACGAGGTGCTCGACACGCTGTTCTTGGAGCGCTGGAACGTGATGCTCGAGCTGATCCGCGAAGTCGAAGGCCAGGCGATCCCGGTGCGCGAGAAGCTCGACGCGATCGCCGCGTTCATCGTCGACAGCTACCGCCACGACCCGGACCTGATGAAGGTGATCATCGTGGAGGTCACGCGCGCGGCGAACTCGTTTGGCAACACGCACATCGCCACCATCCGCGAGGCCTACGAGCTGATCGGCGCGATGATCACGCAAGCGCAGGAGCAGGGCGTGTTCAAGCGCGAGATCGACGCGCGCTTTGCGGCGATGGCGTTCTACGGCGCGATCGAGCAGCTGCTCACGGGCTGGATCTTCGATCTGCTGCCGCAGTCGGAGGAGTACTTCGAGCGCGCCAAGTGGCTGGTGGTGGAGACGGTCTGCTGTGGGCTGGAGCAATAGACTGCGCGGTCGTGCAGAACGAGATGGTCAAGCGGCTGCTGTGGCAGGGGGTGCTGGCGGGCGCGGGCGCGCTGACGAGCATGATCGCCACACGCGTCGCGGCGGCCGTGTGGAGGCAGGTGTTCGATGAGGAGCCGCCCGAGTGAGCGCGGCTGAGCCACCGCCCGTGGAGGAGCGCGCGCAGAGCGCGGGGGGCAGGGATTCGAGCCAGAGCATCGCGACGGCGGTCGCTGAGGTATCCGAGCGCGCGAGCCAGCTCGTGCGCGAAGAGATCGAGCTGGCCAAGGCGGAGATGAGCGAGAAGGCGGGCAAGCTCGCGCGGGGCGCCGTGGTCGGCGTCGCTGCCGGCGTGTTCTTCATCACCGCGCTGTTCTTCGTGCTCGTCGGCTGCGCGTGGCTGCTCTACTACTACCTGCCGATCGGCAATGAATACACGTACTTCTACGGCTTCTTCGCGATGGCCGTGATCCTCGTGGTGCTGGGCGTGCTCGCCGGCCTGGTCGCGGCGAAAGCCGTCAAAAAAGGCTCGCCGCCGGTCCCCAACATGGCGATCGCCGAGGCGCGCAAGATCCGCGAGAGCGTCGGCGCAGGCGCGGGCGAAGCGCCTGCGCCGAGCGCTGAGCCTGGAGCGCCGAGCTGATGGCCCAGCGCACGCCGGCCGAGATCCGCAGCTCGATCGAGTCCAACCGCGAGGAGCTGGCGCTGTCGGTGCAGCGCCTGCGCGGCGAAGTCCAGCGCGTGACCGACTGGCGCGCCCACGTCGAGCGCCACCGCACGGAAATCACGCTCGGCGCCGCCGCCGTCGGCCTGCTGATCGGCGTGCGGATGCTGCGCCGCCGCAAACGCAAACGCGCCTGAGCGCTCAGGTCAGGAAAGCAGCGCGCGCGGGATCGCGCCTACGCCGATCAGCCCTGGGCCGGTGTAGGTGCCGATCACGGGGCCGACTTCCGAGGTGAACACGGGCTCGGAGTCGAAGATCTCGCGGCAGCGTTCGATCAGGCGCTGGGACTGCTCGGGGGCCTGGATGTACTGCACGACCCAGCCGTCGGCGCCGCTGTCGTGCAGCTCGCGCGCGTAGGCGACCATGCGCTCGAACGCGCGCCCGGCGGTGCGCACGCGCTCGACGGGGACGATCTCGTGCTCGAGCGAGAGGATCGGCTTGATGCGCAGCGTGCCGCCCAGCCACGCCTGCGCCTTGCCGATGCGCCCGCCCCGGCGCAGGTACTCGAGCGTGTCCACGCAGAACCAGATGCGCAGCGCCGTGCGCGTCGCGCGCACGCGCTCGACCACCGCTGCCTTGTCGGCGCCGGCGCGCGCGGCGGCGCACGCGGCGAGCACGAGCAGGGCGGTGCCGCCGCAGGCGGTTTCGCCGTCGATCACCTCCACGCGCTCGCCCAGGCCGCGCTCGGCGAGCAGCCCGTGCGCCTGGCGCGCCGCCTCGTAGGTGCCGGAGATGCCGCCTGAGAGGTGGATCGAGACGATGTCGTTGCCGGCGTCGAGCAACGGCTCCCACACGGCGAGGAAGTCGCCGATCGAAGGCTGCGAGGTGGTGGGCAGCTCGGGGTCGGTGCGCAGGCGGGCGTAGAACGCGTCGAAGCCGTTCATGTCGAGCTCCCGTTCGGGATGGCCGCTCCAGCCCACGTACAGGCTGACCTCGTGGACGCCTTCGCGGCGCGCGAGCTCGCGCGGGAGGTACTGCGTGCTGTCGGTGGCGATCGCTACTGGGGCCATGCGGCGCGGGACCCTACAGCAACGCGGGGCCGACCCCGCGCCACCCCGGTGTCAGGACAGCGCCTCGGCGAGCTCTCCCGACTCGTACATCTCGGTCACGATGTCACAGCCGCCGACCAGCTCGCCGCCGGCGAACAGCTGCGGGATGGTCGGCCAGTTGGAGAGCGCCGAGAGCTCCTGGCGGATGCGGGGGTCGGGCAGGACGTCCACGGCGGCGAACGGCACCTCGAGCGCCTGCAGCACCGCGACGGTGCGCGCGGAGAAGCCGCACGCGGGCGCCTCCGGCGTGCCCTTCATGAACAGGATCACGTCGTGCTCGGCGATCGCGCTGGCGATCGCCTCGCGGATCGGGTTGCTCTCCGCCGCCGGCGCGGGTGCGGGGACGGTCTGGGAGCTCGACATCGGCAGAGGCTCGGACGGGCTGGACATGGCTGCTCCTGGCTTTCAGTTGGCGGGGGTGGCGGCGGGGGAGTTGGTGGTGGTGGTGGGGATTTCGGTCTTCAGCGCCAGCGCGTGGATCGCGCCGCCGATCTCCTCGGCGAACACGCTGTACACGAGGCGGTGCTGCTGCACGCGGCTGATGCCGTCGAACGCCTGGGCGGTGACCGTCGCGCGGAAGTGGTCGCCGCCGCCGGTGTAGTCCTCGACCTCGGCGTGCGCGCCGGGAATGGCGGCCTCGATGCGCTGCTTGATGTCCTGCGCGGAGGGCATTCGCCCTCAAGATTAGAAGGTCTGGGGGCACGTGCTCGCGGCCGGTGAGCAGGCTCGACCGGAGCGCTCGCGCCGGCGCAGGGCGCCGCTATACTTTTGAAAGTCTTTCATGAGTCCACAGGAGCGAAGCCGATGATCGAGATCACCGACAAGGGGGCCGAGAAGGTGCGCGAGTTCCTCGCCGCCCAGCAGGCCGACGTGGACGTGGCGGGCTTGCGCGTGGGCGTGCGCGGCGGCGGCTGCTCTGGCTTTCAGTACCAGCTCGCGTTCGACGAGCAGCGCGAGAGCGACGTGGTGTTCGAGAGCCACGGGCTGAAGCTGCTGGTGGACGGCGAGAGCCTGCAGTTCGTGCGCGGCTCGACGATCGACTACGAGGAGAGCCTGCAGGGCGCGGGCTTCAAGGTCAACAACCCCAACGTCGTGGCCGCCTGCGGCTGCGGCTCCTCCTTCCGCGTAGCCGAAGAAGAGCAGGTCTCGGCCGTCTGAGCGCGGCGCGCGCGGCGCCGGCTGCAGCGGCGATGCTTCCCCGAGCGCTGCGCAGCGCGACGCCGACCGGCCTGCGTGATGACGTGCGCCTGCGCGCGCTCGCGCTCGGCCTCGGGCTGATCCCGCCGCGCACGATGCACTCCCATGAGGACGCGCAAGTGCTGCTCGATGCCGCCCGCGGCGCGCGGCGCGCGGTGGAGATCGGCGTGTACGAGGGCGCCTCGGCGGTCGCGCTGTGTGCGGCGCTCGAGCCGGGGGCGGAGCTGCACCTGATCGACCCGTTCGGCCGCCATCCCGATGCGCTGCCGCAGGGGTGGGGCGCGAGCGAGTGGGCGACCCGCCGCGCGGTCGCGCGCGCGGCGCGTGCCCGCGGCGCGAACGCGCCGCGCGTGCACTGGCATGTTGAGCTCTCCCACGAGACCGCCGCGCGCTGGGGCGCCGAGGTGGACCTGCTGTTCATCGACGGCGATCACTCAGAGGCCGGCTGCGAGCACGACTGGTCGGCTTGGCATGGCTTCGTGGCGCCCGGCGGGCGCGTGGTCTTCCACGACGCGCGCGCCGGCGAGCCCGGCGGGCGCGGGCTGCCTGGGCCGAGCGCGCTCGTCACGCGCCGCTTCCGCGATCGCGGCACGCCAGGGTGGGAGCTGGCCGCGGAGGCCGACCGCACGGTGGTCGTGCGCCGCACGACTTGACGGCGTTCGGAGCGCCGTTCAGCGGTGTTCCCGCAACCAGTCTGTGGGGTTGACGGCCAACTGACGTCTGTGGTACGGTCGCCGCGACATGATGTCAAGCGTCGTTGAGGGTGCGGAGCGCCCGGGCATCCGGCAGCGCTCCCTTGGGGAGGTCGCTGGGCGGGTGTCCCAACGGCGTTATAACTTGATCTTGACTCAGAAGACGTTTTCTGCCAAGGTCATGACTACAGGACCGTTCGTCGGGGTATGGCGAGCGGGTGGAGCTGGCTTCGGAGCATCTCCGTCCTGACGAGGGGATTCTCAGGGCCGGTCGTTCTATTCCTAAGAGGGAAAAGGAGCAGTGGACAGATGAAACGCATCAAGATCGTGGGGCTATGCCTCATCGTCGCGGGCGCTTTTGCAGCGATCGCTGGGGCGTCCTCGGCCGTCGCGGCGCCCGAATGGGGCGTGTGCGTGTCGGCGAAGAAGGCCGTGTACGCGAACTCCAGCTGTACGGAAGTCGCCCTGAAGAAGGGCAAACCGAGCCACAAGGGTGACTTTGAATGGCACGGCGCGGACGAATGCTACGCTATGAAGAAGGGCAACTTCACGGAACCCGGCTGTAAAACAGTTGCCGAAAAGAAGGGTGCACCGGACCACAAGGGTTCCTACGAACTGGCGCCGAGCCCGACGTACACCTCCACGACTGGAACCGCAACGCTGAAATCGGCGCTTGGCAGCATTACGTGCACATCGAGCGTGGATGAGGGTGCCGTCACGGGTCCGACGTCAGACAAAGACTCGGTTCAGTTCTTCGGCTGCTCAACGCTCGGCCAGACGTGCCTGAACACGGTTATCGAAGGCAAACCGTCGATTGCCACGGAAGTGCTGCCGACGACCCTCGGCGAATCCGCCGGTAAAGTCGTCAACACCTTCGGTGATGGTCCGAGCGGCTACAGCGCGATCTTCGCGTGCGAAAACGTTGGGTACTTCAGGACCTCGGGCTCGACCTGCGGGACCGTCGAACCGCTCAACGTAATGGGAACGGAATCGACCACGAACTTCGAAGCTGAAAGTGCGTGCCAGAAACTCGTAACCGAATACTCGGCCGAACCGACATTCTCCGAACCGGTCACGGTTCCGGCTGAAGAGATCACAATAGGACGCGACGTAACCTCAACAGCGATCGAGGCCAAAAGCTAGGGGTCTCTAATCGCAAGATCGATACCCAGCTTGGCGTATCGATCTGTAGTCGGAGCGTGCGCGGGACCACTCCGGTCCCGCGCACGTTTCGGTCGTGCGGTAACACGCGACCGTGCGAGGGCGGATAGGAGCGCGGTCGCGCCCCCGAAGTGGGGAGCGTGCACAGGCGCCTTCCTACTTGACAGGTGTCGACCGGGCGCTAGACTTATGTTGTTTTGTCAAGCCCTCGGGGAAAGGGCCAAGTAGGCGGAGCGGAAAGCGCGAGGATGAAAGGGCAGGGAGCCAGGGTGGAGGAAGGTCCCAAGCGGCGACGGCGAGCGGCGGTCGCGCTGTTCGTGACGCTCGTCGTGTTCCTAGCAGCATGCGCTCCAGCGCTTGCTGCGAGCCAGCGTGGACATGCGTTCGACTTTGCGTTCGGGACGTTCGGCTCTGGCATGGGCCAGTTTGCTCATCCATCCGGGATTGCGGTCGAAGACGAACACGAATACGTCTACGTGGCCGACACCGAAAACGGTCGGGTCGAGAAGTTCGAACCGGAAGTCAATAAAGCAACCGGCAAACCCGCCGAGAAGCCCATTGCGGAATTCAAGGTGCCGTACCCGGAAGCCATCGCTGTAGACAACTCCACAAACGCAGAAGACCCCTCCAAAGGTGACATCTACGTCACCAGCGCGTCGAACGCGAAGACAGGCAAAGCTGAAGAAGGTGGAAGCGTCGTCTACAAGTTCAACGCCGAAGGGCGGCAGGTCGCGACGTTGAGCAGCTTCAAGCTCGCGGGTGGAGGCCACGAAAAGCTGAGCGCGATCCGCGGCATAGCAGTCAACCAGA
Source organism: Solirubrobacteraceae bacterium (assembly GCA_035504435.1). Lineage (GTDB taxonomy): Bacteria > Actinomycetota > Thermoleophilia > Solirubrobacterales > Solirubrobacteraceae > Palsa-744. The sequence continues at coordinate 26,349 of DATJRV010000063.1, forward strand.
ACGGGGATCTCTTCGTCTGGGTGGGGAGCGGCGTGATCTACGAGTTCAAGAATCAACCCGAAGTGAACGAACCCGAGGCGAGAATCGGGCTTGGAAAGATTACAGAAAGCTCTGGCGGGACAGGGCTCGAACCGCCAGGGCAGCCAGGACTCGCCATCGACTCCAACGGCGATCTCTACGTGGGCGCGAGGGGCGAAGACGCTGCGAGGACGGCGAAAAGCGGACCGCTGGAAGAACTCGTGCGGGAACTGCAGAAAGAGTTCCAACAGGAAGTGGAATTCGCCCAGAAGGAAAGTCTTGCGCCCGAAGATCCGGGGCGTAAGTTCGCGCTGATCGCGGAGCTCAACGGGGAAAACGAAAGCGTGCAGTCGCCCGCGCTCGACGACGAAGAGTCAACCGCGGTCGCCGTGGCGAACCCCGTCGAAGCGGACGATGCCTTTCCCGCGGAAGCAAACGATGTCTATGTCCTCAACGTGGGGACGAACCCGCTGGGCGAAGAGATCAGCACCGTGGCGTCGTTCAACTCCGATGGGACTCTTATGCAGCGCTTCGGCTCCCCAGAGATCAAGAACGGCGAAGGCATCGCGGTCGATCCCAAGAGCGGCACCGTATATGTAACTGACGCTGCAGCCGACGACGTCGACGTCTTCGGACTCGAAGAACCGGGAGCTCCGACGGTGGAAGGTCTCTCGGCGTGCACGCTCAGCACAAGCTCCGAAAGCACCTGTCCAGATGCGCCCGACGTAACGACGCTGCAGGCGCAGATCAACCCTGAGGGAGCCGACACCCACTACTACTTCGAATACGGGCCTGTCGCCTGCTCGCCGGAACCATCGCCTTGCACCAAGACGAGCGCCGTCGACATCGGTGGCGAATTCGGCGATCGCGACGCAAGCGTGGAACTGCCCGGACTGCCCTCGGGGACCTACCACTTCCGGGTCGTCGCCGAAAACGAGATCGCAAACGAACGCCAGGAAAGCAAGAGCGCCGAACAGACGTTCGTCGTCCTTGCGCGCGCGAGCGGGCTGCCAGACGGGCGTCAGTGGGAACTCGTCTCTCCCTCCCCAGCGCAAGCGCGCGGCGCCGAACCGGAAGCCATCACGAGGGAAGGCGGTCTGATCCAGGCTGCAGAAGACGGCGACGCGCTCGCCTACGTGGCAGACGGACCGCTGTCGAGCGAAGGGGCGCCGGAAGGCAGTCGCAGCCCGGAAATCACTCAGGCCCTCTCCATCCGCGGAGCCGACGGATGGATCACCCAGGACATCAACACGCCGAACGCCGTGGGAAGCGGTTACGAAGCGGGCGCAACGCCGGTGTACGAGGCCTTCTCGCGCAATCTGTCGCTTGCGCTCCTGGAGCCTGGAGCCACGGTTGCGGGTGCGCTTGCTCAGCCACCGCTCTCGCCGCCGCTCAAAAATGAAAAGGGTGAAAAGGAAAAGCAGGAACGGACGATCTACCTGCGCGACGACGCTCCGCTTGCGCCTGGAGCATCAGAAGAAGCAAGCTTTTACGCGGCGAAAGCTAACTTCGAAAAAGAGAAGACAAAGCGCGAAGAAGAAGAAAAGCGCGAAGAAGAAGAAGAAAAGCACAAAGAAGAAGGAGAAAAGCCCGAAGAAGTACATTACCCAGGCTACCTGCCGCTCGTCACCCAGTTCGGCGAAGATACGCTGGGAGGCGAATTTGGCGGACCCAGCGAAGGCGGTAGCGAAGAAGAACACGGTCTCGAAATTGCGGGCGCCACCCCGGACTTGGGTCACGTGGTTTTCAGATCGCTGAAGCGAGGCCCGACGGCCGCCCCCTCCGGCGTGTATGAGTGGAACGGGGGGAGCCAAACGCTCGCCGATGTCAGCGTCTTGCCCAAAACAAACACCCTGCTGCCGGCGAGCGTAGCCTCCCTGGGCGGCTCCAAGGGCAGGGTCGACAGGAACGCCATCTCTGAAAGCGGATCGCTCGTCTTCTGGAGCGCCGAGACCGCATCCGGATCTCATCTCTATGTCCGCGACACCGAAACCGGCGAAACGCTCCAGATCGACTCTGTCCAGGGTGGCTCCGGAGTTGGTAATCCAAATGCGGCCTTCCAGGCGGCGAGCGCGGACGGGGAACGCGTCTTCTTCACCGATGAACAACGTCTGACCCCCGGCTCCAAGGCCCAGCCGGAGGCCCCCGATCTGTATGTCTTCGAACTGGAGTCCGAAGAAGGCGGAACGCTGGAAGGAAAGCTCACGGACCTCACGCCCCAGGAAGGGGCCGACGTGCTTGCCGAGAACGAAGGCGGTGGCGTGCTCGGTACGAGCGAAGACGGTTCGTATGTGTATTTCATGGCCAACGGAGTCCTTGCACCCGGCGCTAGCCCTGGTCACTGCTCACACGGCGCGAAAGTGCCACGGCCGCTGGGGACGACATGCAACCTGTATGTACGCCACTACAACGGCCGGAAATGGGCGCAGGCGGCGCTCGTCGCCGCCCTCTCCTCCGAAGACTTCCCCGATTGGGGCGGCAGCGAGAAAGGTGAACTAGCCTACGTGACCTCACAGGTGTCAGCCAGCGGTCTCTACCTTGCCTTCATGTCGGACAGGAGCCTTACAGGGTACGACAACGAAGACGTGACCAGTAAACCCGGACAAGAGCGGTTCGATGAGGAGGTCTACGAGTACGAGGCCGAACACGAACAGGAACACAAACGCGAACCTGCACACCTCGTCTGCGTGTCGTGCAACCCAACAGGCGAACGGCCGGCTGGCGTGCTCGACACCGTAGTTCAATCCGGCGAAGAAGGAAGCGGAGAAGGGATCGGACTGCTCGTCGACCGTCTCGGCATCTGGGCCGCGACAACGCACGGCGGCGGGCCGGGAGAAGCGGTCGATCACTGGCTTGGGGGGAGCGTTCCGGGATGGACGGCCCTCAATCTGGTCGATGCGCGTTACCAGTCGCGCTACCTCTCAGGCGACGGTCGTCTGTTCTTCAACAGCCCGGACCATCTCGTGCCGGCGGCCACCTCCGGCAAGGAGAAGGTCTACGAGTACGAGCCCGGCGGCGTCGGCACCTGCGATGACGCAGGCGGCTGCATCGGTCTGCTTTCCTCAGGCACGGCCGATCGTGAATCCGCCTTCCTCGACGCGAGCGCGAGCGGAAACGACGTGTTCTTCCTGACGGCCAGCGAACTCCTGGGCGAAGGAGAAGGCGCCAGCCAAGACAACACCCTGAAAGTGTATGACGCCCACGTCTGTGAACCCTCCTCACCCTGCCCGTCGCCACCGCCGCCCGCCCCCGAACAGTGCGAGGGACAATGCACGCAATACTCGCAACTGCCGGGCTTCCCGAGCCCGGGAAGCACTTTGCCTGCCGGCTCGCAGAGCCTCGTCCAGGTGCTCCCGAGCATCGAAACCGCCAAACCGAAACCGAAGCCGCTGACGCGGGCGCAGAAGCTCGCGAAGGCGCTGAAGGCGTGCCGGAAGGACAAGCGAAAGCGCAAGCGCGTCGAGTGTGAAGCGCGCGCGCGCGCGGCGTACGGACCAAAGCACAACACGGCCAAGCGGAGCGCTCGGAAGGGGAAGCGATGACGATCTCGCCCCTGCGCCACATCCGGGGCTCCGCGCGCGCTGCGCTGGTGGTGACGAGCGTCCTGCTGGCGGCGCTGGCGTATGCAACCCCAGCGCTCGCCGAAGCCCGTCTCGTCCCGCATTGGACGCTAGAATCTCGCGCGGCGCCTACGAACCTTCCGCTCGAAGGTGAAGCCTTGATCATCGTGACGGCGGCCAACACCGGGGATGCGGTGGCGCCTGGAGACGCAAAGCAGCCCATCAAGATCACCGACCTGCTGCCGCCCGGAGTCGAAGCGATACGCATCCAGGAAGCCGTCAGTAAGGGCACACCGCTGTCGCAGGCGCACGGAACAGGCCAGTGCTCCGCGCCGCAGACGAAGCCGCTCGTGTGTGAATTTGACAACAACGACAACCTTCAGCCCTATGAACAGGTGGAAGTCCTCATCGTCGTCAAGACTCACTTGACGTCTACATCGAAACCTGAAAACAGCGTCCGCGTCGAAGACGGGAGTGAAGAAGAAGGCGGCGCCAAGCCAGCCGAACTCAATCCGGCGCGACGGCTGTTCAGCGTCGCAACAAAGGCCAATGAAGCCGCCCACTTTGGGGTCGAAGCGTTCGAAATGGCGCCCGAAAACGAAAATTTCGAACCCGACACCGAAGCCGGCTCCCACCCCTTTCAAATGACTACGACGTTCAACTTGAACACGGGCCTCGGCTCGGTGCCTCACACCGTACAAAAGCTAGCTCCGACAGCGCCGGCGCTCGAGAAGAACCTGAGCTTCAAGCTGCCGCCGGGTTTGATCGGCAACGCGAACGTGGTCGGCAACCCCAACGCGGTTGAACAGTGCCCCGATGGCAGCTTCGGAGTGCTCGAAGAAGGCGGCGCGAACTTCTGTGAAGAGAATACGGCGGTTGGCGTAGCGGCGGTGACGTTCAACGACCCGATCGGGCTGGGCTACCACACCTACGTGGTCCCGGTCTTCAACCTCGTGCCCGCCCCAGGCGAACCGGCGCGCTTCGGCTTCGTTGTCAACAAGGTGCCAATCATTCTCGAAACGTCCGTGCGCACGGGCGAAAACTATGGCGTGACGGTCAGCGTACACAACGCCTCCCAGGCTGTCCAAGTGCTGAGCAGCAGGGTGACGTTCTGGGGCGTGCCCCGCGAGGAAAGTCACGACGGCGCACGTGGCTGGGCGTGTCTCGGCGAAGGAAGCTACCTCACGAAAAGCACGCATCCGCCCAAATGCGAACACCCTGGCCTCGCACGACCCACGCCGTTCTTGATGCTTCCGACGGCCTGCGGGCCTGTGGAAACGACCGCGAGCGGCGAAGCGTGGAATGAAGAAACGTTCGCGGGCGTGAGCTACGCGTCCCCCGCGCTGGAAGGATGTGAAGCGCTGCCGTTCAATCCGTCGATCGAAGTCAAGCCGGACACGCAGGCCGCCAGCACGCCGACGGGTCTGTCGGTGAACGTGGCAGTGCCCCAAGAAGAAGCGACGCTGAATCCCGCAGCCAGAGAGGAGGCCGACATCGAGAAGACGAGGCTTGAACTGCCCGAAGGCCTGCAGGCGAATCCCGGTGCGGCGGGCGGTCTCCTCACATGCTCGGACTCGAAGATCGGCTTCAACGGGCTAGAAACGGGGCTAAACAAACAGCTCGAATTGGAAAAGAAGTCCGGACTCAAAGAACAGCTCGAACTAGAAGGACAGCTCGAAAACGAAAACTTCACGGACGCAGCGGCCATCTGCCCCGAAAGTGCGAAGATCGGCACGGTCAACATCAACACGCCGCTGCTCGAACACGAACTCACGGGCGCGGTGTACCTCGCCGAACAGGACACCAACCCCTTCAAGTCACCGCTCGTGCTCTACATCGTCGCCGAAGAACCGAAGTCCGGCGTGCTCGTCAAGCTCGCCGGCGAAACGAGCATCAATCCGGCGACGGGACAGCTGACCTCGGTCTTCGAGCATACGCCGCAGACGCCGTTCGCAGAACTGAAACTACAGTTGTTCGACACCGCGCGCGCCACGCAGACCACGCCGGCCAAGTGCGGGTCCTATGCCGCCCATGCCGAGTTCTCCACCTGGTCGAGCCAGGAAGCCAAAGCGGACGAAGCGAAACCCCCCTTCCCGGCCGAATCGACGTTCCAGATCACCTCGGGTGCGAACGGGTCGTCCTGCCCTGGCAGCAGTCTGCCATTCGAACCCAGCATCGTGGCTGGGAGCACGAACCGCCAGGCGGGCGCCTACACGCCTTTCACGCTGAAAATCAGGCGCCCGGACGGCGACGCCGCGCTGAAGACGATCTCGATAGCGCTGCCCCCAGGGCTCGCAGCGAAAATCGCATCGGTGACGCCGTGCCCCGAACCGAAAGCCCAGGAGGGGACGTGCGGTTCGGAAAGCCTGATCGGAGAATCGATCGCCAGGTCCGGCCTGGGCAGCTCACCCTACGACCTACCAGGCAAGGTCTACCTGACCGGCCCCTTTGAAGGTGCTCCGTTCGGCCTCTCGGCCGTGACCGAAGCAGACGCAGGGCCATTCCAAGTCGGCAAGGTCGTCGTGCGCTCGAGCATCGAAATCAACCCATCCACTGCGGCCGCCACAATCAACACCAAGGCCGCGCAGTTCTACGCCCAAGAAGAACCCTGGTACGGAAAAGAAGGAGAAGAAAAGAAGTTCGCGAGCACCCCTGAAACGTTCGGGGGTCTGCCCGACATGCTCAAGGGCGTGCCGGCGCAGATCAAAGAACTCGAAGTCATCGTCAACCACCCTGAAGAATTCGAGTTCAACCCGACGAGCTGCGAAACGAAGACGGTCAAGAGCACGTTGACCGGCTACGAAGGGCAGAGCGACAGTCCCGAATCGCAGTTCCCGATCGAAAACTGCGGAGCGCTGCCGTTTGCCCCCAAGCTGACCGCGTCGGCCGGAGCGCAGGGGAGCAAAGAAGACGGCACGGAATTCAAGGTGACGCTCGAATCGCCCGGAATCGGCCAGGCCAACATCCACAAAGTCGACCTCACGATCCCCGCGCTGCTGCCCTCGCGCCTCAGCACGATTCAGAAAGCGTGCCTCGCGGCAACCTTCGAAGCCAATCCGGCCGCGTGTGACGAAGGCTCGGTGATCGGCGAAGGGATCGTCACGACGCCTGTGTTCAAGAACCCGCTACGGGGACCCGCCTACCTGGTCTCCCACGGCGCCGCCGAATTCCCAGACGTCGAGTTCGTGCTGCAGGGCGAAGGCGTGAAGATCATCCTCGACGGCAAGACGGACATCAAAAACAAAGTCACCTACTCGAAGTTCGAAACCTCGCCCGACGCGCCGTTCACCAAGTTCGAATCGATCTTCCCCGCAGGGCCGCACTCGGCGCTCACGACGAACGTGCCGGAAGACGAACACTACAACCTGTGCAAGCACACGCTCACCATCCCCACCGAAATCACCGCCTACAACGGCGCGCAAATCACGCAGACGACGCCCGTCGCGCTGATCGGCTGCGGCGAAGTCAAGGGCGTGAGGGTGTACAAGGCGGCGATCAAGCGCCACTCCGTCAAGGGCTCGACGCTCACGCTCGTCGTGAAGGTGCCGATCGCCGGGCGCATCTTCGTCACCGCGCCAGGTCTGCATACGCTCAAGAGGTCCTTCTCGAAGGCGGGCACCTACAAGCTGACGCTGCACCTCGGCCCGAAAGGCCAGTCGGCCGTCGTACGCAAGCACCGCCTGAGGACGCGCGTGGACGTCAGGCTCGCCCCTAACCACGGCAAGGGCGCCACCACCGGCGTGACGGTCACGTTCCACTGAGCTCTACGGCTCGTTTGCCAGCGAGCGCCACAGATACCGACACGCGAGCGTCCGGTACGGCCGCCAAGGCTCGGCGATCCGCTCCATCTCCGGCGCATGTGGCAGCGCCTCCAGCCCGTACCCGCGCTCGATCGCGCGGCGGATGCCCAGATCGCCGACCGGCAGCACGTCGGGGCGCTCGAGATGGAACATCAAGAACATGTGCGCGGTCCACGTGCCGAGGCCCTTCACCGCGGTCAGCTCCGCTATCACGTCCTCGTCGCTCAGCTCATCCAGGCGCTCGAGCTCGAGCTCGCCCGAGAGCACGTGCTCGGCCAGCGAGCGCAGGTAGCCGACCTTCGCGCGCGACAGGCCCGCCGCGGCGCGCAGCTCTTCGGGGTCGTCCGCCAGGATCTCCGCGGGTGTCGGCGGGCGCTCGTCGAAGCGCGCGGTCAAGCGGCCGTAGATCGCGCGTGCCGCCAGCACCGACAGCTGCTGGCCGGTGATCGAGCGCACGAGCGCGCCGTAGTGGTCGTCCTGCTCCGGCCGGCCTTCGCGCGAGTCGGGGAGGGGTCCGACGGCGTCGATCAGCGCCGCGAGCACCGGGTCGGCGTTGCGCAGGCGGTCCACGGCGCGCCGTGAGGAGCCGCGCCGTGAGGAGCTCGGGCGCTTCGAGCTCTTCGCGCTACTGGACAGCGCCCAGCTTCTCCAGCGACACCGGCTCGCCGTCCAGCGCATTCAGCGCGCGCTCCAGCGACATCGCCAGGCACGTGAAGCTGGGGGTGTCGCGCACCGTGTAGCGCGAGGCCTCGGTCGTGCGCAGCCGCTGCACGAGGTCCAGGAACGTGCCCACGTCGTCGGTGTCGAACGCCACCACGAACTCCTGATCGTCCAGGCCGAACGAATACGTCGTGTGGTTGTCCACGCCGGGGTATTCGCGACCCACCTGGATGTGGCCCTGCATGATCCGCCAGCGCTCCTGCGCGTCCAGCGCGTACCACTCGCGCGACTTCACGAACGGGTACACGAACACGTAGCGGCCTTTGAAGCCGCGCGGCACCACGCGCTCGTCTTCGGAGTACTCCGAGCTCTTGCGCATCCCCAGGAACGAGTACGGGGTCTGCGCCCACTGCATCAGCCCGCTCTGCGCGAGCACCACGTGGAACTCGTGGATGCGGTCGAGGTTCTCCGCCTCCGCCACCAGCAGCAGCTCCGCGTCCCCGCGCGTGCCCACCAGCGAGAAGCTCTGCAGCAGGTGCCCGTCGGCGAAGTCCTCGCACGCCGCCGCGAACTCTCGCTTGTGCTGCGCGCGTTCCCCGTCATCCAGCCGCCGCCACGCTGCGTCGAGCTTCAGGAACGTGTACTTCACGAAGTGGCGGGCGCTCACACGGCGATTATCGCAGGGAGTCCGTGGCCTGCGGTCGCTCACACGCTCTCGAGGCGCCCCAGATCCTCGAGATCCTGCGGGCGTCCGGCGGCTGTCTTCATCGCTCGCAAATGCTCCAGGCTGCAAACCTGAATCTCGACCTCCCGGAACGGCACTGCCACGGCCTGTCCAGAGAGCTGGTGGTATGCGGGGTCCGTGTCGATGCCCGCCACCCACTGCATGAGGTCCAATGGGCCGAGGCGCGTGTCCAGGCGGAAGTTCGCTCCTTGCGCGAGCTGCGCCGGGTCTGTGGGGTCATAAGGGAACTCCTCGGGGGCCAGGTCACCTACGCCCACATGCTGGGCGTCAAGCTCAGCCAGGACGCGCGCGAGTCGTGCGAGATTCGCCGGCTCCGGGTCTGGGACGATGTCGAGATCTTTGGTCGCTCGGATGAAGCCGTGCACGCCCACGGCCACTCCACCGATGACGATGAACTCGACGTGGGCGCCGACCAGCGTCAGGAGCAGCTCATCCGGCTCGAACATCGCTCGGCATGCCCTGCCGCAACTCGCTCATCAAGCGGCTGAGCCGCAGCGTCTCCTCCAGGCGTTGCTGAGGTGTCTTGGTGCGGTCGTGCGCGGAGCGCGCTCGCGTGGCTGCCTCCTCGCGCGCGGCCTCCTCGGGAGTCCACGAAGGCCGTCGCTCGGTGTTCGGACCCGTGGCCATGCCACGATTGTAGTGCCCGATCTCAGCCCTCCGTGCGGGCACGTTTGGACGGCAGATAGAGTACCCATCGTGCGCATCGCGCTGCTCTCGCCGTACTCGTGGACCTACCCAGGGGGTGTCACACGCCACGTGGAAGCGCTCGCCAGCGAGCTGCGGGCAGCTGGCCACGAGGCCCGCGTCCTCGCGCCGTATGACCCCGACGACGCGCTCTCGCGCCGCCTGCACCGCGGGGCGCGCCCGCAGCGGACGCAGCCGCCGGAGCACTTCGTCGCGCTGGGGCGCACGGCCGGCTTCTCGGCCAACGGCGCCGTGTCCAACCTCGCCCCGCTGCCCGCGTCCGTGTGGGCGCTGCGCGCGGAGCTGCGCAGCGGGCGCTACGACGTGTTGCACATCCACGAGCCCGTGGTGCCGCTGCTCGGCTGGGACGCGCTGTGCAGCGCCGGCGAGCTGCCGCTGGTGGGCACCTTCCACACCTACTCCGAGAACGTCCTCACCAACGGCTTCGCCGCCAACGTGCTCGGCGGGCGCCGGCGCATGAACCGCCTGCACGCGCGCATCGCCGTCTCGGACGCCGCCGCGTGGACCGCGCGACGCTTCTACGGCGGGCGCTACCGCATCATCCCCAACGGCGTGCACGTCCCCGAGCCCACGCACGCCGGCCCCGTCGGGCAGCCCGATCCGCACGCCGCGCTCGCACCCGACGCGCCTGCGCGCGTCCCGTGTGGGCACGCCACCGCCCCAGGGCCCCAGCCGCTGCGCATCCTGTTCATCGGCCAGGCCGTGCAGCGCAAGGGCCTGCCCGTGCTGCTGCGCGCGTTCGAGGCGCTGCGCGAGCAGATCCCCGCCACCCTCACGCTGGTCGGCGCCAGCGCGCAGGAGGTCGCGCACATGATGCTCGACGACCGCGGCGTGCACGCGCTCGGCAAGGTCTCCGAGGAGCGCAAGCTCGCGGAGCTGCAGCGCGCAGAGGTGCTGTGTGCCCCGTCGCTGCACGGCGAGAGCTTCGGCATGGTGCTCACCGAGGCGTTTGCCGCCTGCACGCCGGTCCTCGCCTCCGACATCCCCGGCTATCGCGACGTCGTGCGCGACGGTCGCGACGGCCAGCTCGTGCCTGCCGGGGACGCGCTCGCGCTCGCCGAGGCGCTGCGCGCGCTCGCGCTCGACCCCGCGCGCCGCGCGCGCATGGCGCACGCCGCGCGCGAGCGCGCCGAGCGCTTCGCCTGGCCGCACGTCGCCGCGGAGGTGCTCGACGCTTACGAGCAGGCCATCTGCCTCGCCGAGCCCACCCGCCGGCGCGCACGCGGGCGCGCGCACGAGCTGGCCGTGCGCCACGGCTTCGTGCCCGCCGATCTGCTACCGCGCGTGCCCCCCGAGCGCCTGCCCTCGCTGCGGCCGGTCGCGCCGCCGCTCGTCGGGCGCGCACGCCGCGCGCGCAACGTGCGCCGTGCGGGTCTGGCCGCCAGCTCGCTCGCCGGCGGCGCCCTGTGCGCGCTGGCGCTGCAGCGCGTGGGCGTCGCCCGCGTGGCCGCCTCGCTGCTCGCCTCCAAGCCGGGCCTGCTCGCCGCCGGGCTCGCGCTGATGTGCACCGCGATGTTCGTGCGCGCGCTCGCCTGGCACTCGATCCTCGCCGCCGCCCCCACCTGGCGGCGCGCCAAACGCCGCGACGCCATGCAGGGCACGTTCATCGGCGTGCTCATGTCCGCCACGCTCCCCGCGCGCCTGGGTGAGCCCTCGCGCGCGCTGATCGTCGCGCGCCGCATCGGCAGGGCGCGCGAGACGCTGCCGGTGGTGCTCGGGACGATGGTCTCGCAGACGCTGCTGAACGTGCTCGCGCTTGTGATCCTCGGAGCGGTCACGCTGTCGCGCGTCAGCGTGCTGGACGGGCACGATCGCGGGCTGGTGCTGCTCGCGCTTGCCCCGCTCGCGGCGCTCGTGGCGCTGCTGCTCGCGCCCGTCCTCGTCCCGCCCGCTGCGCTCTCGCGCTCGAGCCGCGCGCACGCGCTGCTGGTCGCGGTGCGCCGCTCGCTGTTGCGCCTGCGCGTCGGCCTGCGCGTGTTCGCCCGCCCGCGGCACGCCGCCTTCGCCACCGGCGCCCAGCTCGGCGCGTGGGCGCTGCAGTGCGTGTCGTGCTGGCTGTTGTTGATGGCGCTCGGTCTCGACTCCCAGGCCGGACTCGGCGCCGCCGCGGCGGTCCTGTTCGCGGTCAACGTCACCGCCGTCGTGCCCGCCACCCCCGCCAACGTCGGCGTCTTCCAGGCCGCCTGCGTGGCGGTGCTCGCGGGCGCCTACCACGTCTCCACGCCCGAAGCGATCGCCTACGGCATCGTGCTGCAACTCGTCGAGGTGGTGAGCGCGCTGATCATGGGCCTGCCCGCGCTCGTCAACGAGGGGCTCTCCTGGCGTGAGGTGCGCCTGCGCACGATGCACGCCACGCCCGTGAAGCTCGGGCCGCTACCGAACGCCTCCGCCTCCGCGCCCGCAGGCGCGCGACGTTGAGCGGCGCCTGGGTGTACATCCTGCGCTGCGCCGACGGCTCGCTGTACACCGGCTGGAGCACCGACGTGCAGCGACGCCTCGCCGCCCACCAGGCGGGCAGCGCCAGCCGCTACACCGCCAGCCGTCTGCCGGTCGAGCTCGCACTCACGCTGCCGATGCCCGACCGCAGCGCAGCCATGCGTGAGGAGGCGCGCATCAAGCAGCTCGACCGCGCCGCCAAGCTCACGCTGATCGCCAGCAGCGCAGCACGGTCGAAGCGCGCGCCCGTTTAGGGCATGATGGGGGCATGGCATCACGACCCCCCGCGCGCAGCGTCAAGATCGCCGACGACGAGCGGACCGGCTGGTCCTCGGACCGTCCGCGACGTGAGGGCGCCGCGCAGCGCCCCGCAGATCTGACCGTCCACTGCCGCGTGCTCGCGCCAGCCGACCGACTGCGCTACTCACCGGGGAGCCTCGTGATCGTCGTATCCGCCTCGCACGCCGAGCGTGACCGCTTCCTCGACCGCCTGATCGAGGACCGCGCCAGCCTGCTGTCGCTGGACAAGGTGCGTGCGCTGCTCGCCGGGCGCGTCGCCGAGCAGGAGCTCGACACACGCGCGCAGGAGCTTTTGCTGGCGGCGGTCGCCAAGCGCCTGGAGGCCAAGGAGACGGTGGTGCTCGGCGCGGACGGTCTCGCTGCGGAGGAGCGCGAGCAGTTCGTGCGCATCGCCGCCGCACACAAGCGCCCCCGTCATCTGATCCTGCTGGAGACAGCGCGCGAGCAGGTGCGCGACGAGGACCACGCCCCGCTCAACGAGCTGCGCCGCGCGCTGGACGCGGGCGAGCTCGGAGGCGAGGGCTTTCAGACGGCGCTGCGACTGGGCGGCGGGACGGCGAGCGAGGTCAAGCGCATCCTCTTCCGCCCGCCGCCGCGCGAAGACAGTTAGCTGCACCCACGCCGGCACGGCGCCGGCGCGGTCCGCCAACGGCTCGCTTGCGTCTTGCAGACATACAGTTGGGCGCGCCTGCGGCCGATACCCGAGCTGTGCGGAACACACTTCCCGCTGCCCCAACACGCGCGGCCACCGCGCGGTCCATCCGTTCGACCATCGCCGGTGACGCGTGATGCCATGCACGCTGTCGCCGGTCAACCCAACGCCCTCCAGCTGAACGACAGCGCCGGTGCGGACGCCGCACGCGTGCAGGGCCGCGACGCGCGGCACGCGTGGTCGATCTACCTCGCCGCCAGCGTGCTGCTCAGCGCCGGCTACGCGCTCGCCCACATCGTCGGGCCGGCGTGGCTGGGCAGCGGGCTGGTGTTCAACTTGATCGGCGGCTCCAGCGTCGTCGCGCTGATCGTCGGCGCGCGCTGGAACGCCGGCGCGCGGGCAGGCGGACGGGCGCCGTGGTACGTGCTGGCGTGCGGGCAGGCGCTGTTCGTCACCAGCGACGTGCTCGCCTACAACTACGAACGGCTGTTTGGCAACGCGCTGCCGTTCCCGTCGCTCGCCGACCCCTTCCACATCGCCTTCTATCCCTTCCTGCTGGCCGGCATGGTGATGCTGATCCGCGAACGTGGCGAGAACCGCGACCGGGCGAGCCTGATCGACGCGCTGATCGTCACGCTCGCGCTGGCGACGCTGTTGTGGGTGTACCTGATCGCGCCGTACGTGGCCACCAACGCGCTGTCGTTCACCGGCAGGATCGTCTCGCTGGCGTACCCGACGATGGACATCCTCGTGCTCGGCCTCGTCGCGCGCGTGGCCGCCGGCAGCCACCGGCGCGAGCCGGCGTTCTTCTTCCTGCTCGCCGGCGCCGTCGTGCTGCTCGGCAGCGACGCGCTGTACGGGTGGAAGCTGCTCGGCGGCGTGAGCGGCACCGGCGGCCTGATGCACGTCGGCTGGGCGACCTACTACGCGCTGCTGGGCACCGCCGCGCTGCACCCCTCGATGCGCCAGCTCTCCACGCCCGGCCCCAAAGCCCACGCCCACCTCACGCGTGCGCGCCTCGCGCTGTTGACGTGCGCGAGCCTCACCGTGCCGCTGCTGATCGTCCTGCGCAGCGCGCTGCACGAGTCGCTCGACCTGTACGTGCTCGTCGGCTGCTCAGGCTTCATGTTCGCGCTCGTGCTGCTGCGCATGGCGGGCATCGTGCACCGCAACGAGGAGCTGGCCCTGCGCATGGTCGCGCTGACCGAGCAGAGCGCCCAGGCGGAGCTCGAGCACCAGGCCTTTCACGACACGCTCACCGCGCTGCCCAACCGCGCGCTGTTTCGCAACCGGGTCTCCCACGCGCTTGCCGGACAGCGCCGCGACGGCCTGCCGGTGGCGGTGCTGATCATCGACGTGGACGACTTCAAGCACGTCAACGACGGGCTGGGGCCGGCGGCGGGCGACGAGGTGCTCCAGGAGGTTGCGCGGCGACTGGCGGATTGCATGCGGCCGGTCGACACCGCCGCGCGGCTCGGCGGCGACGAGTTTGCGGTCTTGATCCACGACACCGAGAGCGAGATGCACGCCGTCGAGATCGCCCAGCGCGTGATGGACGCGCTGCACGTGCCGATCGCCCTCGAAGGCAGGGACGTCTCGATCGCGACCAGCGTGGGGATCGCGTTCGGCGATCGCGGCATGCTCGCCGGCGCCGACGCCGGCGCCGACGCCGAGGAGCTGCTGCGCAACGCAGACGTGGCGATGCACAGGGCGAAGGCCAGCGGCAAGGGTCACTACCAGATCTTCCAACCGGAGATGCACGCCAAGGCGCTCGCGCGCCTGGAGCTGAAGGGCGATCTGCAGCGCGCGCTCGACGCGGGCGAGTTCACGCTGCGCTACCAGCCGATCATGGATCTGGCGCGGGGGGACATGGCGGGCATGGAGGCGCTCTTGCGCTGGGAGCACCCCACGCGCGGCACCGTCCCGCCGCTCGACTTCGTGCCGCTGCTGGAGGACACGGGCATGATCGTGCCCGTGGGGCGGGGCGTGCTCCAGCAGGCGTGCGCGTGGGCGGCGCACATGCAGCGTGTGTGCCCGCGCGAGCCGCCGCTGTCGATCGCCGTCAACGTGTCTGCCTGCCAGCTGCAGCGCCCGGAGCTGATCGAGGAGGTGCGCGGCGCGCTGCACCAGCACAGCATCGCGCCGTGCAGTCTCACGCTGGAGCTGACCGAGAGCGTGATGATGCAGGACATGGAGCTCACGCTGCTGCGGTTGAAGGCGCTGCGTGCGCTCGGGGTGAGGCTGGCGATCGACGACTTCGGCACCGGCTACTCCTCGCTCAACTACATCCGCCAGCTGCCCGTCGACCTACTCAAGATCGACCGCTCGTTCCTCGCCGACCCCAACCCGGACGTCGCCGAGCTGACCGCCGCGATCGTCGGGCTCGCGCGCATCTTCAAGCTGAAGGCAGTCGCCGAGGGAATCGAGCAGCCCGCGCAGCTCGAACGCCTGCGGCGGATCGGCTGCGACTTCGGCCAGGGCTACCACTTCGCCAAGCCGCTCACCGGTGAGGAGATCATGGCGATGGCCGCGGCCGAGCGGGCGCCGGCGCTGGGGTTGCTGGCGCGCGGCCCTGTGGTCGGCTGAGCGAGCTACGCCCCGGCTTGAGTCAAGGCCCGTCCTGGTTCTCACGCGTGAGCTCGTACGTCCTCACCTCACGACCGTCACTATCGCGCCTATCACCACCAGGATTCGTGGTCTATCGACCGAGGTAGGAGTGGGGGTTGCGAATGGTCTCGCAGGGCCCTCGGTCGTCAGTTGCGACAGCATCACCACGATCCCCGTCGACGCGCTCGGGGACGAGATTGGCGTTCTGCTTGACACTCAGGAGCAGGCGCTGAGCGACGCAATAGCCGCCGCCTTCGATCTGGAGTGATCGCCGATTGCGTTCCAGCTGACAAAATGTCGTTCATGACGCAACGGGGTGATGCGGCCGAGCTGCGCCAGCAGCTCCGCGACGAGCTGGCGGCACGTCTCGCGCCGGCCGGCTGGAGTCTGGTCGATGGCGAAGGCGACGATTCGATGGTGCTCGCAGGCTTCGTGCGTCCGCTGAGTGACGAGTTCGCGGCGACCGGGCGCGGGTGTGTCGGATGGAAGTCCATACGCAGGCTGAGGTTGCTCCGGTCGCAACCCAGCTGGCCGGGCTCGCGCTCGAGCAGGCCGTCGCGTTCGCGGAGCGCTACACAAGCGTCGATGCCCTGCTCGAGGCACATCGCGACGACGAGTCCGAGGAGGTGAAGATGGTCGTGCCCGCGCTGCTGGCCGCTTCCGGGCGCTTCGAGGAGGCCCGCAATGCGCTCGCGCGCCATCGGTGCGAGGGAGACCTCCCGGAGCAGCGCAGGCGCGATAGGCGGTTCGTGTACCAGCTGACTCGCTGGATCGATAGCGGCGGCGAGCTGTCATTGCTGCCCAGCGAGCCGCCACCGCGCCGCCACGAGCGCTCCCAGCGCCGGCCCGTCACAGATGTTTGGCGCGAAGCACGCGCCGCCAACGAGGCCGTGGAGGCGGTCAAGCGAACGGGAAGCGGGAAGGCTCGATCGGAGCTTCGTGCGACGCTCGAATCGGAGCTCGCCCACCGCGGCGTAGACATGGATCCCCTCCAGGTCGAGCAGAAGATCGACCAGCTGTGGACATCGCGCGCCGAGCGCGCCCACCAGGGCGCGCTGGCGCTGAAGACGCTAGGCAAGATC
This sequence comes from Solirubrobacteraceae bacterium, assembly GCA_035504435.1. Taxonomy (GTDB): domain Bacteria; phylum Actinomycetota; class Thermoleophilia; order Solirubrobacterales; family Solirubrobacteraceae; genus Palsa-744. The sequence goes on from DATJRV010000063.1 coordinate 42,914, forward strand.
GGGCTCACCGTCGCGAACGTGATCCGCACACGCGAGCTGCCGGAGCTCCCTGACATGTCCGTGCCAGACTGGCTCGAACCGCCGGCCCAGGCCGTCTACGCGGTACCGCAGTGCCGCGAGCAGGGCCGCAGATGGACGGCAGTCAAGTTGGACGAGGGAAGTGATGAGTGGCTTCAGCGCGTCCACGCCGCCGTGCCGCGCCTTGTGAAGATCGTCGAGAGTGCGACCCTGGACGCATGGCTTAGCTGGGAAGGCTCGCAGGATGGTGGTCTCCTGCAGGTGCATCTCGGCGAGCGACGTGTCGGCTTGCTTGACGACGAGGCGACCGCCGCCTACGGGCAGGTCGTGGAAGCCGCAGCGCAGCGCGAAGAGCTGCCGTGCGTCGAGGCGCGACTGACGCCCATCGTCGCAGAGGCCGGCTATCTTCTCGAGGTTGCGCAGGCCGCGGAACATTCGGAACTGGCGCCGTCCGGCCTACCGACGCACACCAGCCGATGATCGACTCTGGAGCTGTGTCCGTGAACAAATGGCGACTCTGGCTTGGGGCGGGTATGGGCGAGACCATTTCCCAAGAGCTGGCGGCCACGATCGCGAGCCTGAACGGTCCAGAAAGGCGACGCGCGAGATGGCTGGTGCGCCGGGGCGAACCCGCCGAGGACGTGCTCGTCGCGCGCTACGCGGTCGCCTACGCGCGAGAGCGCAAGCGCCGCTTCGAGCGATCCTCCTTCGCCTTCGGGCTTGCGCTTGGCGCAGCTTCCGGTCTTGCAGGGATCGGCCTCGCGATCTACTTCTTCAGCCGCGCCGCGGACGCGCGGGCGATGACGTCGGCAGCGTTGGGAGTCCTCCTGGTGGCCAGCACTTGGCGTATGTGGCAAGCGGCGCGAAACGTCGAGGCCGCCGAGCAGGTCAACCAAGAATACCTGCGTCGCTCGGGCGCTCCCTATGTTCCGGGTGGCCCGCCGACTCGGGTGGACGTGCCGCCGCTGGCCTTGGCCGGTTCGCTCGCAATCCACGTGGCCGCCATCTTCATCATCGGTGGCGTCGTGACACTACTGCTGAGGGAAGCCCCACTCACCCCCGGGAGCGTCCTGTCGGTGGGGGCGTCAGGTGGTGCCGGCGCCGCGATAGGCGCAGTGATCGGTGTCATCCACAAAAGATCGCACTAGTAGCTAGTCGAGCGGTCATCGTCTTGGAAGGCGCGCGCTCCGTGGGTCTCCACACCCAGCCGGCGGTGCACGACGTCGATGAGGCGTCGCTCGACTATCTTTGAGCGGGCGCCGGCGCTGGGGTTGCTGTCGCGCGGCCCTGTGGCCGGCTGAGCGAGCTACGCCGCTCATAGCCGTTCCTCCCCTCGGTTAGCCCTCGCCCGCCATCGCCGGCTCATCCTCCGCTTCGACCGCGCCGTCCGGCGGCTCTGCGTCGTCGAGCTCGGCGGCGCCGTCCTCGCCGGCCGCGCCGAACAGCGACGGGTCGCGGTAGGAGCCGCGGATGAGGTCGTCGGGCGAGCCGTTCTCCAGCAGCCGCCCCTGGCGCGTGCCGAAGTAGATCGCCTGCGGGTGGTGGGCGACGAGCGCGAGCGTGGACTGCTCGGGCTCGGGCGCGTAGCCGTCGGTGATGTGCATGCCGATCTGTCGCAGGTCGAGCAGCTGCTCGACCTTCAGGTGCTCGGACTGCTCGGGCACGGCAGGGTAGCCCCACGAGTAGCGACGGCCCTGCGCGGCGCCGATGCCGAGCATCTCGCGCGCGCTCGCGTGCAGCCACTCGGCCAAGCCCTCCGCGGTCTGCACGCCGAGCCCGTGCACGAACAGCTGCTCGGCGAACTCGCCTTCGGCCTCGAGCTTGGCCATTAGCTCGGTCACCTGCGAGCCGACGGTCACCGCCTGCACGGCGATCACGTCGAGTTCCGCCGGCGGCTTGCCATCGATGGCGGGGCGGAAGAAGTCGGCCAGGCACAGCCGGTCGCCGGAGGGCTGGCGCGGGCACACGAAGCGCGTGAGCTCCGCGGCAGGGTCGGCGGGGTCCAGCGTGGCGCCGGGGCCGGCGACGGCGGGGTCGAGCACGACGATGTCGTTGCCGAGCGCGTAGCAGGGGAAGAAGCCGAGCAGCGCGCGCGGGTGCAGGTAGTCCTGCTCGCGCCACATGCGCTCGAGCCGCGGCTGGAAGTCCTCGCGCAGCAGCGTCTGCCACGCCTCGCCTTTGACGCCCTTGCCGCCCCAGTGCAGCTTGAACAGCACGTGCGTGTCGAGGTGGCGGTAGACCTCGTCCATGTCGATCGGGATCTCCCGCACGCCCCAGAACGGCGGCGTGGGGATGGGGACGTCGGTGCGCGCGGGCGAGCGCACGGAGTCATCGGCGAAGTTCAGCTCCTCCTCGGGCGCCTCGCCCTTGGCGCGAAACTCGCTGGCGCCGGCGAGCAGCTTCTGCACGAGCGCCCCGCGCGCGTCGGCGTCGATCAGCTGGTCCATGACGGCGAGGCCCTCGAAGGCGTCCTTGCAGTAGAAGACACCGGGCGCGTACACCTCGTCGGAGTCTTTGCCGCCGGGGTACAGCGCGCGGTAGCCGAACGCGCGGTTGATCGCGGCGCCGCCGATCAGCACGGGGTAGGAGAGCCCCTTGGCCTGCAGCTCCTGGATGCAGGCGGGCATCTGCTTGGAGGTGGACACGAGCAGCGCGGACAGGCCGATCGCCGTCGCGTCGTGCTCCTGGGCGGCGTCGACGATCGTTTGGATGGGCACCTGCTTGCCGAGGTCGACGACGGTGTAGCCGTTGTTGGTGAGGATCGTGTTGACGAGCGACTTGCCGATGTCGTGCACGTCGCCGAACACGGTGGCGAGCACGACGGTGCCCTTGGTGTAGCCCTCGATCTTGTCGAGGTATTTCTCCAGCTGGGCGACCGCGCGCTTCATCACCTCGGCGGACTGCAACACGAACGGCAGGATCAGTTCGCCGGCGCCGAACTTGTCGCCGACCTCTTTCATCGCCGGCAGCAGCACGTCGTTGAGCGTCGGCACGGCGCCGATCTTCTTGACACTACGATCGATCCACTCCTCGACGCCGTCCCGGCGTCGTCTCAATATATGAAAATGAAGCGCCTCCTGCGGCTCCATGCCCGCGGTGGGATCGGCGGCGCCCTGGCTTGCGTCTTCGGGGCCCTTGGACTCGAAGTGGGCGATGAACCGCTCGAGCGCGTCCTCGCGGCGGTTGAACACGAGGTCGTCGGCGAGCTCACGCTCGAGGTCGGGGATCTCCGCGTAGGGGGTGATGTGGTTGGGGTTGACCATCGCCAGGTCGAGCCCCGCCTGCACGCAGTGGTGCAGGAACACCGAGTTGAGCACCGCGCGCGCGCCGGGGGACACGCCGAAGGAGACGTTGGAGACCCCGAGCGAGGTCTTCACGTCGGGGATCTCTTCCTTGATCGCTTCGATCCCGGCGATCGTCTCGACGGCGGAGGGCCGCCACTCCTCGTCGCCGGTGGTGAGCGTGAACGTGAGGCAGTCGAAGATCAGCAGCTGGGGGTCGAGGCCGTGCTCGTCGCAGCAGAGTTCGCGGATGCGCTGGGCGATCTCGACCTTGCGCTGCGCCGTCTTGGCCATCCCGTCCTCGTCGATCGTGAGCGCGATCAGCGCGGCGCCGTGCGCGAGCGCGAGCGGCACCACGCGGTCGAGCTTCGCGCGCCCGGCCTCGAGGTTGACGGAGTTGACGATCGCGCGCCCAGGGATCTGCTCGAGCGCGCGTTCGATCACCTCCGGCTCGGTCGAGTCGATCTGGATGGGCGCGGGCTGCGTGAGCGAGACCTTCTTGGCGAGCAGGCGCATCTGCTCGTCCTCGTCGGTGCGCTCGGTGAGCGCGACGCACAGGTCGAGCACGTGCGCGCCGCCGGTCACCTGGTCCTCGGCGATCTGCACGAGGCCGTCGTAGTCGTCGGCGAGCAGCAGCTCCTTGGCCTTGCGCGAACCCTGCGAGTTGACGCGCTCGCCGACCATCGTCGGCGCCGGCTCCTGTGCGAGGGGCGTGGCGGCGATCATCGATGAAAGATGCGGCTGGCGCGGCGCGGGGCGGGCGGCCACGGTCAGGCCGGCAAGGCGCTGGGCGATCGCGGCGATGTGGTCGGGGGTGGTGCCGCAGCAGCCGCCGACGATCCCCACGCCGTAGCGCTCGACGAACTCCTTCAGCGCCTCGGCCAGCGGCTCGGGCTGCTCGGGGAAGATCGTCTCGCCGTCGGGACCCTGCAGCGGCAGCCCGGCGTTGGGGATGCAGGCGACGGGCACGGGGCAGGTTTCGCCGAGGAAGCGGATCGCGTCGCGCATGTCCTCGGGGCCGGTGGAGCAGTTGAGCCCGATCACGTCCACGTGCAGCGCCTCCAGCGTGGTGAGCACGGCGGAGATGTCGGTGCCGAGCAGCATCTTGCCGCCGTTGGGCAGCAGCGAGACGGAGGTGTGGATGGGCAGCGTGCGCCCGGTGCTCTTGAACGCGGCGCGCGCGCCGAACACGGCGGCCTTGACCTCGAGGATGTCCTGGGCGGTCTCGATGATGATCAGGTCGGCGCCGCCGTCGATCAGGCCCTCGGCCTGCTCGGTGAACACCTCCACGAGCTCGCCGAAGCGGATCTGCCCCAGCGAGGGGTCCTCGGAGGCGGGCAGGTAGCCGGTGGGCCCGATCGAGCCGGCCACATAGCGGTGCTCGCCGGCGGCCTTGCGCGCGATCTGCGCGGCCTTGGTGTTGATCTCGAGCGTGTAGTCGGCGAGCCCCCACTCGCCGAGCTTCAGGCGCGAGCCCTGGAAGGTGTCGGTCTCCACGACTTCCGCGCCCGCGTCGAGCATCGAGGCGTGCACGCCCTCGATCACGTCCGGGCGGTTGAGCACGAGCGCCTCGTGGCACTTGCCCGCGAGGCCGCCGTAGTCCTCGCTGGTCAAGTCGAACTGCTCGAGCGTCGCGCCCATGCCGCCGTCGTAGATGACCACGTGCTCGTGGATGGCTTTCAAGTAATCGCGCTCGGGCATTGCGATCAATGCTAGATGAGCCGCTCGCGCGGCCCCGCCGCGGGCACCGTTCGGGCAGCGAGTTGCCCGAAATGGCCGGCAGGCATGTGGGTCCACGGGGCCGCAGCCATCGTTCACGCGTCGAACATCTCCGGACTCCCGTGCGCGCGTGTGCAAACTGCCAGGCGACCCACCGAGCGGGGCCGCTCAGCGGGGGCGAGGAGTCAACCGCAGCGGCCCTGCCGGGGGCGTTAGAGGAACTGAATCGAGAAGACCCGACAAGCAGGATCGAAGACAAGGAAGGGAACGACCATGACGCCTGAGTTTCTGCTCGAGGCACCTGTCAAGCAAGCGGCCGAGAGCACGGATGAGTTTCTGGCCGAGGCGCGCCTCGGGGGAGCAGCAGAGAACAGGGTGGAGCTACTGCGCGAGGCGCCGCCCGAGGAGCGCCCTGCCGTGAGGTTGCTGCGCGAGATGCCGCCGGAGATCACGGTCGAGCGCCTGACCGCAGCGCCCGTGGAGCGCGTCGCCGAGCCTGTGGAGCGCGTTGCCGCCCCTGTCGAGGGCATCGCTGCGCCCGTGGAGCGCGTCGCTGCCCCTGTCGACGGCATCGCCGCGTTTGTTGAGAGCATCCCGGATCTGTGGGACGGCCAGGTGCCGTGGGAGACGGCGGCGGGTGGCGGCCGGATCACACGCGAGGCGCCGGCGCCGGTGGAGCGCCCGTTCGTCGCGATCGTCGGTCTCGGGCACACGGGTCTGCCGAGCGCGCTGGCGCTGCGTCGGGCGGGCGTGCGCGTGGTGGGGATCGACACGTCCGCGAGCCGGTTGGAGGACATCCGCCGCGGGCGTAGCACTGCGCTGGGCGTGCGTGGCGAGGAGCTGCGCGAGCACCTGCGCGACGCGGACTTCGTGTTGAGCGGCGAGCTCGAGCTGGTGCGCTCGGCCGCCTGTGTGTTGATCTGCGTGCCGGCGATCCTCGACGCCGAGCGCCGCCCCAGCCTGGAGGCGCTGCGGCGCACGTGCGCGGCGGTCGTGCAGCACGCGCACGCGGGCCAGACGCTGGTGCTCACGTCGACCGGCTACGTCGGCTGCACGCGCGAGCTGCTCGTGGAGCCGCTCGCCGAGCGCGGCCTGCGCGCGGGCGAGGACGTGTTCGTCGCGTGCTCCCCCGAGCGCTGCGAGCACGAGGACGTCGCGTGCTCCCCCGAGCGCCGCGAGCACGACGACTTCGCGTGCTCCCCCGAGCGCCGCGAGCACGACGCCGCCGGCGGCGCGCGCGCGCATGCTTCACGCGTGCTCGGCGCGGTCAGCGAGACCTGCTACGCGCACGCCTCGCAGGTGCTGCGCGACATCTGCCCGAGCCTCTACCGTGTGTCCTCGCCGGAGGCCGCGGAGATGGTGAGGCTGTATGAGAGCACCTTCCGCGCCGTCAACACCGCGCTGGCGTTCGAGATGGCGGATGCCTGCCGCACGGCACAGCTGGACATCGCTGAGGTCACCGCTGCGGCGGCCAGCAGCGAGGGCTTCCTCGCGCATCACCCGTCCGCCGGCGTGGGTGAGCACAGCGTCGGCGTGGACCCGCACCACCTGCTGCATCCGCTGCGTGCGAAGGGCCGGCCTGCGTTGCTCGCGGAGGAGGCCATGCGCACGCTCGCCGCGCGTCCGCGGCGTGTGGCGATGCGTGCGCACGAGCTGCTGCAGCACTCCGGGCAGCGCCTGCGCGACATGCGCGTGCTGGTGGTGGGGGCCGCGTACAAGCCGGGCGTGTCCGACTACGCGGGCTCGCCGGGCGTGGAGATCATCTCGTGGTTGGCCGCCGAGGGCGTGCCGGTCGAATACCACGACCCGCTCGTGCCGGTGCTGCGGATCGACGACGAGGATCTGCACAGCATCGACCCCGATCCTCGCCGGGACGCCTCTGGCTTTGGCCCGGAAGACTATGACCTGGTGATCGTCGTGACGATCCAGCCGGGCCACGACTACGGATGGCTGCGGCGCTGCCCGCAGGTGCTCGACTGCACCTACAGCGAGCCGGCAGGCCGGCGCTGCCTGCTGCCATAGGCGGGAGGAAGGGCGTGGCGGGGGCCCGACACCTGCCACCGCTTGCCACACGCGGAGCGGGGAGGGCTGGCCCCCGGCCCCGCTCCGCGTAGAGGCAAGTAGTACGTACGTACTACTTAATAAACAGCATCTCCGAGTACTTGGGCAGCGGCCACAGGTCGTCGGCGACGGTCTTCTCCAGCCGGTCGGCCACGTCGCGCACGTCTTCCATCGCGGGGATGACCGTGTCGCGCATGTACAGCGCCTCCTTCTGCGCTGAGCCCTCGGGGTGGTTCTCGTCGAGGTTGGCGTCCTCGAGCTTGACCAGCGCGTAGTGCAGCTCCTTGACCACCGGCTCGACCTCCTCGACCAACTCGTCGAGCCCGCCGGCCTTCAGTTCGGTGAGGTGTCGCACCGCGGCCGGCAGCAGCATCGTGCGGGCGATCGAGGCGGCGGTCTCGGACTCGATGTTGATGTTCGTGGCGTACTGCTCGGTGAACACCTCATAGCGCGACTCGAGCTCGCGCTTGGAGAGCACTTTGTACTTTTTGAACGCCGCCACCGTCTGTTTCTCGACCAGCCACGGCAGCGCGTCGGGTGTCGTCTTCAGGTTGGCAAGGCCGCGCTTCGCGGCCTCTTTGTGCCACTCCTCGGAGTAGCCGTCGCCGTCGAAGACGACCCGCTTGTTGGCCGTCCACGCGGCCTTGACAACGCTCGTGACGGCTTTCTCGAGCGTCGCCCCCGAGCCTTTCAACGCGGTCTTCAGCTTTTCCGTGAGCTCGTCCACGGACTCCGCGACGATCGTGTTGAGCACCGTGTTGGGGAAGGCGGGCGAGGAGCTCGAACCGAGCGCGCGGAACTCGAACTTGTTGCCGGTGAACGCGAACGGGCTCGTGCGGTTGCGGTCGCCGCCGTGCAGCGGCAGCGCCGGTAGCACCGGTGTGCCGAGGCCGAGGAACGAGCCGGGCTTGGAAGGCTGCACCTTGCCGGCCTCGATCGCCGTGAACACCTTCTCCAGCTCAGCGCCCAGGAAGATCGAGATGATCGCCGGCGGCGCCTCGTTGGCGCCCAGGCGGTGGTCCTGGCCGGCGCTGGCGATCGACGCCCGCAGCAGCGCCTGGTGCTTGTTGACGGCCTGGATCACGGCCGCGCAGAAGAACAGGAACTGCAGGTTCTCCTGCGGGGTGTCACCGGGCTCGAGCAGGTTCAGGCCGGTGTCGGTGCCCATCGACCAGTTGTTGTGCTTGCCCGAGCCGTTCACGCCCGCGAACGGCTTCTCGTGCAGCAGGCACACCAGGCCGTAGCGGCGCGCGACGTTCTGCATGATCTGCATCGTCAGCATCTGGTGGTCGGCGCCGACGTTGGAGTTCTCGAAGATCGGCGCCACCTCGTACTGGTTGGGCGCGACCTCGTTGTGGCGCGTCTTGATCGGCACGCCCAGCTTGGCAAGTTCGAGCTCCACCTCGAGCATGTACGCGAGCACGCGCTCGGGGATCGAGCCGAAGTAGTGATCGTCGAGCTCGTGGCCCTTGGGTGGTTTGGCGCCGAACAGCGTGCGCCCGGTGGTCACCAGGTCGGGGCGTTCGAAGAAGTACTGCTCGTCGATCAGGAAGTACTCCTGCTCGCAGCCAATCGTGGTGAACACGCGCGCCGCGCCCTCCACGCCGAGCAGGTCAAGGGCGCGGATGGCCGCGCCGGAGAGCGCGTCCATCGAGCGCAGCAGCGGGATCTTGTTGTCCAGCGCCTCGCCCGTCCAGGAGGTGAACGCGGTGGGGATGCACAGCAGCGCGCCGTTGGGGTTTTCGAGGATGAACGCCGGGCTGGTGGGGTCCCAGGCGGTGTAGCCGCGCGCCTCGAAGGTCTGGCGAATGCCGCCGGTGGGGAACGAGGAGGCGTCGGGCTCGCCCTGGATCAGCTCCTTGCCGGAGAACTCCGCGATCGCCGTGCCGTCCCCGGCGGGGCCGTAGAAGGAGTCGTGCTTCTCGGCCGTGGAGCCCGTCAGCGGCTGGAACCAGTGCGTGTAGTGGGTGGCGCCTTTCTCCATCGCCCATTCCTTCATCGCCTGTGCCACCGCGTCGGCCAGCGAGGTGTCGAGCGCCTCGCCGCGCGCGAGCGTGCGCTGCAGCGCCTTGTACACGTGCTTGGGCAGGCGGTGGCGTTGCAGCGCCGGCGAGAACACGTTCGCGCCGAAGACCTGGTTGTCGGGGAGCGTCAGGTCGCTCGCGCCGAGCGCCGCTCCGTTGGCGCTCCACTGGGCGGCGGTCACGTTGTGCTGGCGGGTTCTGGGCATGGCTTGCTTGCTTCCTCCTTCACGAAGGGGTAGGGGCTGGGTCCGTGGCGGTGGCGCTCAGCCGTCGTAGGACTGTACGAACTCCCACGGGTGCGGGCGCAGGTCGATCTCCTTGGCTTCGGCGCGCTTGTAGGAGATCCACTCCTCGATCAGGTCGCTGGTGAACACGCCGCCGTCCAGCAGGAACTGGTGGTCGGCCTCCAGCGCGTCCATGGCCGCGCTCAGCGACCCCGGCACGTGCGCGATCTTCGCGAGCTCCTCCTCGGGCAGGTCGAACAGGTCGGTGTCCACCGGCGCGCCGGGCTTCAGCGCGCGTTTGATGCCGTCGAGACCCGCCATCAACAGCGCGGAGAAGCCGAGGTAGGGGTTGGTGAGCGGGTCCGGGGGACGGAACTCGACGCGCTTGGCCTTCGGTGAGGACAGGTACATGGGGATGCGCACGGCGGCCGAGCGGTTGCGCTGGGAGTGCACGAGGTTGACCGGCGCCTCGTAGCCGGGCACCAGGCGCTTGTAGCTGTTGCACGACGGCGCCAGGAAGGCCATCAGCGCGCGCCCGTGCTCGAGGATGCCGGCGACGTAGCTGAGCGCGAGCTCGGACAGCAGCGCGTAGCCGTGCTCGTCGAACATCAGCGTCGCGCCGTCCTTCCACAGCGACTGGTGCACGTGCATGCCCGAGCCGTTCTCCTCGTAGATCGGCTTGGGCAGGAAGGTCGCGCTCTTGCCGGCCGCGCGGGCGACGTTCTTGACGATGTACTTGTGCAGCATCAGCGTGTCGGC
>DATJRV010000064.1:0-1047 GCA_035504435.1 Solirubrobacteraceae bacterium
AGCGGAAGGAGCCGCACGACCAATGAACGTGCCCACGAATTCGTCCGTCGACCGCGCGACGACGGACGCGCTCACCGCGCTCGCCCTGGGCCAGACCGGAATACTCGAGCAGGCCGCGGAGCTCCGTGAGCAACTGCGCAAGGACAGCGGGCTTGACGCGCGCGCCTTCTCGCTGGTCAAGATCGCGGCGCTGGTGACCATGGACGCGCCGCCCGCCTCGTTCGTCATGCAGGTTGGTGCCGCGCTCGACGCGGGGGTGTCGCCGCGCGACATCCTGGGCGTCCTGACGGCGATCGCTCCCCAGGTAGGGATCCCGCGCGTGGTGGCGGCCGCCCCCGAGATCATGATCGCGCTCGACCTGGAGCTGCCCGCGGACGTGGACCGCTAGAACGGCGGTCAGGACGGTAATCAGGAAGGAAGGGGGAGTCGACGATGCGTGGAGGCTTTGCGCGGCGGCGGCCGCTGCTGCGAGCGGCGGTGGTCGGCGGCGGCGCCTACATGGCGGGCCGCGCCGCCGCTAACCGCTCGGCCCAGCAGGCTGACCAGGAGGCCTACCAGGACCAGCGGCTCAGCGACCTGGAGCAGGCGCAGCAACAACCACAAGCTCAGCAGCCGCAGTATCAGCAGCAAGCGCCGGTCCCGGAGCCGAGGCCGGAATCCTCGATGATCGGCCAGCTCAACCAGCTGGTCCAGCTGCACGATTCCGGCGCCCTCAGCGACGAGGAGTTCGCGGCCGCCAAGTCCAAGCTGCTCGGGTAGCCGACGAGGGGGCGCCCGGGGCGGTGCTGGCGATCGGGGGACGCCAGTCCGCGCCCCGGGCGCGGGTTGCGGATACACCGCGTTGCTGTTACACGGGCGGTGCTGTCACATCGGTGTAGCCGCTACACCATGTTGAGGCGGCGCCCGCGGTCGACGGCATCGCGGCGCGAGGTGACGCCGAGCTTGTGGTACACCGAGCGCAGGTGCGTCTTGACCGTGTTCACCGACAGGTAGAGCGCGTCGGCGATCTCCTGGTTGGTCATGTGGGAGCGCAGCAGCCGCAGCACG
>DATJRV010000065.1:0-9728 GCA_035504435.1 Solirubrobacteraceae bacterium
CCCCCGCATGAAGTACGTGCCGCTGCTGCAGGAGGAGCGCTTCCAGTCGATGGTGGCGGTGCCGATCCTCTCCCGCGCGAGCGACACGCTGGGGGTGATCGTGCTCCACACCGAGGCCCCGCGGGAGTTCACCGAGGACACGCTGAAGCTGCTCGTGCACATCGCCTCGCTGGTGTCCGGGGCGATCGAGAACGCCCAGCTCTACCAGCGCGAGCGCCGGCGCGTGGACGCGCTCACGCGGCTGTCGAGCCTCGGCGGGGAAGTGGCGTCCGCCACCGACGCCGAGGACCTTGGGGAGATCGTGGCGAGGGGCACCCGCCGGCTGCTGGAGGCGGAGCTGTGCCAGGTCTATCGCCTGGACCCCGAGGGCAGCGGGCTGCAGCTGCTGACCTCGGACCCGCCGGAGGCCGCTTCCCAGCCGACGGTGCCCGCGGCGGGGTTCTTGATCGACGCGCTCGACGAACGCGGCTCGGGCAGCAGCGCCCGCTCGCTGTGGCCGGGGCTCGACGTCGGCGACCTGCTGCTGGCGCCGCTGACGGCCGGGGGCGAGCGGCTGGGGCTGCTGTGCGCCGGCTCCCCGCCCGGGCGCACCTTCAGCGGCGAGGACACTGAGCTGGCGCGGGCGATCGCCCACATCGCGGCGGTGGCGATCAAGCGCGCGGAGCTGATCGAGCGCCTGACGAACGCCAACATCGTCAAGGACCTGTTCGAGGCGCTGGCGGCGGGGGCGACCGCCTTCGCGGTGGCGAAGGCGGCGGAGGTGCGCTGCAACCTCAACGAGCCCTTCCTGATGGTGTGCGCGGAGCCCGCGGGGGGCCTGGAGCCGGCGTCGGTGGAGTGGCGGGAGGCGGCGGAGACGCTGGGGCGCGGGCTCGGCGCGCTCGCCCACCACACCGCGGTCGAGGCGGGCCCAGGCCCCGTGCGGGCGGCGATCCCCCTGGGCGTGGGGGCCCGCGAGCGCACCGAGGAGCTGCTGCGCTCCTGCCGCGAGCTCGGCCAGCAGGCGAAGGCGGCGATCGGGCTCAGCCAGGTGCGCTCCTCGGGCGCGGAGGCGGTGCGCGCCTACCGCGAGGCGGTGGACGCGGCCACGATCGGGCGGGCGCTGCTGCACGACGGCGGGGCGATCGCCTACTCCCAGCTCGGCGCCTACCGCTACCTCGTCCACATCGACGCCGAGGACGCCCCCCGCGACCGCATGCGCGAGGCGGTGGACGCGCTGATCGCCTACGACAACCGCCGCCGCGCCTCGCTGCTGGACACGCTGGAGCGCTACCTGGCCGAGCGCCGCAGCGTGATCGAGAGCGCCCGCGCGCTGTTCATCCACCCCAACACCCTGCGCCAGCGCCTCGCCCGCATCGAGGAGCTGACGGGGGTGGAGCTGGACAAGGACGACCTGCTGTCGCTGGAGCTGGCGATCAAGCTCGCGCGGCTGCACGGGCGCCCGGAGGGGCAGCACGGCGCCACGACGCCGTAGGTCGCGGCCACCGGCAGCGCCGGCGCAGGCTCAGCGCCCGCGCTCGCCGGAGCCGGCGTCGCTGGTGAGGTGGACCGGGACCCGCGCCCGCCGGCGCACCGCCTGCGGCTCCTGGGTCCACATCATCCCGGCGATCAAGCGGTTGCGCGAACGGTCCGCGCCCATCACGATCGCGCCGGCGCCGAGCTCGTCGGCCAGCGCGCAGATCCGTTGCGAGGCCTTGCGGGTTCCGAGCACCTGTCCCTCCGCCTGCACGCCGCGGCGCTTCAGCTTCGCGACGGCCTTGCGCACGTAGGCGTGCTGCTCGTCCCACTCGGCCTTCGTGGGCATCAGCCCGGGGGTCTGCATGCCGAACGAGACCCCGTGGACGCGGGCGATCGACAGCACCAGCACGGTGCCGCCGGCCTCGCGGGCGAGGTCCCCCGCGAGCGCGATGCTCGCGGCGCTGAACTCGCGACCCTCGCTCGCCAGCAGCACCGCGGCGCTGCGGCTCGAGGCGACCGGGGTGCCCCTGACCTTGGCCCCGGCCAGCCGTCCCCGCGCCGCCTTTCCTCTGCGCGCGGGCACCGCGGGGAGGACGTCGGCGCTCACTCCAGGATCACCCCGTCGGCCACCGCCGTCGCCGTCGTCGCGGGTGAAGCCGATGCGTCTACCCTCGCAGCGACGCGTTTGTCCTCGACCTTGTGCCGCCACAGGTACAGCGGCAGGTACATCGCCAGCGCGCCGAAGCCGAGGAAGTAATAGACCAAGGTCTTTTTGCCTGCCGCGTTGCACGCGCAGTTGGCGTACATCGGACCTCCGTAGACATAGATGAAGAGGTAGAACGCGAGCACGATCAGCGAGACGTACTTCATGAACTCGGGCAGCTTCACCGGCCGCGGCAGGTTCGGCCGGCTCCGGCGCAGGTGCCAGTAGGCGAAGAACACCAGGAAGAACGGGATCAGATAGCCGACGTTCGAGAACGTGTAGATCTGGACCGCGCCGCCCATGAAGGTGACGGCGATCGCGCAGGCCACCGTGAAGAGCATGCCCGCGGCGGGCACGCCGTGGGAGTTCAGGCGTCCGAAGATCCTGGGGAAGTTCCCGTCGATCGACATCTGCGCCAGCGATCGCGCCGTCCCCGTGATCGCGTTCAGCGCCGACAGCACCAGCGCGAGGATCAGCATCCAGGCGACCAGCCAGGTGAGCACTTCCGAGGCGGCGCTGACGCCGAACACCTTCGCGGTGAACGTCACGAAGATCGTCTTCGGGTCGACCAGCGCGGAGTTGCCGAGCGCGTGGTTGCCGATCACGATCACGAACGCGATCGGGATCAAGGTGAACACGTACAGCCCATAGCCGGCCTCGAGGTTCAGCGCGATCTTGGCGTCGCGCGACGGGTTCTTGCACTCACCGATGTAGCACGCGGCCGCCTCCATCGCGATCACGTTCCACGTCAGCAGGAACGCGAAGGCGATGTACACCGTCCACCAGCTGTGCCCGTAGGCCGGGGAGAAGAAGCCGCCGCCGGTGACGTGATCGAAGCTGAACAGCTGCCCGAAGTGGGCGGCGGACGGGTGGAAGATCCACGCGATCCCCATGTACGTCAGGGGAATCATCGAAAGGACCGCGAGCGCCGTCGCGAAGCCGGTGCCGAACTTCAGCCCCCTGTACGACGGGATGAAGATCAGCAGGATGCCGACGATCGAGATCGCGAGCGTCCAGTAGGTGATCGGCGTCCCTAGCGGAGAGAAGCCCGACGAGGAGAGGTGGAAGAGGTTGGCGACGTAGGCCGACGCGAGGATCATGTTCAGCGGCGCGACCGGGAACCACCCCATCCAGTAGCCCCACGCCGAGAACGCCCCGGCGTGCTTGGCAAAGGTCGGCCAGCGGTCCTGGAGCGCCGGGTAGACGTAGGAGGCCATTCCGCCCGTGCGCTCGGGCATCATCGCCGACAGCTCGGAGAGGAACAGGCACACGAGCCAGCCGGTGAGCGTGATCAGGATCATGATCGGGATCGCCGAGGCGCCGAGGCCGACGACCATCGTCGGGGCGATCCCCGTCACCAGGATCGGGCACGCGAGGCCGATCACGAACGCGCTCCACCAGTTGCCGGTTTTCGGCATCCCGGCGTGGGCGTAGCTGAGGGTGTCCGTGTCCGTCGCCGATGGGTCGATCGCCGCCATTGAAGCCTCCGCCGTCGTTCGATGTGCGATGCCCGCATCTCTTCGCCGACGCGAGCAAGGAGACACCTTGCCGGACGCACCTGCGGCTGGCTACGGCGGACCTGTCCACAATCCGCCGCCTCGATATGGACATCGCCGACACGGACCGCCTGTCGTTGCGACATGGACACGGAGACGATGGCGGCGAGGACCGGCTGGCGTAAGAATTGCCTGGCAGCCTGGCCGTGACAGGACTCCGTCAGAAAGGATCTGATCTACGTGGGCGTATATCTGAGCATGCAGCGCGTCCGCTTCTCGAGCCCCGACGCGTACGAGAAGTTCAAGGTGGTGTTCGCCGACACCCGCAACCACCTGATGGGCCTGCCGGGGTTCATTCACCTGACCTGGTGGGAGCACCCCGACGACCCCGGCTGGTTCAACGAGGTCAGCCTGTGGTCGAGTGAGGAGGCGCTGCGCGACTGGCACATGAACACCTACCACAAGTACGCCAAGGCGTGGGCGGCGAACGGCGCGATCATGGAGGACATCATCAACAACTTCGAGCTCACCTCGACGCGGCTGCTGCGCGTGTGCCCGTGCTGCGGGGAGTTCCAGGACAAGGCGTACGACATCGGCGCCGAGCAGGCGGTGCTCCGCGAGCAGTGCCCCAAGTGCACGTTCCACTTCCCCGTGCTGACAGAGCAGCCGTCCAGCTTCGCCGTCTTCAAGGACCTGGTGCCCGGCCCGGACGTCGAGGCGCTCGCGAGCGACGAGGGCTTGGAACCCGCGCTGACGTGATCGCATGACCGCCGCGCGGGTGTCTCCAGACGGAGAAAGCCCACGGCGGATGTTCCTCCAGGTGGCCAAGGCCACCCGCTTCGCCATGCGCTGACATTGAGCCTGAGATGGCCTCTTTGGCAGGCGACGACGTCAGCACCGAGCTCCAGCTTCGACTCAAGCGCCTGAACGAGCTGGCCGGCGTCGTCGCCTCGACGGCGCAGCTGATCCAGGGGACGGTCGCGGCTGCGCGCACCGACGGGAGCCCGCCGGAGACGGCGACCCGGGCCGAGCTGTGCGCGCAACTGGTGGACGACCTGATCGACCACGAGATCCTCGAGGGCGAGAGCGTGGTGCGCCGCGCCGCCGAGCTCGGGTGCGATCTGACGATGGGGGCGCTGGTGCTGTGCGTCGAGCTCCACACCCCCCGTCCGCGGTTCGTGATTTCGCTGATCGCCGACGACTGCGCCGACGCGCTCGTGCGCGTCGGCGGCGACACGGGCGAGCCGGATCGGCTGCGGGTGTACGCGGTGCTGCCGGCGACCGGCGCGTGCGTCGCGGGGAGCGTCGGCGCCGTGCGCCGGCTGACCGAGCGGATCGCGCCGTACGGCGCCGTGGGGGTGTCGAGCTTCCAGGCGCAGGCCGGGGAGCTGGGACGCGCCCTGCGGGAGGCCGAGCTGATGCTCGACGTGATCCGCAACTGCGAGGCGCCGGTCGCCGAGGAGGTCGGCAGCGGGACCTACCGGCTGCTGTTGCGGATGCTCGCCTCGCATCCCGACGACGTGCGCGGGCTGTACGACACGACCGTGCGCCCGATCGTCCGTTATGACGGGGAGCACTGCACGGACCTGGTCGCCACGCTCCGTGCATATCTCGAAACCAACGGCAACCTGAACGCGACTGCCGCCGCGGTGCTCGCCCATCGGCACACGATCTCCGCGCGCCTGGAGCGGATCCGCGCGCTGACCCGCCTGGACCCGCTGCGCTACGAGGATCGCGAGCGGCTGGGCCTGGGCCTGAAGGCATACCGCCTGCTCGCACCGCAGCTCGCGGACGGCGCTTGACGCTCAGGCTTCCCCAGGACGGCGCTTGACGCTCAGGCCTTCCCCGCGAGCGCTCCCTGGAAGCCGATCGCGGCGTGACTCCCGTCGCAGAAGGGCTTGTTCGACGATGCGCCGCAGCGGCACAGGAACACCCGCTTGCCGATGATCTCGATCGGGGTCCCCGCGGGGTCGACGATCGTGATCGGACCGTTCACGACGTAAGGGCCGTTGTCGCTCACCGTGATCTGCACTTCGCTCATGTTGCTGGCTCCTCGGCTCGTGGGGCTCGGCACCCTGTGGCGCCGAGACGTCTGCGCCAGACTGCCACCTGGCCGGCACGCGTGACGGGCGAGATATGAACACAATTGCTGGGTTCGAGATGGAGCACCTGGACACATTCCTATCCGCGCAGCCACCGTTCGAGGCGCTGCGCCCGAGCGAGCTCGCGGAGCTCGCGGCGGGTGCGCGCGAGCTCGCGCTCGCGGCGGGCGAGCTGGTGCTGGTCGAGGACGGGGTGCCCGCGAGCGGGCTGTACGTGGTGCGCAGCGGCTCGATCGAGCTGCTGCACGAGGGCGAGGCGGTGGTGACGCTCGAGCCCGGCGAGTGCTTCGGGCACCCCTCGCTGCTGACGGGCATGGCGCCGGCGTTCACGGCGCGCGCGCGAGAGAGCTCCCGCTGCGTGCTGCTCGCCGCCGACGCCGCGCGCCGGGCGCTCGCCACCGCCGCGGGGACGGCGTACGTGGCGCGGACGATGCGCACGCGACTCACCCACACCGGCCACACCGTCCACGGCCTGCTCGACGTCGGCACCACCCCCGTGTCGGCGATCATGCGCCCGGCGGTGTTCTGCGAGGCGGAGCTGCCGCTGCGCGAGGCCGCGCGGCGGCTGGGGTCGGAGGGCGCGTCGGCGCTGCTCGTGCGGATGCCGGCGGACGGCCTCGGCATCGTCGCCGACGCCGACCTGCGCGCGTGGCTGGCCGGCGGCGATGGGTCGGGCGACGCGCCCGTCGGCAGCGTCGCGCGCACGCCGGTGCCGACGGTGCCGGTGGGGCAGCTGGCGGTGGAGGCGACGGTCGACATGCTGGCGGCGGACGCCGAGCAGGTGGCGGTGCTCGACGGCGAGCGGGTGTGCGGGATGCTGTCCGCCGCGGACCTGCTCGGGCTCGACGCCCGCAGCCCGATCGCGCTGCGCCACACGATCATGGGAGCGGCCGACGAGCAGGTGCTGGAGCGCGCCGCCTCGCACCTGCCGCGGCTGTTCACCCTGCTCGCGCGAGCGGGGGTGCCCTCGCGCGACCTCGGGCGCGTCCTGAGCCTCCAGCACGACGCGCTCACCGCGCGGCTGATCGACTTCTCGCTGTCGCGCAACGGCCCGGCGCCGATGCAGTGGGTGTGGATGGACCTGGGCAGCGCCGCGCGGCGGGAGTTCACGCTCGCCTCCGACCAGGACAACGCGCTCGCCTACGCGACCCCGCCGCCGGGCACGGAGCTCGCGGTGGACGCCTACTTCGAGCGGCTCGCCCAGGAGGTCAACGGAGGCCTCGCGCGCTGCGGCTTCGGCGTGGACAACAACGACGTGCTGGCCGGCAACCGCAAGTGGCGGATGTCCAACGCGAACTGGCTGCGCACCTTCGAGGAGTGCCTGCGGGTGCCCGACGAGTCGCATCTGATCCGCGCCTCGGTGGCGTTCGACTTCCGCACGCTCGTGGGTGGGCTCAGCCTCACGGCGGCGCTCGGCGAGCGCATGCGGACGGCCCGCGAGCACCCAGACTTCATGCGCTTGATGGTCCGCACCGCCACCGGCTACCCGGTCGCGCTCGGCCTGCGCGGGAACATCGCGGTCGAGCGTCACGGCGAGGCGGCGGGCCGGCTCGACCTCAAGCGCAGCGCGATCGTGCCGCTGGTGAACCTCGTGCGCTTCCACGCGCTGGCCAACCGCGTCACGATCTCCCCCACCGTCGACCGGATCGAGTCGCTGGCGAGCGTCGGCGGCCTCGACCCGTCGTTCGCGCGGGCGCTCGCCGAGGCGTTCGCGGTCATCACCCGCGTGCGCTTCGAGCACCACGCGCAGCTGATCGCGGCCGGCGCGCGGCCCGACAACCTGATCGACCCTGGGGCGCTGACGCCGATGACCCGCGGCGAGCTGCGCGAGGCGCTGCACACGGTGCGCCGGGGACAGAAGCAGCTCGCGGGGTGGCTGCCGCCGACGGCCTAGTTGTCCTGCGACGAATCGACCAGCACGAATCCGGCGTGTAGCGCGGAGCGCCACATTCGCGGCTGAAAGTGTGCACGCGCGCGCCATGTGCGGCGCCGGCCGCGGGCTCTACAGTGGCGCGTCATGTGCGGAATCGCGGGGATCTACACGAAGTCCCCCGCGCTGCAGGCCCGGCTCGGGGAGCGCCTGGCGAGGATGCTGGAGCAGCTCTCCTTCCGCGGGCCGGACAGCGCCGGGGTGGCCTTCTATCGCGACCCGGCGCCGGCCGGGTCGTGCAAGGTGTCGCTGTGCGCGAGCGATCCCGCCTGCGACTGGGGCGCGGTCGCCGCCGAGCTCGCCGACGCCTTCGAAGACGCCTCCGCGCCGCGGGTGCGGGCGAGCCACGCCACGATCGTGGTGGCGGCGGAGGCGCAGGAGGTGCAGGCCTGGCTCGCCGCCGAGCACCCCGAGCTGCGGCGGATGAGCGCCGGCGCCGCGATCGAGATCTACAAGCAGGCGGGCCCCCCGGCGGAGTTCGTGCGGCGCTTCGGGATCGAGGAGCTCGACGGCAGCCACGCGCTCGGCCACACCCGCATGGCGACCGAGAGCCGGGTCACCACCGAGCACTCCCACCCCTTCTCCACCGGCCTGGACCTGTGCCTCGTGCACAACGGCTCGCTCTCCAACCACAACCGCCTGCGCCGCAAGCTGGTGCGCGAGGGCATCCAGTTCCACACCGACAACGACAGCGAGGTGGCCGCCGGCTACCTGACGTGGCGGCTGCGGGAGGGCGCCAGCCTGGAGCAGGCGCTGGAGGGCTGCCTGCAGGACCTCGACGGCTTCTACACGTTCGCCGTGGGCACGGCTGACGGCTTCGCGGTGCTGCGCGACCCGATCGCGTGCAAGCCGGCGGTGATGGCGGAGACCGACGAGTGGGTGGCGATCGCCTCCGAGTACCGGGCGATCGCGGCGCTGCCGGGGGCCGAGGACGCCGTCAGCTGGGAGCCCGAGCCGGGACGGGTGTATGTCTGGGGTCCCACCCACGCCGCCCACGCCGCCGGCCCGGACGGCGCGGCCGGCCCGGCCAGCCCGCACGGCCCGGCCAGCCCGCACGGCCCCGCCGGCGCGGCGCGCCGGGCCGGCGCGGCGCTGGTGGCGTGATGGC
Organism: Solirubrobacteraceae bacterium; assembly: GCA_035504435.1. Classification (GTDB taxonomy): domain Bacteria; phylum Actinomycetota; class Thermoleophilia; order Solirubrobacterales; family Solirubrobacteraceae; genus Palsa-744. The sequence goes on from DATJRV010000065.1 coordinate 8,798, forward strand.
GATCCCGGACGCCACCCGCGAGGCGCTCGTCGCCTTCGACCTGGAGAGCGCGAGCGTGCGCGAGCTCAACCAGCGCCTGCACGACGCGGGCGAGCCCCAGCGCGTGCGGGTGCTGGGCCCCGGCGGGCGCCACTCGATCGCGGTGGGGCTGAACGGCGAGCACGAGGTGGAGATCGAGGGGCACGTCGGCTACTACTGCGCCGGCATGAACCAGCTCGCGAGCGTGCTCGTGCGCGGCAACTGCGGGGTGGGGGTGGCGGAGAACATGATGTCGGGGACGGTGACGGTGGAGGGCAGCGCGAGCCAGTCGGCGGCGGCGAGCGCCCGCGGGGGCCTGTTGCTGGTGCACGGCGACGCCTCCGCGCGCTGCGCGATCTCGCTGAAGGGCGCCGAGGTGGTGGTGCGCGGCGACGTCGGCCACATGAGCGCGTTCATGGCGCAGAAGGGCACGCTGGTGGTGTGCGGCGACGCGGGCGAGGCGCTGGGCGACTCGCTGTACGAGGCGCGGTTGTACGTGCGCGGGGAGGTGAGGTCGCTGGGGGCGGACTGCGTGGAGAAGGAGCTGCGCGAGGAGCACGCCGAGGAGCTGGCCGAGCTGCTGGAGCGGGCGGGAGTGGAGGACGCGAGCCCGCACGAGTTCCGCCGCTACGGCTCGGCCCGCGCCCTGTACAACTTCCACGAGGACAACCTCGGAAGTTATTAATTATTATTTTTAATATAAATAAATAATATGAGAGAATCGGCGACGTTCGACAGGGAGGCGATTGCGGAGATACAGCGCGCGGCGCGCGAGGGGCTGTACGACATCCGCGGCTTCGGCGCCAAGCGGCGGGTGCCGAACTTCGACGACCTGCTGCTGCTGGGGGCGAGCGTGTCGCGCTACCCGCTGGAGGGCTACCGCGAGCGCTGCGCCACCGACGTGACGATCGGC
>DATJRV010000066.1:0-1563 GCA_035504435.1 Solirubrobacteraceae bacterium
TGCTGGGGACGCACCGGCCGCAGCTCGTGCTCGCCGACCTGAACGGGCACACGCTCGGGCTGCTCGACGCAGTGCGAAGCGGCGCCGGGCTGGCCGGCGAGATCGACCCGCACACGCCGATCATCGTGCTCACCGCGCGCGCGGACGAGCTCGCGCGGGTGAGGGTGTTCGACCGCGGCGGCGATGACGTGGTCGCGAAGCCGTTCTCCTACCCGGAGCTGCGCGGACGGATCCGCGCGCTGCTGCGCCGAGCCCACGAGCCGCGGGCGCAGGCCGTGTCCCGCGTCGGCGCTCTGACCGTCAACCACCTGACTCGCGAGGTGCACGTCGGCGAGCGTCCGGTGTCACTCGCCGGCAAGGAGTTCGCGCTCCTGCACGCGCTGATCGCCGACCCAACCCGCGTCTACACGCGCGAGGAGCTGCTGCGCGAGGTGTGGGGCCTGAACGGGCAGGCGCGCACGCGCACGCTCGACTCGCACGCGTTCCGCCTGCGAACGAAGCTCGCGGCCGCAGCGCCCGGCAGGCCATGGGTGATCAATGTTTGGGGAATCGGCTATCGCCTCTGCAACAGCGAGGTGAGACGGTGAGCGCGCCCGACCAGGTCACCGACCTGTATCGCGAGCTGGCACGCCACCGGGTCGAGGAAGCGATCGACAGGCTTGGACGCGCCCCGCTTGACCGACTGGTTGCCCAGGCCGCCGAGGTGCTCGAGGAGGCGGCAGGCGCGCTCGCTTGCATGACCGCGCTCTATGCCACGCCCGGAGGGCATGTCGACGAGCGCTGGCAGCAGCAGATCAACGACCTGATCGCCGCGGCCGCAAGCCTCGAGCAGCTCGCCGACTTCAGCCGCCACTGCCACACCGACACCACCCACGACCACTGAAGGGGGGAACAACCATGCCCAATCGCAGCACCATCTCATTCGGCTACCGCGACATCGCTGGCGCCCGACACCGCGTGCTGGTCCGCCAGAGCCCCGCGGGTGCCTGGCAGGTGCTCGACATTACCGTCATCGAGACGCTGCACGGCGACGGCGAGGGCCGCGACGCCGCCGAGGCGATCGCCCGCGACTACGCCGACCAACACGACCACCCGGGCGCCCGCCCCGGCCGTCACGCGGCCGAACAGCGGGCCGCCGCGTGAACACACAGCCCCCGCAGTCGCCGCGCGACCACGCCGCAGAGCAAACCCGGGGTTCGCTCGACGGCACGGGCAGGGCGCGACCGCGCCGCGACCCGCCCGGGCCGCCGGGGTTGCGCTGCCGCATCCGCCTGCACGACGGGCGCGTGTTCTGCGGCGAGCTGGGGCCCGAGCGCCACCGGGCGCTGCATCTCGGACTGCTGCACGCCGACTCGGACGGTCTCGTGGAGCTCACGCCGGGTACCCGGCCGCCCGGCGGCAAGGTCGAGCTCGACCGCCGCACCCGGCGCGAGCACTTCCTCCCCGGCGGCGCCACCGGAGGGCCCGGATGGCTCGACCGGCTCCTGGAGCACGCCCGGCGGATCGTCGCCGGCGAGTTCACCCGCGCGCGGTTCGACGGCCAGCCGCGCGAGGAGGCGTTCG
>DATJRV010000067.1:0-26869 GCA_035504435.1 Solirubrobacteraceae bacterium
CGGCTCGCTCGGTGTCGCCGTGTTCGGCGCCGTCATCGCCACACAGGTCAGCTTCATCAGCGGCTTGCGGCTCGACTTCGGCATCACAGCCCTACTCCTGATCCTCGCTGCAGGCGCAGCCCTCAGGCTTCGCCCGAGCGAGCGAGCGAGCACCAACTGGCCCCGACCGAAAGGACGCCATGCAATACGTGACCCTCAACAACGACCTCCAGATGCCAGCCTTCGGCTTCGGCGTCTTCCAGGTGCCTGACCCCGCCAAATGCGAACAGGCCGTGGCACAAGCATTAAAGACCGGCTACCGCCTGATCGACACAGCGGCCTCCTACGCCAACGAGGAGACAGTCGGACGCGCCCTCGCTGCCAGCGGTATCCCGCGCGAGGAGCTGTTCGTCACGACCAAGCTCTGGGTCGCGGACGCCGGCTACGACCGCGCGAAGCTGGCGTTTGCGCGATCGCTGGACAAGCTCGGGCTCGACTACCTCGACCTGTACCTGATCCACCAGCCCTACAGCGACTATTACGGCGCCTGGCGAGCGATGGAGGAGCTATACGCCGAGGGTCGCATTCGCGCGATCGGCGTCAGCAACTTCTACGCCGACCGGCTCATCGACCTGATCCTCAACAACAAAGTCACGCCCGCCGTGAACCAGATCGAGACGCATGTGTTCAATCAGCGCACCGCCGACCAGGCCCTAGCGAGCGAGCACAACGTCCAGATCGAGGCGTGGGGGCCGTTCGCCGAGGGCAAGAACGGCTTCTTCTCCAACGCGATCCTCGCCGGGATCGCGGAGAGCCACGAAAAGACCGTCGCGCAGGTCGCGCTCCGCTGGCTGACTCAGCGCGGCATCGTCGCAATCCCAAAGTCAGTGCGCGCGGACAGGATGGCCGAGAACCTCGACATCTTCGACTTCGACCTCTCCGACGAGGAGATGAGCCAGATCACAACCCTCGATACAAGCGAGAGCCAGTTCTTCGACCACCGCGACCCAGACGCCGTCATCCGAATCAGCTCACGCCCCACGCCATGAAGCCCAAGACGCCAAGCGGATGACCGTTGGTTGGGGTCAACGTCCGAGGTCTTGATCGGGCAGGACCGCAAAAGCCTCCGCTGCGGTCCCTTTGCGGTCCCGCGTGCCGGGAACAGCCGGGAACAGGCGAGAACAGCCGTCGGGAAGCCTCAGCATTTACGCGGGTTTTCCCGCGTGTTCCCGGCTGTGCTCGGAGTACGAACGTATCGGGGAGACAGGTTCAGACGGCTGCGAAAGACCAGTGTTCATCGGGCTTCCACAGAGGCGTGCTACCCAATTGCGACTCGGTTTCAGTCGTCCAGGACAGCTCGAAGTCGCATCACGTCCTCCGCACGGGGCGGCCCGGCGAAGCCCTGCTGCCAGGACACGACGACCCGCTGCTCTGCGCTGAGGCGGTACGTGATGACCGTGCGCGACTTGACGAGACTGCCGAAGTCCTTGCCTCCGGCTCCCCATCGGTTCTCTGGCTCTAGTCCGAGCTGCTCGCACATTCGCGCCCAACCTGCGCCAAACGCGAAGAAGACCGGGAGGGAGACTTCGGCCAGTGGCCCCCAGACGAACTCCTTGAGCACCCCTGCGGGCGGGCGCATCGTTGCCGTCACGTTCTTGGAGTGCCACGGATACATCTCCACGGTCAGCAGGTCGGCTCCTGACACCGACTCGTCGCCGGTCCAACGGCGCGCGAAGTCGAGCAGCCTCCGGCTATACCGATTGACGCCGTGGATGTCCTCCCAGGGCGACCGCCGGTAGGGGTCGCTAGCCGCCCAGGTGCTATAGGCCCCAAGCTCACCTATCTCGTCGGCGAAGATGCCGTGGCGACCTTGGAAGCTGGTGTCGGCCTGCCCAGGGTTGAGGCCGAGCGTGACCATTCTCGGTGCCTCCCATCGGCCAATGTAGGGCTCCGGCATCGCCTCCTTCGTCACGGGGCCGCCGTAGCTGGCGAACCACTCGCCGAAGGGAGCCGGGAGCGGTGGCGACGAAGGTCGCGTGAGCCAGTCGTGAATGTAGTCGTCCCATCGCTCAATGGCGTGGTCCCGAGCGCTCATTTGCCGGCAGCGTATCCGGCACGGAGGCGGTCGGCTGAACTCCGGCAACGCCGAAGGGCGCGCTCAGCGCGGGAGCGCGGTCAGGCGCGCACCACGCGCAGCGGCCCGACGAAGGGCCCGCAGGCCGCGTAAAGTGGGCGTCATGAAGACGCAGACCGCACTCCTTGCAGCAATCCTTCTGCTTTGCGCGCCGGGCATCGCGGAAGCGAGCAACCGCAGCGTCGCGACCCATCGCATGACTGCCAAGCTGTTCGCTGAATACAACGGCGGTCCGTCCCCAAAGGTCAGGTGGGGTCAGGTAACGGAAGGGCAGGAAGTCGAAGGCCCGAACGGTCCGGAATGGCGAAATAAGAAGTACCAGTTGGAAATGGACTTTCCCCAGGGGGACGGCTCGTCAGAGTGGCAGCCCGTAGAACTTCGCGTGTCATGCCGTCACAACGGTTGCACCGGGCGAATCTGGTACGAGCTGAACTACATCCTCGAAGACCACGCGGTGTTTCGGGGTCGCAAGGGCACCTATCACGAAACGGGATGGAAAGAACCATGAAGCAGAAGGCGCTCGAAGCGCTCGTTCGCGCGTCCGGAGCGGACGAAGTTGAATACGAGAAGCTCTGTAATCGGTAGCGCCACCGTTACCGCTACTAGACGCTGCTCGTCAGTCGCCAACAGCTTTCAGATGCCACGAAGGGTTACGGCGGTACGCCGCGAGCACGCGTGCGCGCGCAGCGTCGTCGGACGGGTGTCCGTAGGTGCTCATCACGAGTGCGCCGCCATCGGTGTGACCGAGCTGGACAGCCACGTCAGCGTGGCTCACACCGAGTTCGAGCAAGTGCGTCGCACAGAAGTGGCGAAGCTCATAGAAGGCCATCGTCCCGCGCCCTGCCTCCGCGCGGAGCAGCCGCCAATAGTAGTAGTGCGAGGTCTTGGAGAACCGTCGCCCGCAGGGAGCGGTAAAGACGTAAGGACTGCCCGCCCGGCGCGGCATACCGAGAAGCGCCTCCTTGGCTTGCGGCGGTAGAACTACCTTGCGCCTGAGGCCGTTCTTCGGGAGCGTTACCTCGCCGGTGTTCCCGAGCGACTTGCTGATATGGACCTGGTGGCCAGCCAGGTCAATGTCCGACCACTCAAGGAGGAACATCTCCGCCGGTCGCAGACCGACATAGGCCGCGAATAGAACGCAGGCGCGGAAGGTCGGCCCATAATCGCCAAAGACTTGCAGCGACGCGTCGGCAAGGTCGCGGACCTCTGCCTCGCTCAGTGCAACCAAGTCGCGCCGTCCATGGCGCTGGTCCAGGCGCAGGTCAGCAAAGGGATTGGTGGTCACGCACTCCTCGTTGAGGGCATCGTTGAACAGTGCGCGAACGACGGGAACGCTTGCCCGGTGTCGGAGCGCCCACTCGCGGGCGAGCCGCCGCGATATATCCGACATCTTCATCGTGCCCAGCTCAGCGACGAGCTGTTTGACCATGTATGCGTTGTGCCGGTTGGTCGAGGCTCGTGGGCGCTTGAAGTCGCGCAGCCAGCGCTCGACGAACTGAGCAACAGTCTCGTCTGTCGTCGGGCGCACCCGAACGAGTGCCTCGCGCTCAGCCTGGAGCGCCTCCCTGCGGGTCCGGAAGGTACCGACCCACACTTGGCGTCGCGCGACATACACACGCACGCCGAACCTGTCGCCTCGCTTGATAATCATGCGCTTGCCTCCTTGCCGTGCTCTAGCCACGCTTCGCACTCAGAGAGCCGAAAGCGGCGTTGGTTGCCCTGCATACGGGAGGGCATCCCTTCACGCACCCGCAGCTCTACCCACCGCGTTGAGAACCCGAGCCACTGCGCCAGTTGGCGCTTGCTTAGCTCTGGCTCCCAGTCGGTGCGCCGGGGAAATGGAATGAGAATGCCCATGCCACGACCGTAGGGCGTTCGTATCCTTCAACCGCTCACAACGTAGCACCGGCGTATTATACGCGTTCGCGTATGGGCGCTGGGCACCGCCGTGCGGTGCCGACGCAGGCCGCGCTCGTCGCTATAGGCTCCAGGTGTGTCATCACTTGGCGGCGACCTCCTGCGGGAAACGCGCGAACGGCAGGGCCTCTCCCAGGAAGAGCTGGCGCGTCGCGCAGGCACACATCAGCCACAGATTTCGGCCTGGGAGACCGGCAGGAAGCCGATACAGGTTGAGCAGCTAGCAGCCCTGCTCCGCGCGCTAGATATGGACCTGCGCCTCGCCGCTACCCCTCGCCGCCATCGCTAGCGAGAACTCGGCAGGAATTAGCGTGCGCGTTCCAGTCTGGGGGAAACGACCCCAAAGGAACCATCATGCTAATCGGCTATTTCACATTTCTCAAAGTAAGCGAGCTGCCCGCCAAGGGCAACTATCCCCCGTCGCTACTGGTCTCTCTGTTTGACGATGACAGCGGCGAGGCCGTAACTCTGATGGCGCGGGACGAAGTCCGCGACCAGATAGAGGCACTTGAACCCCTCGCCGAGGTCGCGCTACGCCTCCGCTGGCGCCAAATCAACCTCAACGAACTCGGCGGCTCGGCCAAAGGAAAGGCTTTTCGCCTTCAAGTGGTCGGTGTGGCCGACACCGAGGAGGTGTCCTAAATGACGCCCAAGCGCGGCAAACGTAGATGGCCCTTTCCCGGCCAGCCCACATCACCATACAGCGCCGTACAGCTCGCGGCCCTCCGGGCCTGCATCGCTGACCCGACCGTCGCCCCCGCCGGGTTTAACGATGTTCTACGAGCGCTCTGGAGCAGCTTGCTCGCCAACCGCACGACGCCGACGCCTGACGAGTTCAGCGAGGCTATGGAAGGGCTCTACGGCCTGCTACGCGATGCGGCGATGCCCGACGGCGTAGCCGTAGTCGAAGACGACGAGCGCCAGGCCGTGTTCCGGGCCGCTAAGGGTCGTCTTGACGAGCTGTACGCAAAAGCTCGCGCCTCGGGGTTGGTTGTGGAATGACCCACAGGATTACCCAAACCTGACCAGCATACAACCGCGCCGTACCGGTGCTGTCACCCGCAGGGCGGCTCAGCCGAGGGCAAGGCCCTTGACGGCACCGTGAGGCGTGGTAGGGGCCCGTCGAGGTGAGGCCGCAGCGCGCCGAGCCGGGACGGCGCCGGCGCGCAAGGCCGCGCCGAGGTGAAACGGCTGAAAGCGCCGGGAAAGTTTTCTGCGGTCACACCAACCAGCGCGCCTACGCTGGCTGTGTTCGCTAATTCCGGCGGACATAACGCAATTAAAAGGAGAGTTATGTCACAAGACACGCACCATACCCCGCTAACAGATAGCGGCGGGCCTTCGCCCGAAGAATGTGAGTGGTTCATCGCGGACGCAGTGCTGCGGTACGTCAGCGCCGTGGCGCCCGAGCTGCATCTCACAGACGAGAGTGCGCATAACATCGCCGTGGTGATGGCAACGCAAGTCACCTGGCCTGACCAACTACGTTTCCCGCCTTGGAACACGTTGCCGCCCGACTTCTGCAAGAAGCTCATCGCAGCGGCTGTGGTATTGGCCGGTCGTGAAATGGGTGGGCTAATCACCTGGGAGGTGGCTCGTCTGGTTGCCGAAAGTATGGCTGAGAAGGTGGCGAAGCATGCGCATCAGGCACCGTCGCCGCGCACCGCGCCACTTTGATGGTCAGGCCACTACCAGCACAGTGACAATGCCGCGTGCGCGTGGCATTGTCTAACTGTGCCAAGCGACCTTCTCAGCATTTCCTTGAAAGCGAGCGAAGCGAGCTTAACGAACAAGGTTAAGAAAGCCTCCTCGTTCCAGTGCTCAAACCCCTTTCCGCTGGTCTGCATCGAGCACGGAGAACGGATGACGGTCCCCTGCGGTCGCTGGCGCGTGTGCCCTGGGTGCTGCGTGCGCACTCAATACCTCCTTAAGCAGCGGCTCATCGCCGGGATTGAGAACCCTCCCACCGGCAAGCTGCCAATGTTCTTCACGCTGACCTTTCCGCAAGCAAGAGCGCCCGACGAAGACGAGGCCCACGCCTGCTGGCGCAAGCTCGTCGGTCGGTTGCGGTATCGGAGCTACCTCGGTGCCTACGCGTGGGTGCTCCAAAGACAGCAAGGTGGGACCGGCACCCTGCATTTCCACGGCATCGGCTACCTCCCGTGGTTCAGTGACGGCCTCGCAGAATGGCGCCAGCTCGTCGTCGCCTCTGGGTTCGGCGTGCAAAACAGGCTCGTCGTGGCCGAACGCCACCACGCGGGCTACTGCGCCAAGTACATCTCCACCCGCCTTGCGACGCTCGCCCCGCTTCGCCGCGCCTTCGCCTTCTCGCCTGACTTCCCGCAGAGCCGCTTCGTCCAGGAGCGAGCGACGCTTGCAGCGGAGTTCGGCATCGTGCCCGAGGACGACTGCGCCTGGATGCCAGCCCGCGCTCTCCGGCTCTAGCAACTGCCCCGCTCGTCTGCTACCGAGTGGCGCTCGGTTTGCTACCGCGCTGCGACCCGCTGCCCGGTCCCGAGCGCGTCGGTCGGGCAGTCGCCTTTCGCACTTTTCGCAGCTCGTTAGCCTCAAACGCCCTACAAATGCGCTGTTTCGCGGAGGACGGGCTGCACCGTTCGCACTCCTTCGCATTTGCGCTTTTTAGTCGGGGAGACAGGATTTGAACCTGCGACCGCCCGGCCCCCAGCCGGGGAGACGTGGTGTCGGTCAGTTGATAGAGCCCGTGTTTGCTGGGCTTTTTGCCGCTGAGTGCTTCTGAGTTTCGCTCAGTTTGTTCCCCAGCGGGGGGATCGCACGCGCCATCACAGATCGGCGAAGAAGTCCGGTGATACCTCGACGTCCTCGACCAGCCGGACGTTTACTCCCATCCTCTGTTCCTTCAGCAGATCACATAGCCGCTCGCCGTCGATGAGGTCGACGGGCGGAGCACCGTCACGAGTCGCCTCTTGCTTGGCGTCGGCGGTGAAGGAGCCCGTCGTGATCAACAGCCCCTTGTCGCCGCGACCGCTCATCGCGCCGCGGAAGTCTCTGACGGCACTCGCCCCCACACTGCCCTTGTAGCGCTTGCATTGGAAGAAGACCGGGAAGCTCACGAGCGACAGGCGGTAGACGCCGATCCGATCCCACCGTCACCACTTTTGCCAGTGACCGTGGCTGATACGAAGCCAGCCTCACGGAGCAGCCGCCGAGCCAGGCGTTCGAAGCTGTCGGGCGGCACCTCGAACAGCACCTCCAGCAAGCGCTCCTTCCAATCGCGATGAGCTGGCTCCTCGTCGAATTCGTCCTCCTGCTCGGCTTTGGCCAACCGCTTGGCCTTCCTCATCTCCCTGAGAGCGGCGACGTAGGCAGCATGGCGGCTCACGACATCCTCGGGGGTCATAGAGCGACCCGCCTCAGTCGTGCTCCACACGCCCCGCTCGCTGTTATCCAGCGCTCCCATACCCTTCAGGTAGGAGCGCGCCCACGCCAGGCGATACTCGAGCTTTGTCCGGGGTCCGTCGCCGTGCAGGACGGCCTGCTGCGCCTCGGTGAACCCCTCCAGCTCAATCGCCTTTTCAACGATCTCCTCGATCGTTCCAGAGTCACCGATCTCGCGTACCGCCCGCAGCGTGGGCCATAGCAGTTCGCTGACCGACGGGATGCGCGGTGCGGAATTCACGGCGCCCACCGTATCCCACGAGTCGGACCCAGCGAACTTCGCGGAATGTACGCCGCTCTACCCTTTGGTGGCAGCCTTCTTGGCGGTCGGCTTGCCGGGTCCAGATGTCAGCTTGGCCGGTCTTTTGGCGCTCTTAGACCGGCCGCCGCCTCCCCTCCGCGCAACGATCTTGCCGTCATCGACAAGCTGGACGCGCTTCCCGAGAGGGCGAAGCAGTGCGGTGATCGTGGCGTAAGTCGGATTGCTCGTTCCTGTCTCGATCCGCGAAATCTCGCTCTGAGGCACACCTGAGAGCTTTGCCAAATCCCGCTGGGATAGCTCGCCCTCCCTGCGGCTCTCGATCAGCTGGCTTGCGAGGCTGAACTCCTCGCGGAACTGCTCCAGCTCGCGAACGGCCTGTGGACCCTCATCCCGAGCCTCCTGCTCGATATCGGCGATCAGCTGGCTGAAGTCAGTGGACACGGTGGGTTGAGTGGAGCGAGTGGACGCAGTCGATGGGTTATATCACATCAGGATGGAGCGTCGTTACCGCTTACGTCGCACCACCGGTTTGGCTGCACCTACGCCCCGTGCCCGCGTGGCTTCTTGCGCTTCTTGCCGTGGATCGCGCGCCACAACGCCAAGCGCGAGCGAGCCACCTCGATCTCCCGCTGTTGGCGCCGCGACGACGGGCTCTTGCCCTTGTCGTAGCCGTGCAGCACGAGGATCTTGCAATCGCCGTGCGCATGGCAGAAGACCCGAAGGACGAGCTTCTCTGCGATCTCGTCGTCGGGCTTGACGGTGCGATCGACGCGGAACTCGAACAGTCCTTGCCCCAGCTGGCGACCCCACGACCTCTCCCCTACCACCTGCACGCCGTGATGTTGAAGAACCTCGTTCATGGCCATGCCGAGAGCGCGGCGCTTGGTCGAACTCAGGTCCTCCCTGATCCACCGCAGGCACGGCACATCGCCCGACTCATCGGCATAGAACTCGATCTCGAACGGTGGTGGATCGCCAGGGCTCATCGCGCCGCGCCCTCCGACGGCGAGCCGGCCGACGCGGGACGAAGCTCCGTGAACGCCTCGTTGACCATCTGGACCTCGCGCTCGGATGGCGCGTAGTGGGCGTATATCTGCGTGGTCTTGCTGTCCGCGTGCCCGAGGAACTCCTGGATCGTGCGCAGCGGCTGGCCCGACGCAACCAGACGAGTCGCGAATGTGTGGCGCAGATCGTGGAACTTGATCTCCCGGACGCCAGCGGCGCGGCACGCTGCCTTGAAGCGCTTGGTCACCTTCGAGCGGTCCAGCGGCGAGCCGGTCTGCGGGTGCGCGAACACGAGCTCGCCATCCCCGCGGTACTCGGTGCGTTGGGACCATCGATCCAGCTCGCCCGCAAGTCGACCGGTCATCGGCACCGAGCGTCGTGTCGAGAGGTCCGACTTGCCATCCATGGAGTGCTCACCCCGCACGAACGTGTTGCGGACACGGATGCGCTGAGCAGCCCAATCGACATCACGCCAGCGCAAGCCGAGCAGCTCTGACTGCCGCAGGCCGGCCATCGCAGCGGCCAGCACCACAACGCGCAACACCGGCCCAAGGACGTCCGGCGGAGGTGGCGGCGCAGGGCCGCGACGGCCGCGGCGAGTGGGCGCCGGTGTCCGCACCACGACTTCGTCGGGAATCGCCCGCAGCACCGCCTCGAGTTCGTCAAGGGCCAGGAACTGGAGATCGAGATTCACGTCGCCCCTACGCCGACGACCAGGGCGCGCAGCGCGGCGAACCGGGTTCTCGCGCGCCCAGCCACGATCGATCGCGTGCTCGACGATCGAGTGCAGGAAGCTCAACACGTTGCGGATCGTCTTCGGCGAGAGGCCGTCGGCAAGCATCGCTGTCGCGAGCGCCTCCGCGTGAGCGGTCGTCAGGTCGTCGACCACCAGCCCGCCAACACGGGGCGAGATGTGGACACGCTGCATCGACTCGCATCCCTCCAGCTACGAAGGCCGAGCGCCGCCCAGGCGGAGCGCCTGCCGCAGCGAATCACCAACCTCGTCGACCGTGGGCCTGCGTACCCCACGGGCCAGCTTGGGTGCGCGCTCCTCCGCGCCCTGTAGGCGACGAAACTCCCGCTCAGCCTGCGCGCGAGTCAGGCCATCGCTCTCGCCGGCATTGCGAATCTGCCCGATCTTGCGGTTCAGCTGGCGACCATCGCATGTGCGCCAGCGGCCGTAGTAGGACCCCGACTTCTCATACAGGTGCCCAGTGCCGTAGGTGCGCTTGGTCATGAAGCTCGTTTATACGCAGATCGTCGGCTGGTACGGCCGACCGCCCGCGAGGGCAGGCCCCGCCTCATATTCGTCGCCGCGAAGCGCCATCGACGAGACAGGACCGGCTCGATTCGCGCTCCCGCACAGCGCTTGATCTGCCTTCGAGCTCGTCCATCCAGAGGAATATCGCCTCGCTGCGGTAGCGCACGTACCGGCCGAGGCGGATGTGCGGGATGCGATGCCTTCGCGTCTCTGCGTATACCCATGCAGGCGTGACCCGTAGCAGCGCGGCGACCTCCTCCGCGGTGAGGAGTTCGCCACGCACTGGCGCTTGCTTGTGGCCGGACTTGTGCATCTCGGGGTTATTGACCCCGAACTGCCGGAAGCGGCCATCGAATTTCCCTTGCCGACCAGGAGAGCCACGCTGGCGCTCGTCAAGCCGGCGCGGCAGTCCCGTCAGAATCCGCGTCCTGCCAGAGCCGAGTGTTGCGTCGACCAGCGCGGCGAGCTTGGCGTCGCTGACGCTCACGCGGGTCGAGCGCCAGATCGGCCGGGCTGATGTGATCGTCGATATCGGCCTGATCGTCGGCCCTCCTCACACACCGCGACCTCGCAGAAGTCGAGGTGAACATCCAAACCAAACGAGCGCTGCACGGCATCGCCTCCTCATCGTGATCTCTTGGAGCTGAAAGGCGCGCGGGCAGCGACAACTACGGATACGGGCTCGCAGCCCAACCGGGCGAGTCGCAGGGGCGGCCATCTAGTCATTCACGGGCTCGCAGCCCAAATGCACGGCGGCCTGCCCACAACGCGCTTCCAAAGGCCCCTATCCCGGTCACGCGACCCTACGATCCCGGCCGGACAGCAGCTCAGCCGCATTTTCATGCCCGTAGTCTGGTTGCGCGAGAGAACCGCACGACGCCCATATCGGTCGTCGATTAGGAGCGGAAGGCGTCTCCCTTGCGGGCTCGCTGTTCAGTGACCGTGACGATCAGATCGATCAGGCGATCGGTCGTCTTCCACTTCAGCGCGAGCTTCCGAGGGTCCATGGCGTAGTGGGAGACGATGTCCTTAAGCTGGTCGACGGTCAGCGGGGCCAGGGCCGCACGCAGACCCTCAGGGTCGTCACGGAACACCACCGACGGGTCCAGAGCCGCGGGGGTGCGGCGATTGGACGCGCGCGGGCCGTCGGCGGCCCTGCGGAGGGCTTGGACGACACGACGCGCAAGTGCAGGGTCGCCATCGAGACGCGGCTCAAGCTCGGCAAACAACGCACGCGCGCGCTCGATGTCGCCAGGCTCGGCCATCAGACGGCGACTCCCTCAGCGACCGCCGACATGACTTCTTCAGTCAAGGACACGTAGAGCTCGTAGCGCCCGCCGTACTGGTACTTCTGGCGTAGCGTGCCGATCGGCTGGTACTCCGCCGATGCGGCGATCGCGGCGGCCTCGGGGATGATCGTCTCGAAGACCGGCGGGATTTCCAGGTTGTTGCGCAGATCGCGCACGACCGTGCGGTGAAGCGTGGCCTGGTCGCGGTACTTGGAGACGACAATGCCCAGAGGCTCGATCGGCTCGTTGATCTCGTGCGCGAAGTCCGCGACACGCGAGATGATCTGCGGGATGCCGTAGGTGGAAAGGATGTCGGGGATCGTGGGTATCACATAGCCCTGGCTAATGCGCAGACCGTTCAGAGTGATCAGACCCAGGTTGGGCGGGCAGTCGATGAGCACCCAGTCGTAGTCGTCGAGGCGCTGCTTCAGCGCGGTGTGCAGAATCTCCCCCGGCGAGCGTGAGTGAAACCGCCCGGCGGGCATCGAGGCCAACCGGTCCTGGATGTCGATCAGGTTCAGCGAGGAGGGCAGTAGATCGAGCCTGGCGGTGGCCGCCACCTCTTCGACTGCCGAGACGCCAGGGAGCAGCGCCTCATCGAGATCGAACTCGCGCTCGTCGGGATCCTCCTCCAAGGCATCCTTAAAGAGCTGGGCGAGGGTCTGGTGAGCGGCATTGCGCTCTTCCCAGCGGTCCTCCCCGATCATGACGGTCGTAAGGTTGGTCTGAGGGTCAAGGTCGACGAGCAAGACCTTCTGCTCGAAGTTGACGGCGAGCATCTCGGCGAGTGCGACGGTCGTGGTGGTCTTGCCCACCCCGCCCTTGAGGTTGATGGTGCTGATGCGATTGGACATGGAGACCTTTCTCTTGGAATGAAGCCAGCGGCGAACAGCTGAGACGGAGAACACGGGACCGGCGCGGAGCTCGAGCACGGGCTCGGGGAAGCTAGCGTCGCGCTTTCGCCAGTTAGCGACGGCAGCCGCTGAGACGCGAGCCAGGGTTGCGATCTCGGCGATACCGACAAGGTCCTCGGGGGCCACCTGGCGAGCCTCCCTGTGAGCGTCATTCACGGGCACGCGGCCTATTGTGAGCGATGCTCACAGTCTTGTCAAGAGGTCCGTGCCGATAAGGAGTCGGGAGAACTCGAAGAGCACGCCGTCGAGATTTGTTCCCCGTCAGCCTTCATCGCGATCGGCGATTGACCGGAAAAGTGACTGCTTTGCAGGTTATTCGTAAGTCGGGGAGACAGGATTTGAACCTGCGACCGCCCGGCCCCCAGCCGGGTGCGCTACCAGACTGCGCCACTCCCCGCGGCGCCTTCCATTCTACGGCCCGAGCACCGAAGGCCTCCTGCCCCTTCCCGGCGATCTGCCCCGCGGCTTCTCATCGTGAGGCACGTTTGAGCAAACACCAAGGCAAGCTGGAGCGTGGCTACCCTGCGCGTCCTACGCACAAGCCGCCGAGACCGCGTCCCGGCTTGGCGCGGGCAGCGGTGGCTACAGCATCCGCTGTCCATGCGAACATATGTTCGTGTCGGGCCCTCCGAACCAAGGATCTGCGGGCCGCTGCGGACAATCCAAGCCCGTCAGCGAGTTCGCGTGGCGCCGCAAGGCACGCACCGTCGTGGCTGAGCGTACAGCTGAGCTGATCGAGTACGTCCAGGAGCATGTGTGCGTCGACTACGGCGAGAGCGGCCCTCTGGTTCTCGAGTTCGACCATCTCGAAGACGAGTGCTTCGGCATCGCGCAGGGCCTTCGCGACAGCAACTGGCCGTCGGTTCTCGACGAGATCGCCAAGTGCGACGTCGTTTGTGCAAACTGTCATGGACGCCGAACGGCCCGTCGGGCCAGGTTCGCACGTGCGGTGGTAGCTCAACGGTAGAGCCTCGCCCTTCCAAGGCGATGATGCGGGTTCGATTCCCGTCCGCCGCTCTCACCGTCCGCCGCTCTCCGTCTGCCGCTCTCCTGCTCGCCCCGCCCTTGCCCAGCGTGCAACAGCGTGCAATGCAAGCGCATGCGGACCGTTCACCCCCGGCGTCCTACCGCCGCTCCTCCACCGGCACCTCCCCAGCCTCGTCCGCCAGCCCCGGCGGCGGCCACGGCCCGCACCAGTTGTCGCGCGCCCCGTCCAGCGTAATCGTCGACCCGTTGAACGCGCGCCCCAGCGGCGAGGCGAGCAGCGCGATCAGCCACGCGTGCTCGGCGACCGTGCCCAGCCGCTGCAGCGGCACCGTGCTCGCCGCGCCAGCGCGCACGCTCTCGGGGTACTTGGCGAGCACCTCCGTCTCAAAGTGCCCGGCCGCCACCGCCGTCACCGCCACCCCCGCCGCCAGCCAGCGCCGCGCGAGCTCACGCGTGAGCGCCTCCACCGCCGCCCGCGCCGCCCCCGAGTGCGCCATGCCCGGCATCCCGTGGTGGGGCGAGAGCGTCACGTTGATCACCATCCCCGCCCCCGCCGGCTCCAGCGCCAGCTCGAACGCAGCCTCGGCCATGTTCAGCACGCCGTCCACGTTCAGCCGCCACACCGCCTGCCAGCCCTTGCCAGCAATCAGCTCCGCCGGGCTGAAGTACTGCCCGCCGGCGTTGTTCACCAGCACGTCCAGCCGCCCTCCCCCACGCTCCAGCGCAGCCTCCACCAGCCGGCGCGCCCCCTCGCGCTCGCGCACGTCCCCGGCCACCCATTGCACCGCGCCCGTGGCGCCTGCGCCGATCTCCTCGGCCGCCGCCTCCAGCACCTCCGCCCGGCGCCCGGCGATCGTCACGCGCGCCCCGCAGCGCGCGAGCTCCAGCGCGCTCGCCTTGCCCAGGCCGGTGCCGCCGCCCGTGACCAGCGCGGCCGTGCCCTCCAGCATGCCGGGGGCAAAGACCTGCGAATGCCCCGTGCCGCCGTTCATCGCAGCGATCATATGGGCAGGGGCCGCCGTCCACACGGGCGCGACGCCCCTGGATCGACCACAGCTGTGACGACCCCACCGCGCGCCGTTGTGGCCCACCGCCGCCCGTCCGTCCCCGGACCCGTTTACTGTGTGCGCGTGTCCCACAGGTCGCTGGTCTTCGTCACCGGGCTCACCGTCTGCGACTACCTGCTGTGGAACTGGTCGCTGGCCGGCAACCACGTGGCGCTCGCGTTGGTAGCAGGCTTCACCCTGGTGCCACTGGCGATCGTGTGCGCACTGGCGCTCGCGCTGGCCCTCACGCGTGCGCTCGCCCGCTCGACGCGGCGCCCGGCCAGGCGCCAGCCCAAATCCGCGTCCGTGTCCGCCGCCGCGCCCCCATCCGCGCGTACGCATGACCACCCCGCGCGTGGGCATCCGGCACGCACGCGCCGCTCCTCGCGCAAGCTCGCCGCTTGAGCTGCGGCCGAGCCGGTGAGCGCGCAGCGCAGGCTCCCGCATCTCCCCCGCTCCACACGCACCCGCGTGGTGCTCGCGGCGCTGGTCGTGATCGTCGCTGCGCTCGCGCTGGGCGGCTACCTGTACGCGCGCCACCGCACGGGCAGCATCTACCACCCGCACGCGCGCTTCATCGCCCAGCCCACGCCCACGCTGCCCGCCCGCGGCCCCAGTCGCTTCTCGTGGCCGCTGTACGGCTACGACAAGGCGCACACCCGCTTCTTCCCGGCACCCGAAAGCGTGCACGCGCCGTTTCGGCGCGTGTGGGTGCACGACAGCTACTCGCTGCTGGAGTTCCCCCCCGTGATCTACGGCGAACGCATCTTTCAGCTGTCCGACGATGCGGTGCTGAACGCGCTGGACAAGCGCACGGGGCGCGTGCTGTGGTCGCGGCGGCTGGGCCAGCTGTCTGCGTCGGCACCGGCGGTGACGTTCAACACCGTGTACGTGACCATCCTCTCCAGCGGCCATCGCCACGACCCCGGCCGGGTGATCGCGCTGAACAGCGCCAACGGCGCGGTGCGCTGGTGGCGCGCGCTGCCCGCGCCCAGCGAGTCCTCGCCGCTGATCGACCGCGGGCGCGTGTTCTTCGGCTCGCAGAGCGGGCTGGTGTACGCGCTGAACGACGCCACCGGCGCGGTCCTGTGGACCTACCAGGCTGGCGGCGCGGTCAAGGCGAGCCCCACGCTGTCTGACGGCGTCCTCTACTTCGGCGACTACTCCGGGCACCTGCAGGCGGTCTCCGAGCAGACCGGCCACCGGCTGTGGATCAGCGCCTCCGAAGGCGCGCTGTTCGGCAGTGGCACGTTCTATTCGACCGCGGCGGTGATCTACGGGCGCGTCTTCCTGGGCAACACCGACGGGCGCATCTACGCGTTTGACGCCGCCACCGGCAAGCTCGACTGGGCGGTGCAGACGGGCGACTACGTGTACTCCTCGCCCGCCGTCACCAACGCGCCGGGGCTCGGCCCGACCGTGTACATCGGCTCCTACAACGGCACCTTCTACGCGCTAAGCGCGCGCACCGGCCGCGTGAGCTGGAGCTTTCACGCCCACGGGCGCATCTCCGGCTCGCCGACGATCATCGGGCGCACCGTGTACTTCTCAGACCTCGGCCAGCACCGCACGTACGGCCTGGGGATCTCCACCGGCCGCGTGCTGTTTGAAATGCACACCGGCGCGTTTGACCCGGCGACGAGCGACGGCAGCGACATCTACCTGACGGGCGTCACCAGCCTGTTCGCGCTCGCTCCCCGCTAGCGCAGCATGCGCGCGAGCAGTTGCGGAGCAGGCTGGCGCTCAGTCAACCGGACGCGCCGGGCGTGCACGAGCTGCCAACGCCGAGCGCGCGGGCGAGCGAGAAGCTCGCCTTCACCACCACCGTGCCCGCCGCACGCAGGCTGAGCGCCGTCCAGCCGCCGGCCGCGCGGCTGACGCAGCCCGCGCCGCGGGCGAGCGTCCAGTAGCGGGTGAAGTGCACGCGCACCACGAAACGCCCCGGCGCGCGTGCTTGCAGCGCGAACGAGTCGTGCCCCAGCGCCGTCAGCCGGCCCGGCCCGCTGAGCAGCGGCGTGGGCGCGAGCACGCGAAAGACGCGCCAGTGCCTGCTCTTGAACACTTCGCGCAGGTACGGCAGGCCCGCGCGGATCAGGCGCCCCTCCTGCGCGCTGGAGGGGTCGAGCGGCACGTCGGGCAGCGCCACGTAGGAGACCGCCTGCTCGTGCAGCCAGCGCTCGTAGCCGGCGGCGGTCAAGCCTTCGGCTAGCAGCACGCCGTCGTAGCGCTCCTCCAGCTGCTTCTCCCAGCCGCGCGCCAGCGACACGCGCGGCGCCAGCAGCGCTGCCTCCCAGTGCGAGCGCGTGAGCGGCACCTCCACGCGCACCGGCTGCGCCGGCGGGGCCTGCGCGCGGGCGAAGAAGCGCTCGACCGGCGCGTAGTAAGCCGCGCTCGTCGCTTCGCTGCCCGCCACCGCCAGCGTCTCGCGCACCGGCCCCCACACCACCCACACGGCGATCGCCGCCAGCGCCGCGAGCGCCGCCGGCGTCCAGCGCACGCCCGCGGACGCGCGCGCGCACAGCAGCAGCGGCCCCGCGAGCAGCACGCCGTAGCGCTCCACGTTGCTGCCCACCGGCGTGTGCACCGCCAGGCACGCCACGCACGCGAGCAGGTACACGCCACCGCCGATGCGCAGCTCGCGCGCGCAGGGCGGCAGCGCCACCAGGAACGCGAGCACCACGAGCGCGGTGGCCAAGAACGACAGCAGCGGGAAGGGCTCGTAGCCGCCTTCGGGGAACAGCGCCGCCGTCGCCCCCACCACCAGCGCGCCTGGCCCCGCGAGGATCAGCAGCGCCCACGCGAACCGCGCGCGCGAGGAGCGCCGGGCGAGCGCGAACGACAGCCCGGCGAGCCCCAGCAGTGCGCCGGCCACCGGGCTGGCGGCAGTGGCCAGCGCCGCCAGCACGCCCGCCGCCAGCCAGCGCCCGCGCGCGAACGCGAGCGCGGCGGCCAGCGCCAGCGACACGCCGAACGCAAACGTCAGCCGCCCGCTCCACACGTCGCCCAGCGCGCCCACCGCGAACCACGCCGTCGCCCAGCGCGCCGCCGAAACACCGAAGAGGCGCCGTGCGAGCAGCGCGAACAGCACGCTGGAAGCAGCCACCGACAGCGCTCCCAGCACGCGCATCCCCAGCAGCGACGCGAGTGGCGGGTACAGCAGGCTGTACGCGGGCAGGCTGTGCCCGGCGTACCAGTTGTCGTCCCACACCGAGAAACCCAGCTGGCGGTACAGCGCCACGCGGTACACCTGCGCGGCGAGGTCGGGGGGGCGCGGGTCGAGCGCCAGCCACAGCGCGACCAGCGCCGCCGTCCACACGACCAGCCCCAGCGGCACAAGCCTGCCGCGCGCCCACGCCCGGCCGACTGTGAGCGGGGCCCGGCGTGCTACCCCGCCGGACCCCGACAAAACCGCCGAGCGCTCGGCGGGATCGCACGAGCTTGAACAGTCGAGCGAGCCCGAAGTAGCTGTCGCGCCGGGTGAGCTGGCGCTCGCCATGCCGTCCGGCGTGGCCGTGGCGCTCGTGCTCTCGGTGGTTCTCGCGCCCACGCCAAGATAATGACGGTCATGCTCCCCGCCACGCACGCCAACCGGCTGCGCGCGCCAGTGCACGCACGCCGGCCGCGCCTGCCCGCGCGCGCAACGCTCGCGGCGGCTGCGCTGTGCGCGGCGCTGGCGCTGGCGGGCTGCGGCACCGGACATCCCAAGCCGCTCGCCGCCGGCTCGCTTGCGGAAGCGCAGACCTTCCCGTACTTCCCCATCTACTGGGTGGGACCGAGCTTCGACGGGCATGCGCTGGTGGCGGCGGATGGCCTGAAGGGCTATGACCCGACGATCGGCGACTCGGTGTACTACGGCGACTGCGTGCAGAGCAAGGGCATCTTCGGTGGCGGCAGCTGCCTGCTGCCGCTGCAGGTCACGACGGTGATCTACGCGCTACACCCGAACGCGGCGCTGGGCGCCCAGAAAAACATCCTCGTGCGTGGCGTGCCGGCGACCGTGTACGACGAAGGCCGCTCGATCGAGGTCTACAGCGGTCGCGTGGCGATCGACATCTTCTCCGACAACTATGAAACGGCGCTACGCGCCGCCAACGAGCTGCGCCCGCTGAACGCCCCTGGCTCGGCTTCCGCCAACCTGCCTGCGCCGGTGTACTGCCCTGGCTTGTACGGGCCGGAAGGCGCGCCGGTTGCGCAGGCGATGGACGACCTACCGGGCCACGTGTGCCAGAGCTCGCTCGCCGAGGAACGCTACGCCAAAGAAGTCGAGGGGCCGCACGCGCCGGCGGCCCACCAATGAGTGACGGCCGCAGGGTCGCCTCAGCTGCGCGTGAGCCCCACCACCGGCTTGCCGATCTCGCGGCGCAGGCTGAGGAACGCGGCCGAGCCGATCAACGCGGGCACCCACAGCGAGATCGCGCGG
The DNA here is from genome assembly GCA_035504435.1 of Solirubrobacteraceae bacterium. Classification (GTDB taxonomy): domain Bacteria; phylum Actinomycetota; class Thermoleophilia; order Solirubrobacterales; family Solirubrobacteraceae; genus Palsa-744. The sequence goes on from DATJRV010000067.1 coordinate 18,632, forward strand.
TAGACGATCACCGCGGCCACCACCACCGCGGCGGGGCGCACGTGGAACAGCAGCAGCATGCCGACCAGCCCGCCTTCCACCGCCACGAAGCCGCCCGGCACGGGCACAGAGTTGGCGAGCATGCCCACCAGGTAGGCCATCGCCACGACCCAGAAGGCGGGGGCGTGGTGAAAGGACGCAAGGCACGCGTACAGCACGAGGTTGTCGAACAGCCAATATCCGAGCGCACCCGACAGCCGCCAGTCGTGCGCGCGGATCAGCGCCAGGGCGTCGGCCACGCCGCCGCCGACGGCCGCAAGCGCCACCGCCACGCGCCCTCCCTGCAGGCGCCGAGCGCCGGCCGCCCGGCGCGCCCACGCGGCCAGCGCGAGCGTGCCGACGATCGCGCTCAGCGCCGCCGCCGCGGGCAGCGCCGTCAGCAGCGCGTCGCGTGAGCCGGCGAGCACGCCCAGCCACATGGCCGTGCCGATCAGCAGCGTGGCGCCGACGTTGACCGCGCTGGTGAGCACGAAGACCAGCACCGAGCGCTTGGCGATGCGCTCGACCGACACTCCCTTGGTGCGCAGCACCCACGCCCCCAGCGCGATGCCGGCGAGGCCGCTGACGGACACGACCGAGTTGACCGCCAGCTCCGACAGCGACAGCCGCGAGCTGAGGCTGCGTCCGAGCCTGGCGAACACGAGGTCGAACAGCAGCACGTAGCTGAGGCACGAGAGCACCTCCAGCGCGATCCCCGCGAGCACCCACAGGATGTTCGCGTGCGTGATGCGGTCGGCGGCTTCGTCCAGGCCGGGGACCCCGAACAGCAGCGCGGCCAGGAGCGCGAAGAAGATCGCCAGGCTGATGAGGCTGTTGCGCAGGTGGCGCGACTGCGCCGCCAGCTCGTCCGCGCGGTCACGCCCCTCCTCGTCGCTGTCCTGCGGCGCCGTCTGCTGGCTGGCGATGGTGCTCCCTCCCACTCTTAGCAATCTCTTCGCTGCGCTTTACACACCTGCGCCCAACACCCGTCACGCTAGCCTGGTAGCTGCACTATCTCCGTGCGCCGGCTGCCGGGGAGGCCGCCGGGCGCAGCGGTGACACTGCGGACATGGCCGAGCAAGCACGTATACTGGTCGTTGACGACGAGCCCGCCGTCCAGAACGCGCTTTTCAGAGCGCTGACGCTCGAACACTACGACGTGGCCAAGGCGAGCGACGGCCAGGAGGCGCTGGAGCGCCTGGGGGTGGCGCCGTATGAGGCGATCATCCTCGACATCGCGATGCCCCATGTGGACGGGCTGGAGGTGTGCAGGCGCCTGCGCGAAGGGGGCGACTCGACGCCCGTGTTGATGCTCACGGCGCGCGGCGAGGTGGACGATCGCGTGGCGGGCCTGGACGCGGGCGCGGACGACTACCTGGTCAAGCCGTTCGCGCTGCGCGAGCTGCTCGCGCGCGTGCGCGCGCTGCTGCGCCGCGCGGGCGAGGAGGGCGGCAACGAGCAGCTGCTCGCGTTCGAGGACCTGCGCCTCGATCTCGCCGCGCACGAGGCGTGGCGCGGCGAGCGCCGGCTGTCGCTCACGCGCACCGAGTTCCTGCTGCTCGAGCTGTTCATGCGCCACCCCCGCCAGGTGCTGACGCGCTCGACGATCTTCGAGAGCGTGTGGGGCTATGACTTCGGCTCGAGCTCCAACTCGCTCGGCGTGTACATGGGCTACCTGCGCCGCAAGACGCAGGTCGGCGACGAGTCGCGTCTGCTGCACACGGTGCGCGGCGTCGGCTACGTGCTGCGCACGGGGGCATGAGCTTCCGCCGCCGCATCGCGATCGTGTCGGCCGCCGCTGTGGCGATCGCGGTGGTGCTCGCGTCGATCCTCATCTACGTGCTCACCTCGAGCCAGCTGCACGGGCAGATCGACACGCAACTGCGCACGCGCGGCCTGGAGCGGACGCTGCTGCTGCACAGGCTCGACGCACACGGCCAGGGCGGAGTGGCGAACAGGCGCCGCGAACGGCTGCGCCGGGACGCCGAACGCGAGCTCGGCGAGCTGCCCGCAGCACCGCCATCGCACCACCACGGGATCGCTGGCACGAACGCCACGAGCGCGGGGATCTTCGGCGGGCTGACGCTCGAGCCCGGTCAGGTGCTGGGCTATCAGCAGGTGGTCAACGCGAGCGGCGCGATCGTGGAACGCTCGCGCGCCGCCGGCTCGGTGTCGCTGCCCGTCGAATCCAGGACGCGCGCGCTGGCCGCGAACGGCGGCACACCATTCCTCAGCACCGTGTACGTGGACGGCATCCACATGCGCGTGCTCGCCGAGCCGCTCGGCAAGGGACACGCGGTGCAGTTCGCCCAGCCGCTCACCGAAGTGGACAGCCTGCTCGGCCGCCTGCGGCTGATCCTCGCGCTGGTGCTCGTCGGCGGCATCGCGCTGGCCGCGCTGCTCGGGCGCCTGGTGGCGGGCGCTGCGGTGCTGCCGCTCAAGCGCCTGACGCGGACCGCCGAGCATGTGGCCGTGACACAGGACCTGAGCGGGCGCATCGCGACCTCCACCTTCGGGGACGCTGCCGACGCCGATGAGCTGGGGCGCCTGGCGGTGAGCTTCAACGCGATGCTCGACGCGCTCGAGCGCTCGATGAGCGCGGTCGACGCCTCCGTGCACGCCCAGCGCCAGCTGGTGGCCGACGCCTCGCACGAGCTGCGCACGCCGGTGACGAGCCTGCGCACGAACATCGAGATCCTGCAGCAGCAGGGCCAGTACATGGACGCCGAGGAACACGACCGCCTGCTCGACGACGTGGTCGAGCAGATCGAGCAGCTGACGCTGCTGATGAACGACCTGATCGATCTCGCGCGCGGCGAGGAACCACGCTCGGACACCGAGGACGTGCGCCTGGACGTGCTGGTCGGCGAGGTGATCGACCGCGCCCAGCGACAGTCGCCGGCGACCCCGCTGCACGCCGAGCTCGAGCCGACCGTCCTCGCCGGCGTGCCCGCGCGACTGGAGCGCGCGATCAGCAACCTGGTGGACAACGCCGTCAAGTACAGCCCGCCGGGCGCTCACGTCGAGGTCGTGCTGCGCGGGGGCGAGCTGTCGGTGCGCGACCACGGCCAGGGCATCTCCGCGGAGGATTTGCCGCACGTGTTCGACCGCTTCTTCCGCGGCGCGGAGGCGCGCGGGCGACCGGGCTCGGGGCTGGGCTTGGCGATCGTGCGCCAGGTGGCGACCGAGCACTCGGGCACGGTCACCGCCGGCGCGCCCGCAGGCGGCGGGACGCTGATGCGCCTGTGCCTGCCGGGCGCGGAGGTGCTCCCAGACGGGGAGGCGGCCTCGTCGCTGGCGGGCGACCAAGCCTACGAGCGCTCGCTCGCCTGAAGCGCCGGCGCGGCGGTGGGCCTCGCACGCTCCGCGGCCGGCGGCGTCTGCTTGCGCGCGCCGGCGCGGGCTTGCAGCGCCGCCTGGCGAAAGCGCGCGGGCGAGAGCCCGTAGCGGCGGCGAAAGGCGCGCGCGAAGTGCGGCCCCTGGCTGTAGCCGACGAGCCGCGCGACGTCCACCACGGGGATCGCGCGCTGTTCGATCAGCAGCTGCGCCCCCACCGCCAGCCGCCGCGCCTGCAGATCCTCGCGGAAGGTGGTCTGGGAGAACTGCTCGTAGGCGCGCTGCAGCTGTCGCGGCGAGCAGGCGAGCGCCTGCGCGACCTGCGCGAGCGTGAGATCGCGGCGGTAGTGGCGCACGACGACCACTCGCGCGAGCAGGAACAGCCGGCGTCGGGCGGCGAGCGTTTCCGGGCGCATGCCCTCGACTCCGACCGGGGCCGGCCATGCGGGACGGGCTTGCGCCCGCGCGCAGGCTGCCATCAGCGCGAGCGCGACGGTGCGCCGGCGCACGGCCGGCGGGCGCCATTGTCAGCCGGCGTAGCGGCGCGCGACGCGTTCGGCGGCGGAGGTGTAGGAGCCGCCGAAGAGCACCGCGTGCACGAGCAGCGGCAGCAGCTGGTAGAGCTCGACGCGCTCGCGCCAGCCGTCCGCCAGCGGCACGAGCTCGTCATAGGCGGCGAACAGCGCCGGCGGGGGCGATCCGAACAGCGCCAGCATCGCCAGGTCGATCTCGCGGTGCCCGCCGTAGGCGGACGGGTCGATCAGCCACGGGTGCCCGTGCGCATCGACCATCACGTTGCCCGACCACAGATCGCCGTGCAGCCGCGCGGGCGGCTCGACGGGGCCGGCGAGCTCGCCGAGGCGCTCGCACACCGCCCGCACCGACGCGGCGCCGGCCGCGGACAGCGCCCCCCGCTCGCGCGCAACCCTGGCGAGCGGCAGCAGGCGCCGCTCGGCGTAGAAGCTCGGCCAGTCGGCGGCCGGCTCGTTGGGGAGCTGCAGCGAGCCGAAGCGCGCAGGAGCGCCACCAGCTGCAGGCGGCCCCGCGGCGCCTTCGCCGGGCGGCGGCTGACCGCGCGCGAGGCCGAAGCACGGCGCGCCCGCCTGGTGGACGAGCGCGAGGCCGCGCCCGAGCCGCTCCGCGCCGGCGGCGCCCAGGGCGCCCGCGTCGCCGGCGGGCACCCACTCGAGCGCCAGGTAGCGCTCGTTGACCTCCAGCACGCGTGGGGTGCGCAGCGCCCCACGGGTGCGCAGCGCGGCGGGCTCCCCCTCCGGGGACGCTGCGGCGAGCCAGCGCAGGCCGGCGGCCTCGGCCGCGTACTCGCCGGGGGCGGCGTCCGCGCGGGTCTTCACGAACGCCTCGCGCCCGTCGGCGAGCTGCACGCGGTAGGCCTCGTTGATGTCGCCGCCGCCCACGCGGCGCACGTTCGACGCGCCGGCGGGGAGCGTCACGCAGGCGAGCCGTTCGGCAGGCCCTCGCGCAGCTCTTGCAGGAGGCCCTGGCAGGCCGCGTTGACGAGCTCGAACACTTCGTCGAAGCTGCCGGGCGCGCTGTAGTAGGGGTCGGGCACGTCCAGCTCGCCGTCGCTGGCGGGGTCGAAGTCGCGCAGCAGCCGCACCTTCGCGCGCTCCTGCTCGCCCGGCGCGAGCGTACGCAGGGTGCTGAGGTTTTCCCTGTCCATCGCCAGCAGCAGGTCGAAGTCGGCGAAGTCCTCCGGGCGGACCTGGCGCGCGCGGCCCTCGAGCGTGACGCCGCGTTCCTGTGCGGCCTGCGCGGCGCGCGCGTCGGGGGGGCTGCCCACATGCCACGCGCCGGTGCCCGCCGATTCGAGCTGGATCTCGTCGGCGAGGCCCGCTTCGTGGACGAGCGCGCGCATCACGCCCTCGGCGGTGGGCGAGCGGCAGATGTTGCCCAGGCACACGAACAGCAGCCGCACGGGCGGGGTGAGCTCCGCTGCGGCCATCTACTCCTCCCCCAGCTCGAGCACCGCCAGGAACGCCTCCTGGGGCACCTCCACGCGGCCAACCTGCTTCATCCGTTTCTTGCCTTCCTTCTGCTTCTCCAGCAGCTTTTTCTTGCGCGTGATGTCGCCGCCGTAGCACTTGGCTATGACATCCTTGCGGAACGCCTTGACGGTCTCACGGGCGATCACGTGCGAGCCTATCGCCGCCTGGATCGGCACGTCGTACTGCTGGCGGGGAATCCGCTTGCGCAACTTCTCCGTCAGCGTCCGCCCGACGTCGTAGGCCTTCTCGCGGTGGACGACCATCGACAGCGCGTCCACCGGGTCGCCGGCCAGCAGCACGTCGAGCTTCACCAGGTCCGAGGGCTTCATGCCGGAGAGCTCGTAGTCCAGCGAGGCGTAGCCGCGCGTGCGCGACTTCAGCTGGTCGAAGAAGTCGAGCACGATTTCCGCGAGCGGCAGGTCGTAGGTCATCTGCACGCGCTCGGGGGACAGGTAGTGCATGCCCGCGTGCTCGCCGCGGCGCTCCTGGCAGAGCTCCATGACCGCGCCGACGAACTCTTTGGGCGCGATCACCGACGCGCGGATGAACGGCTCGCGGATCTCCGCGATCGTGCCGGGGTCGGGCATGTCGGAGGGGTTGTGCACGACCAGCTCCTCGCCGTTGGTGAGCGTGACGTCGAACTCCACCGACGGCATCGTGGCGAGCAGCTCCAGGTCGTACTCGCGCTCCAGGCGCTCGCGCACGATGTCCATGTGCAGGAGGCCGAGAAAGCCGCAGCGAAAGCCGAAGCCGAGCGCGTCGGAGGTCTCGGGCTCCCACGACAGCGCGGCGTCGTTGAGCACCAGCTTCTCCAGCGCGTCGCGCAGGTCGGGGTAGTCGTCGGAGTCGATCGGGAACAGGCCGCAGAAGACCATCGGCTTGACCTCCCGGTAGCCGGGCAGCGCCTCGGTGGCCTCAGCGGGGAACGCTCGCCCGCCCACCCGGGCGGGTGGGCGGGCTCCTGATCCTCCGCTGGGTGGGCGGGCTCTCGATCTCGTGGTGAGCGTGTCTCCCACGCGCAGCTGGGTGACGTCCTTGAGGCCGGTGATGAGGTAGCCCACCTCGCCGGCGGCCAGCTGGTCGGTGGGCATCATCTGCGGGCTGAAGAAGCCGATGTCGTCGATGTCCGCCTCGGTGCCCGCGGCCATCGCGCGGATCGGCTCGCCCTTGCGGAACACGCCGTCGACGACGCGGATGTAGGCGATCACGCCGCGGTACTGGTCGAACTCCGAATCGAAGATCAGGGCCCGGGGCGGCGCATCCGGGTCGCCGTTGGGCGGCGGCACGCGCGCGATGAGCTCGTCGAGCACGTCGGTCACGCCCTGGCCCGTCTTGGCGCTGATCCGGCGCACCTGCTCGCCGGGCTCGCCCAGAAGCTCGGCGACCTCCTCGGCGACGCGATCGGGCTCGGCGCCCGGCAGGTCGACCTTGTTCAGGCACGGGATCAGCTCGAGGCCGGAGTCGATCGCCAGATAGGTGTTGGCCACCGTCTGGGCCTCGACGCCCTGGCTCGCGTCTACCACGAGCAGCGCGCCCTCGCACGCGGCCAGCGAGCGCGACACCTCGTACGTGAAGTCGACGTGACCCGGCGTGTCGATCAGGTGCAGCTGATAGGTCTGCCCGTCCTTCTGCGAGGTGTAGAACACCCGCACGGCCTGAGCCTTGATCGTGATCCCGCGCTCGCGCTCGAGCTCCATCGAGTCGAGCACCTGGGCGCGCATCGACCGCGGGTCGACGGTATGGGTGAGCTCGAGGATGCGATCGGCCAGCGTCGACTTGCCGTGGTCGATGTGCGCGATGATCGAGAAGTTCCGGATGTGAGCCTGGTCGGCCATGTCTATCTAGAGGGTATTGCTAGGGATTTTGTCGGCGGCCCCTGACGGCGGCGGCTTAGTGGGCCGCGCCTTCGGCGCGGCGTCCGTGGGGCCGGGTGCCCCGTCCTGTCCGGGGTCGTGATCAGGCCGCCGGGCATGGACGCCCGGCGGAACGGCCCCACGGATGCCGCGAAGCGGCCCTTACTGATCGTGGTTCTCGATCGCGTCGTCGGCCCAGCGCTGCAGGCGCTTCGGTACCAGCCCGAGCTCGTTCGCCGCGCCGCGGCCGGCCACGCCGATGGCGAGCAGCCCGCCGAAGATCGCCACGGCGTCGATCGACTTGCGCCCCTGCTTGTCCCAGTAGTCGTCGTGGAGGTCGAGCCACAACGCGAACTCGTCGAGCGTGAGCGCCGCCGCCACCCCGTATGTCGACGCCGCGATCCGCGAGGGCCACCTGTGGCCGTCCCCCGGTCCGATCGCCACCCGATAGTTCCAGAGGTAGCCCAGGCCGAGCAGGCCCAAGATCCCGAACGTCGAGTGGTGGATGTGGCGCCCGCCCTCGCTGATGTTGTGAAACGGCCCGACGCCGGCCTTGATCGCGTGCGTGATCCCGCGCGCGGTGGCGAACGCGGTGGTGAAACCGACCGCGCCCAGAAACGCCCGCTCGCGCCGGCAATCGGAGAAGTGACGCTCGTAGAAGCCCATGATCGAATGAGGCTAGCGACCGCGCAGACGACTGAGCACCAGTTGCTCGATCTGGCGCGCCTCGGGGATCCGCATCCGCAGGGCCAGCCACCCGTACAGCACGCCCGACACCGTGCAGGCGAACCCGACCGACACGATCTGGGCGATCAGCGACTGGCCGAGCGCCGCGTCGAGGCCCGCCCACACGCCCCGCGCCACCGCCGCCATGATCGCGGTGGCGACGATGATCCGCACGGTGATCATGATCGTCTGAGCGCCCTCGAGACGGCCGTTCAAACCGATCCGCAGCCGATGCAGCTGGAGGATGGTCATCACCAGGTTGGCCGACGCGGTGCCGATCACCAGGCCGGCGATGCCCA
>DATJRV010000068.1:0-1073 GCA_035504435.1 Solirubrobacteraceae bacterium
TCCGCGCGGGTCCACGCGGACTTGTCCTGCTGCGCCAGCGCAACCGCCTTCTGCGCCGCGCGAGCCACCTCGACCTGGGACAGGGCTGCGCTGACTGAGTCTGAGCCGCGCGCTTGCGCGTCCGCATGGTTTCCGCCGCGACCGTGCCACACCGACGGCGCGACCGACGCCAGGTTCACGCCGAGGGTCCGCGCGAGCTTGTCCGCCCAGCCCGCGTGCAGCTGCGCGACATCCAGCGCGCCGTGCTTCGGGTTGCGCGTTTTGAAGTTGGACGCTTGCGCGAGGTGCGCGAGTTCGCGCTGGGAGGGTTTGCGTCCGTAGCGCTGCTCGAATTGCGCGGCGCGGGCGCGCAGGTCGGCGGTGATCGACTCGCGGCGCGAGGAGAACAGGCGCATCATCTGCCCGCTGATGCCTTTGATTTCGAAGCCGTGGCCATCGTCGCGGGCGGTCCATTCCAGGCCGAACCTTTGGGTGAGTGCTTCTTCGAGGTGCTGGGAGACGATCGCGCCGACGGCGCCGACGTGCTCGGTGTAGCCGAGGGAGTCCGGGGCGCGCCATTTCCCGTCGGTGCCGGTTTTGGCGATGTGGGCGATCTGGGAGTGGACGTGCAGCTGCATGTCGCCGTCGCGGGAGGTGTGCTGCAGCCAGTGCGCCACCGCCAGGTCCGCCTCATGCCACTGGCCGGTCTCCCGGCCGTGCACCCGCGTGTTATGGGAGCCGGTTCTCGTGTAGCCGGCCTCGCGCTGGAAGTAGCCGAACCCGGCGTGCACGGCCTGCCAGATCATGTCGTCGACCTCGGTGACCAGGGCGGACCAGTACTGGTCGCCTTCGTGGTCGCCTGCCTGGCGAGCCAGGCAGGCGTTCTCGCCGAGGGAGGCGTGGAAGATTGAGATGCTCTTGGACAGCGACAGGGTCAGGTCGAAGAAGAGGGGACTTTGCCGGGCCTGTTTGGCGGCTTCAATCCGGAGTTCGCGCTTGCGGTCGGCGGTGGCGTGCGGCTCGGCGGCCAGCAGCCGGGCGTACACGTCCGCGATCTTCCGGCCGCCGTCCGGAGGCTTGCCCAGCCGAGTGCC
>DATJRV010000069.1:0-3485 GCA_035504435.1 Solirubrobacteraceae bacterium
ACGTTGAGGATCGTCCCGCCGCCGTTGGCTGCCAGGATCGGCGCAAACGCGCGGGTGACGCGAAGCGGACCGTAGAAGTTCGTCTCCAGCTCTAGCTCGATCTGCGCCAGGTCGGCGTTCGTCAGCCCCGCGCGGGTGAATGTGCCGGCGTTGTTGACGATCAGGGTGGCGTCGCCGGCAATCGCGGCCGCCCGGGCGATGGAGTCCGGGTCGGTGATGTCGAGGCCAAGCGGCGTGACGCCTGGAATCTGAACGCTCCCTGGAGTGCGCGCTGTGGCGTACACCGTCTTGGCGCCGCGCTCGAGTAGTTGCGCGGCGAACTCACGGCCGAGTCCACGGTTGGACCCGGTTACGACGGCCACTGAATCATGCAAGTCCATGGGCTTGAAATCCTTTGCTTGATCGGGGTTTAAGAGGACACACGCATCGTCGTGCGACCGCGCCTCGATCGCGCCTGGGAGATCCCCCGGTTGCACCCCCGGCAGCAGCCCGGCGAGCGCGATAGGGCCCTGTGCTGAACACGGCAGCTTCGGAGCTCCCAGTTGGGGCCGTTGCTGCGGCGACGACGAAACCCGCCGCGGCCGCCGGCTCCCAGGCTCGCCGACCCGCCCACCCGCGGCGCTGAGGTTGTCAAGGGAAGGAGCCGTCCCTAGGCTTGGCGGTGGCGATGTCAACTGCCGTTTCCGCGGGTCGGCTGCTTGGCCGGCGTGGCGAGTGCGCGGCGCTGGATGAGCTGGTAGCAGGTCTCCGCGCCGGGCAGAGCCGGGCGCTGGTGCTGCGCGGGGAGGCCGGGATTGGCAAGAGCGCGCTGCTCGAATTTCTGGCGGAGCGCTCGTCGGGGTGCGGCATCGCCCGGTCGGCCGGCGTGGAGTCAGAGATGGAGCTCGCGTTCGCAGGGTTGCAGCAGCTGTGCGCGCCATTCCTGGGTCGTCTGGAGCGCCTCCCCGGCCCCCAGCGCGATGCGCTTGGCACGGCGTTCGGTTTGCGCGAGGGCGATGCGCCGGATCGGTTCCTCGTCGGCCTAGCGGTTCTGAGTCTGCTTTCTGATGTAGCGGAAGAACGGCCCCTGGTCTGCATCGTGGATGATGCCCAGTGGCTCGACGTGGCCTCCGAGCAGGCGCTGGCGTTCGTCGCGCGCCGTCTCGGTGCGGAGTCGCTCGGGCTTATCTTCGCCGTGCGCGAGCCGACCGCCGAGCGGCATCTCGGGGGGCTGGCGGAGGTCGTCGTCGGCGGGCTGGACGACCCAGATGCACGGGAGCTCCTCGGGACGGTGGTGGCCGGTCCAGTCGACGAGCGGGTGCGTGATCGGATCGTGGCCGAGACGCGCGGCAACCCGCTCGCGCTCCTGGAGCTGCCGCGTGGCCGGACGCTTGCCGACCTTGCGGGCGGGTTCGGGCTGTCCGACGGCCCGGTGTTGTCGGGGCGGATCGAGCAGAGTTTCCGCGAGCGGCTGGTCCCGCTGCCGCTCTCGACGCAGCTGTTGCTCCTGGTCGCCGCAGCAGAGCCGGTAGGAGATCCGGTGTTGGTGTGGCGGGCGGCCGCGGAGCTCGGCATTGGGCCGGACGCGGCCACGCCGGCCGCCGCCGCCGGGCTGATCGAGTTCGGCGCGCGGGTGCGCTTCGGTCATCCGCTCGTTCGTTCGGCGGTGAAGGCCGCGGCGGCGCCGGAGGACCGCCAGCGAGTCCACCGGGCGCTGGCCGAAGCCACAGACGCCGACATGGACCCGGATCGGCGCGCCTGGCATCTCGCACACGCGACGGCCGGACTCGACGAGGACGTCGCGGCCGAGCTCGAACGCTCGGCCGGCCGAGCGCGGGCACGCGGCGGCCTTGCGGCGGGCGCGGCATTTCACGAGCGGGCTGTCGAGCTGACGCCCGATCCGGGGCGACGGGCACGGCGTGCGCTCCTCGCCGCAAAGAGCAAGCACCAGGCCGGGGCGAACGACGCGGCGCTGCGGCTGCTGGCGCTTGCCAAGGCGGGACCGCTGGACGAGCTCGAGCAGGCCCGCGCCCAGCTGTTGCAGGCCCAGGTCACCTTCGCGGTGACGCGGGGCCGCGACGCCCCACCGCTGCTGCTCGAGGCGGCCAAGCGGCTCGAACCGCTGGATCCGAGGCTGGCGCGCGAGACCTACCTCGAAGCGTTCGCGGCCGCGTTCTCCGCCGACCGGCTGGTGCGCGGGGGCGATCCCACCGAAGTTGCCGCGGCCGTTCTGGCCGCCGACTGGGAGCCCTCCACGCGCGCCTGCGATCTGCTGTTGGACGGACTCGCCCGTCTGACCTGCGAGGGCTACGCCCCAGCCGCGCCGGCGTTGAAAGTAGCTCTGGGCGCGTTCCGGAGCGAGCCGCTCTCCGAGGAGGACGAGCTGCGCTGGCTGTGGCTGGCCAACCGCATCGCCCGGGCGCTGGCCGATGATGCGGCGTGGGACGAGCTCACCGCGCGCCACCTCGAGCTTGCGCGCCGTGCCGGGGCGTTCTCCGCGCTTCCGGTCGCGCTGACCGACCGTGTGCTCGTCGAGCTCTTCTCGGGGAACATTGGCGGGGCGATGTCCCTGGCCGCGGAGTCGGACGCCGTCGTCGAGGCCACGGGCGGTCACGTGACGCTGCGCACCTCGATCGTGCTGGCGAACTGGCGGGGCTGGGACGCTGACGCCCTGGCGCTAATCGAGGCACGCCGGCAGGACGTGCTGCGACGCGGAGAGGGACTCTGGCTCGCCGCCAATGACTGGGGCAGCGCGATCCGGTACAACGGGCTCGGCCGCTACGAGGACGCCCTGGCTGCGGCCGAACGGGCCGCCGCGGCCGCGCGCGGGCTGGGGCCATCGATCTGGCTGCTGGCGGAGCTCATCGAGGCCGCGGTGCGAAGCGGCCAGGCCGAACGCGCGAGACGTCCGCTCGCCCAGCTGGCTGACATTGCGCAGGCCGCGGGCACAGACTGGGCGCTCGGGACACACGCGCGCGCGGCCGCGATCCTCGCCGAGGGAGGAGCGGCCGAGCGGCTCTACCAGGCGGCGATCGAGCGGCTGTCGCACGTCAAGACGCAGGCGACGCTGGCCCGGGCACACCTCCTGTACGGCGAGTGGCTGCGCCGCGAGCACCGCCGCATCGACGCCCGCGAGCAGTTACGAATCGCTCACGCGATGCTGTCGGACATGGGCATGGAGGCGTTCGCCGAACGCGCCCGCCGCGAGCTGCTTGCCACCGGTGAGACGGTGCGCAAGCGCACGGTCGAGACGCTCGACGAGCTGACCCCGCAGGAGGTGCAGGTCGCGCGCCTGGCCGTCGGCGGGCGGACGAACCCGGAGATCGGCGCGCAGCTGTTCCTCAGCCCGCGGACGGTGGAGTGGCACCTAAGCAAGGTGTTCAGCAAGCTCGGGATCAGCTCCCGCAAGCAGCTCGGCTCGGCGCTGTCCGACGTCGACGCAGCCGTCGCCCGCCTCTAGCCGCCCAAACCCGGGGGTCAATCCGGGGGATCTCCCAGACGCGATC
>DATJRV010000070.1:0-1026 GCA_035504435.1 Solirubrobacteraceae bacterium
ACTTCCAAGCAGCGCCCTTTCCGTCCTGGATGTTCGCGCTGCCGGACGGCGCCGCGATCACCTTCACCATCTTCTGCGCCCGCGATGAAGCCGAGACAGTGCTCCGCTGGACCGCCGACAGGCCGATCGATCTCGCCGTCCGGCCACTCTTCTCGGGCCGCGACTACCATGCGTTGCATCGCCAGAACCGCGCCTTCGCCTTCGGCTCCGTCACGACGGAAGCAGGCCGCACCTGGCGCCCTTACGATGGCGTCCCGCCAATCTCGGCGCGCGGCGACTTCGGCTGGACTGACGAGCCCCTCTGGTATCTCGGCTTTTGCTACGCGCAGGAGCGCGAGCGCGGGCTCGACGACAGCGAGGACCTTGCCAGCCCCGGCCTCTTCACATGGAAGTCTGTCCGTCAAGCGACACTTGCCTTCCGTGCCGGGCCACCCGGCTCCCGCCCTCTCGATGCGGTCGAACGCGCCGAGCGCGCGCGTCGGAGCCGTCCCGCGCGCGACGTCGCGGCCGACGCCTATCTTGCCGCTCGTTGGGATGGGCGCACGGTGCTCGCGGGCTTCCCGTGGTTCACCGATTGGGGGCGCGATACATTCGTCGCCATCCGCGGCCTGCTGATCGCGCGTGGCCGCTTGCGCGAGGCGGCCGATGTGCTGCTTGCCTGGAGCGGCTGTATCAGCGAGGGCATGCTCCCTAACCGCTTTCCCGATGTTGGCGAGGAGCCCGAATACAACTCGGTCGACGCCTCCCTCTGGTTCGCTGTCGCCGTCCACGAGTTGCTCGCTGCCGGCGGCGCTGAAGCCGAGGACGCGGCGCGGCTACGGGTCGCTGTTGTAGCGGTGCTGGAGGGCTACGCGTCCGGCGCCCGCCATGGCATCTCGCTCGACAAGCGCGACGGGCTCCTGCGCGCCGGCGCGCCCGGCGTCCAGCTCACCTGGATGGATGCAAGGATCGGCGATCACGTCGTCACCCAGCGCGCCGGCAAGCCGGTCGAGGTGCAGGCCCTCTGGATCAATGCCCTCCGGGCGG
>DATJRV010000071.1:0-1054 GCA_035504435.1 Solirubrobacteraceae bacterium
GGCGGTGTGGGCGGCGAGGTAATCGGCGCGGGGGATGAGACGCACCACCTGCGCCAGGTTCGTCGAGTTGACGATGTAGAGGCCGGCGCCCGGGTCGAAGGCGCCGCCGCCCCAGTTCACCCCGCCGCCGCTGAACGGGTACATGATGCTGCCGCGCAGGCTCGGCGGCGTATAGAGCCCCTCCGAGCGCAGCGGCGCGATCTCGCGCCGGCAGAGCAACCGATCGATGAAGGTAAGGCCCCAGGCGTCGTTCGCGGCGAGCCGCTGCGGAATAAGGGGCGGCGGAGCGGCAGGGATCGGCTGCGTCGGGGAGGCGTGCTCGCCCGGGACGTCGCTCGCCGGGACCGGCCGCTCCGTGACCGGGAAGACGGGCCGGCCGGTCGCGCGGTCGAGGACGAAGACGAACCCCATCTTCGTCGGCACGACCACCGCCGGGACCTCGTTTCCGTCACGGCGGACCGTGGCGAGCGTCGGCTGCGCCGCTATGTCATAGTCCCAGATGTCGTGATGCGTCGTCTGGAACCGCCAGACCGGCTTGCCGGTGGCGCCGTCCAGCGCCACCACCGAGGAGTCAAACGAATCATCGCCCGGCCGCTCGCCGCCCCAATAGGAGACGCTGGGTCCGGCGGTGGGCAGGAACACCAAGCCGGCGGCCGTGTCCACCGCGATCGGCGCCCAGACGTTCCCGCCGCCGCTCAAGCGCGCGCCGTTGCGGGTCGGCGAGGGGTCGAACTCCCATCGCGTCGCGCCGGTCCGCGCGTCGAGGGCGCGCACCTCGGCTCCGGGCGTGCTGGCGCGCGACATGTCATCGATCGAGGAGCCTACGATGAGCGCGTCGCCCAGCACCGCCGGGGGCGAATCAAGCACGAGCTCGCCGGGATAGATCTGCGAGGGAGCAGGGTTCAGCGTAACAGTGCCGTGCTCGCCGAACCCTTCGCAGGGGCGGCCGGTGGCGAGGTCGAGCTCGATCACCCGCGCGTCCAGGGTCGCCAGCGCGACGCGGGCGCGGCAGGCGGCGTCGGGCTTCGCTTCCTCATCGCGCCAGACCGCGACG
>DATJRV010000072.1:0-11918 GCA_035504435.1 Solirubrobacteraceae bacterium
ACTACTCGCCCGCTGCGGAAGGCGGCGAAGCCGACGGGATGCTCCTCAACTACCTCCTGGGGAACTGAGAGGACCGTGCGCGCGTCCACCCTGATCGCTGCGATGCTCACGCTGGCGCTGTGCGCGCTGGCCTGGCCGGGCGTGACGCTCGCAGCCGGGGGCGGGAAAGCGACGCCCGCGCCCGCGCCGAGCACCGGGGAACCGCCCGCGGTGGCGACGACCCCCTCCAGCGAAGCGACTCCCGCGCCGGCGCCCAGCGCGACGACGACCACGACGACCACCACGCCCAGCGCGCCGCCGGCAGCGGCCGAAGCTGCCCCCGCGATCGCGACCGAAGTCGCGCAAGGCGCGACCGGAGGCTCTGCTCGGTCCCGGCACGCGGGCAGATCCCGGCCGCGATCGGGCGAAACGACCGTCGACCAGGAAGCCAGCCAGCAAGCGCAGCCGGCGCAACCGCGGGCCACTCACAAGGCGCTCGCGCCGTCGGCGCTGACGCCGTCGCTGCCGTTGGCGCTGCAGGGCTCGATCGGGGGCGTTCCCAGTTTCTTCATCGAAGACTTCGATATCCCGCCGTTCCTGCTGCCGATCTTCCAGGCAGCGGGCGCCGCCTATGACATCCCGTGGCAGGTGCTGGCGGCGATCAACGAGGTCGAGACCGACTACGGGCGTGACCTCAGCGTGTCCAGCGCCGGCGCCGAGGGCTGGATGCAGTTCCTGCCCTCGGAGTGGGCGCAGTACGGCGTGGATGCCACGGGCGACGGGTGGGAGGACCCGTACAACCCGGCGGACGCGATCTTCGCCGCCGCCCGCTACCTGCGCGCGGCCGGCGGCGAGCGCAACATCAAGGCGGCGGTGTACGCGTACAACCACTCACAGGCATACGTGGAAGCGGTGATGTTGCGCTCGCAGCTGCTCGACGGCACGCCTCCGGAACTGCTCGGCGCGATCACGGGGCTGACGGAGGCGCGCTTCCCGGTGTACGCGCCCGCGCACTACAGCGACGGCTTCCAGACGACCACGACGGGCGAGCCGCTCGCGGGCACCACCATCTACTCGCAGGAAGGCGCGCCGGTGATCGCCGTGCAGGACGGCGAAGTCACCGAGATCGGCGAATCGCCCTCGCTCGGCCACTACGTCGAGCTGCGCGACGCCTACGGGAACACCTACGTGTATGCACAGCTGGGCGAAGTCGCCTCCGTGTACCCGGTGCTCGAGCCGCGTGTCAACAGCGCCGTCAGCCCGCGCCTCACCGGGGCGAGCAAGCACAAGGAACCCACCCCGGACGGGCCGGCGACCGCGGGCGCTCAGCCGCGCTCGCCGCTGTCGGAGGCGGCGACGATCTCGGCGCTCGCGCTCGGCGCGGCGGCCTCCCTGGAAGGGCCCCCGAGCTCGACGACACCCTCGCCACCGGCTGTGCAGCCGCCCAAGCCGCCCACCCCCCCGGCGCACCTGCGTTCGTTCAGCGAAGGGTCAGACGAGGTGTACCTGCACCCGCTCGAACCCGGCGCGCAGGTGATCGCGGGCACCGTGCTCGGTCACGTCGGAGCGGACGCGACGACGGCACAGACCGACGGCGTCGCGCAGGCCCCACACATCTTCTTCCAGATCCGCCCAGCCGGCCCAGGTGGGCCGCTGATCGACCCCAAGCCGATCCTCGACGGCTGGGTCGCGCTCGAAGACACCTCGATCTTCCGCGCCAAGGGCGAGAACCCGTTCCTGGCGACCTCGCCCACGGTCGGCCAGGTGCTGCTCGAGTCACAGCAGCAGCTCGCGCCGCAGGTGCTCCACGCAGCATCCCCGCAGGGGGACGGCGGCATCGGGATGGGACGCTGTGCGCGCGATGACGTACAGGAGGGCAGGGTGGACAAGCGCGTGCTGGCGATGCTCGAGTACCTGTCCGTGTCGGGGCTGCGCCCGTCGGTCGCCGGCCTGCCGTGTCCGCCCGTCGCCTCGGGAGCCGGGGTGGCCAACCCCTCGGCGGGTGACACCAGCGACGCGGTGAACATCGTCGCGATCAACGGCATCCCGGTCGCCGGTCACCAGGGGCCCGGCTCGATCGCCGAACAGACCGTGCGCAAGCTGCTGATGCTGCAGGGAATCTCGCGCCCGCAGCGGATCGTCAGCCTGGAAGCCGTCCCCGGAGCAGCCGCCAGCGTTGCCAGCCCGCACGCGAGCAAGGGGATCCACGTCGCCTTCGGCGCGCCCGTGGGCGCCGGCGCCCACACCGCGGCGCTGGCGGCGGGCGGGCTGTCGCCGAGCCAGTGGATCGAGCTGATCGACCGCTTGGGTGAGATTCCCGACCCGACGGTCGCCAGCGGGCACTCGAGCGCGGCGATCGCCGATCCGGGCACGAGCTCCGCCGCGGAAACGCAGGCCGCGCCGCAGGGAGAAGCCGGTGGCGACGACTAGCCCGCCCAGCCCGCCAGCCGCGCCGCCGCCGGGCGCTCCCGGCGAGCGGCCGAGCGTTCGTGCGCCGCGCCGCAGCCCGCTGCGCGTGATCGCCGTGGGCGCCCTCGCCCTGGTGATCCTGATCGTCGCCTACCTCGTGTTCGCCCCGTCGGGGGGCGCCACCTACCACCTCGAACTCGCCGAAGCCGATCAGCTCGTGCGCGGCGACCAGGTGCAGGTCGGCGGGGTGCCGGTGGGCAGCGTGACGAACATCGAACTCACGCACGACTTCAAAGCGCTCGTCACGATCCACATCGAGTCCTCGCTCGTGCCGCTGCACCACGGCACGGTCGTGCAGGTGCGGGTGCCCTCGCTGACGAGCGTGGCCAACCGCTACCTCCTGCTGACGCTCGGGCCCAACAACTACCCGGCCTACCCGGCGGGGGCGACGCTGCCGGCGAGCGCCGCCCGCGAAGTGACCGACCTCGATCAGCTGTTCAACGCGCTCAACCCGAAGACCCGCAAGGGCCTGCAGGGGTTCATCCAGGGCTCGGCCGAACAGTACGTCGGCCAGAGCCGCAACCTCGGCGAGTCCACCGAACTGTTCCCGCCGGCGCTGTCGGCGGCCACGCACTTCTTCAACGAGCTCTCCAAGGAACAGCCGGTGTTCACCAGCTTCCTCG
This sequence comes from Solirubrobacteraceae bacterium, assembly GCA_035504435.1. Classification (GTDB taxonomy): domain Bacteria; phylum Actinomycetota; class Thermoleophilia; order Solirubrobacterales; family Solirubrobacteraceae; genus Palsa-744. Next base: position 3,072 of record DATJRV010000072.1, read on the forward strand.
TGGAAACCGCGAAGGCCGTCACCACGATCGCCGGTCGTCAGGAATCGCTGGCGGACCTGATCGAAAACCAGAACAAGACCTTCCAGGCGGTCGGCTCCGAGCAGCACGAGCTCGCACAGGGGCTCAAACAGCTCCCGGGCGCGCTCGAACAGGGGAACAAGACGTTCGCGGAACTGCCCGCCACGTTCGCTGCCCTGGGCGAATTCGTGAAGGCCTCGCGGGGGCCGGCGACCAAAGCGCAGACTGAACTGGTCGAACACCTGCGCCCGCTGCTCGTCGCCGCGACGCCCACCGTGCGCAACTTCGCGGAAGTCTTCAGCAAGCCCGGCCCCGACAACGACCTCACCGATTTCGTGCGCGCGCTGCCGGTGCTCACCAAGCGGCTGACCACCGCCTCCCCGGCGACGGTGACCTCGCTGAAGGAATCGGTGCCGATCACCGCGGTGTTCGGCCCCTACACCCCCGACCTGGCAGGCACGCTGCGCAGCTTCGGCGCGGCCGCCGGCTACTACGACGCCGACGGCCACTACGTGCACGTCAGCCCGGTGCTACCCGACTTCACGCTCGGAGAAAACGACACGCTGCACCCCGCGAGCTCGCCGCAGGCAGCGCTCGAAGGGCTCAAGACCGGGCAGCTGCGCCGCTGCCCAGGGGCGGCCACCCAGCCGGCCTCCGACGGCTCCTCGCCGTTCACGGACGGCGAACTGCTCGACTGCGACCCCACGGAGACGCCATGAGAACGCATGGCTGCGCTGGATCTGCGTCCTCGGTCGCTCGCGTGCAGAGCACGCCACGCGGGTGGGCGGGTCTCGGTCCTTGCCCAGCTTGCCCTGCGTCCTCATGGTCACCCCAAGGACGGATGCCATGAACCGCAGGCGCAGCTCACTCGCGGCGAGCCCACTGCTGATCGGCGCGATCACGACGCTGATCGTGGTGGTGGCGGTGTTCCTCTCCTACAACGCCAACAACGGGCTGCCGTTCGTGCCCACGTACAACATCAAGGTCGAACTGCCTGAGGCGTCGGGGCTGCAGCAGTCAAACCAGGTGCGCATCGCCGGTCAGCGCGTGGGCCTCGTCAGCGCGCTCTCCCCCCATGAGAACCCGCGCACCGGTCGTGTCACCGCGATCGCCACCCTGCACATCGAAAAAAAGTTCGAACCGCTGCCGACCGACACGCGCGCGGTCGTGCAGTCGGTGTCGCCGGTCGGCTTGAAGTACCTCGAACTCGAAAAAGGCACCTCGCGCTCGACGCTCAAGGCCGGTCAGACGATCCCCGTGTCGCAAACGCGTGAACCAGTTAATATCGACGAATTCTTTGACATGTTCAACAAGCCGACGCGAACCGCGATCAAGGTGGCGAGCAACAACTTCGGCGACGGGCTCGCCGGGCGCGGGCTCGGCCTGAACGACACGATCCACGAACTGCGGCCGCTCGTCACCCGTGCGATCCCCGTGTTGCACAACCTCGCCGCGCCGCAGACCGGGCTGCACGACCTGTTCGTGGATCTCGACAAGGTCGCCTCACAGACCGCGCCGGTGGCCCAGGCCAACGCCGAACTGTTCTCCAACCTCGACACCTTCTTCAAGGCCTGGGGCAGCGTGGCCTCGTCGATCGAAGCCGCCACCAGGGGCGGGCCACCCTCGCTCGAACAGGGGATCTACTCGTTCCCGCACGAGCAGCCGTTCTATGAAAACGCGGCCGAGTTCATGCGCCTGCTGCGGCCCAGCGCCGCCGACCTGCGAACGGTGGCGCCGCAACTCGGGCATGCCTTCTCGGTCGGCGCCACCAACCTGTCTGCGGCCACCGCGCTGAACACCCGCCTGGCGGAATCGGCGCAGGCGCTGGAGGAATTCGCCCACAACCCGATCGTCTCGCTGAGCCTCGAAAACTTCGCCGAAACGCTGGAAATCGGCAACCCGCTGCTGGCCGGGATCGCGCCTGAGCAGGCCAACTGCAACTACTGGACGCTGTTCTTCCGCAACCTCGCGAGCCTCGAGTCGGAGAACGTCGGCGTCGGCACGCTCGCCCGCGCCGGCACGCTGCTCGCGCCCACGGGCGTCAACAACGAGGGCTACCCGGCGGGGGCGTACGCGAACGGCCCGTCGATCGAAAAAGCCGCCCCCGGCAGCTCGGTGGTCGTCAACAACAACTACCTGCACTACAACCCCTACCCGAACGTCACCGGCCCTGGGCAGAAGGACGTCTGTGAAGCCGGCAACGAGGGCTACGCCGTCGGCAAGGCGGAGCTCGGCAACGCACCGGAAAGCAGCGACAACCGCGAAATCACCACCCGCGAAGAGAACCTGTACGGCGAAAAGTACCCGGCGACGACGCTCAAGGCGCTCGGCCTGGCGAAGCCCAAGCCCGCAGTCAAGCCGAAGGCCAAGAAGCACACGAAGGGGAAGGGCAAGTGAGCCCCGTGTGGCGCCGCCAGGATCGCGTGCCGGTGAGCGAGCTGCAGCACTCGAACCCGCTGCGCGCGGGGATCGTGCTGATCGTGATCATCGTGATCGGCGTGTACTTCGGCTTCACCAAGCACATCCCGTTCAAACACGGCTTCGTGCTGAAGGCGGAGTTCGCGAACGCCGTGAACATCCAGGCCAAATCGCCCGTGCGCATCGCCGGCGTGAACGTCGGGCAGGTGACCTCGATCAGGCGCACGGGGCACACCGGCCTGGTGAACATGGAAGTCGAATCGCGCGGGCTGCCGATCCACACCGACGCCACCGTCAAGATCCGCCCGCGGTTGTTCCTGGAAGGCAACTGGTTCGTGGAACTCAAGCCCGGCAGCCCCTCGGCGCCGACGATCTCCTCCGGCTACACGATCCCGGTCGCCCAGACCGCGGACCCGGTGCAGCTCGACCAGGTGCTCGACGCGCTCAACACGGAAACGCGCGCGAACCTGCAGAGCTTCCTGATCAACTACGGCGAAGCGCTCACGCGCAAGCCCGAAGCGCCAGAAAACGCAGAACAGGAACCTGAAGTCCGCGGGGTGAACGCCGCGGAAGCGATCAACAAAGCCTACGCCCGTGGACCGCGGGCGCTGCGCGGATCGGCGGTGGACACGCAGGCGGTCACCGGCACCGAACCGGAAGACCTGTCGAAGCTCGTCGCCTCGATCAACAAGGTCGCCTCCGCGCTGAACGTGCACGAGCAGGACCTCAGCGAACTGTTCCCCAACTACAACTCGTTCTTCAGCTCGCTGGCCGCGAATGCCACGGGCCTCAAACGACTCGTGGCAGAACTGCCGAGCAACCTCGGCGGCATCGAGCGGGGTCTGCGTGGCCTGGACGAATCGTTCGCGCCCACCCGCGCCTTCGCCCACGACATCCTTCCGGGCGTGAAGAACACCCCGCAGACGGTGGCCGCTGCGCTGCCGTGGATCGAACAGGTGAAGGCCTCGCTGGCGCCGAGCGAACTCGGCGGCGTCGCCACGGGCCTGAAGGAAGCGATCCCGTCGCTGGCGCGGCTGACGAGCGAACAGACGACCCTCTACAACCAGACCGAACTGTTCAACAAGTGCATGACCAACGTGATCTTCCCGGCCGGCAACGCCAAGCTCCAGGACGGCTCGAGCACGACCGGCGTGGAAAACTACCGCGAATTCTGGTACAGCCTCGTGGGCCTCTCGAGTCTCGGCCAGAACTTCAACGGCAACGGCCCGTACGTGAAGTTCCTCGTGGGCAACAGCGGCAAGCTGCTGCGCTCGCAGCCCGCCGCGATCACCGGCGCGCCCAGCGCCACGAAACGGGAACCGCTGCTGACGCACTCGCCGCTCACGCCGCTCGGCACGCGCCCGGCGTTCCCGGCAGAAGAGCCGGCGTATGAGCCGTTCGTGCCCTGCTACACGCAGGCGCTGCCGAACTTCAACGGGCCGCTTTCGGAAGGGCCGGCGGACGGGAGCGGACAGGGATGAGCCGGCCGATGAGCTTCGCCCCTCGACCGGCTCATCGGCGATGTGACGGTCGAAGGAGCCTGGGATGAACCCGGCCGGCGACAGTCACGAAGGCGGGCTGAGCGTCCGCGAGCAGATCGAGCGCTACCGCTCGGCGTTCATCGCCGTGGTCACGCTGGTGGCGATCGCGGCGGTGGTCGGCGGCTACATCCTCGCGCACGAGAACCTCAAACTCCCGAGCTGGGTGCCGGTGTTGGGCCACCAGTACTTCAAACTCGAGGGCGAATTCACGACCGCCCAGGCGGTCACCCCCGGCCAGGGCCAGGCGGTGACGATCGCCGGCGCGAAGATCGGCGAAATCGCGACCGTGGACCTGCGCCACGGAGTGGCGCTCGTAACGATGAACGTCACGCCGAAGTACGCCAAGTACATCTACAAGGACGCGACTATGCTGCTGCGACCGAAGACGCAGCTGCAGGACATCACGGTGGAGGTCTCGCCCGGCGACCCCTCCGCCGGCAAACTGCGCAGCGGCGAGGTCCTACCCGTCTCGCAAACGGCGCCGAACATCGACTTCGACGAATTCCTGGCCGGTCTGGACGCGGAAACGCGCTCCTACCTGCAGGAGCTGCTGGCCGGCCTCGGGATCGGCCTGAAAGGCAACGGGCGCGTGCTCGCCGCAGACCTCAAGCGCTTCGACCCGCTCGCGAAGTACACCGAAGAGATCGCCCAGCAGGTGGAAGTCCGCCACGCCAACGTCGCGCGCTCGATCCACAACTTCCGCCTGCTGCTGGAAGCGCTCGGCGACAAGGACCAGCAGCTCTCACAGCTGGTGGACGCCTCCAACGCCGTGCTCGGCACCTTCAAGGCCGAGGAAGCGAGCTTCCGCAAGACGCTCGCGCTGCTGCCCGGCGCGCTGCACAAGACGGGCGTGGGGCTCACCAAGCTCGCCGCGGCAACCCACGTGCTCACGCCGGCGCTGCGCGACCTGGAGCCATTCGCCCGCGCGCTCGGCCCCGCCAACGAAGCCACCCGCAAGCTCGCGCTGAAGACCACGCCGGTGATCAAGGACGACATCCGCCCGTTCGCGCGGGAAATCCTGCCGGTGGTCAACGAACTCGGGCCCACCACGCGGGAGTTCGGCGAAGTGCTGCCCAAACTCGCCGCGACGTTCTCGGTGCTGAACGAATTCTTCAACGAGATCGCCTACAACCCCGGCCCGAGCAAGCCCGGCTTCCTGTTCTTCCTCGACTGGGGCAACCACGACCTCAACAGCGTGCTCAGCACGGCCGAAGCTGGCGGCGTGCTGGGCCGCACGGTCGTGTACTTCAACTGCAAAGTGCTGCCGATCTTCAAAAGCGTCGCCGCGGTGAACCCCACGGTGAACCGGCTGCTGAGCCTGCTCAAACCGCCGACGGCAGGCGAATGCGCGCAGCAGGGACTCAACAGCAGCCTGAGCGAGCGCGGGCACACGAAGGCACCAGCGCAGCCGTTCTCGACGCTCAGCAGCCAACCGTTCGGAGGGCGCGGCTGACATGCAGAAGCGCGCGCCCACGCTCGGCAACCTGCTGGTGATCGTCCTGTTCGTGCTCAGCTGCTTCGGGCTGCTGATGTTCCTGTGGGAGTCCTTCGGCGGGCCGCTGCCGTTGAAACCCAAGGGCTACCGTGTGACGATCGCCTTCCCCCGCTCGTTCTCGCTCGCGGAAGAGTCCGACGTGCGCATCAGCGGCGTGGAAGTCGGGCACGTCGTCTCGCTCGGCGCGGCCAAAGAAGGCCGCACGCGTGTGATCCTCGAAATCGCGGGGCGCTACGCGCCGATCCGCGCCAACATGCACGCGATCCTGCGCGAGAAGACGCTGCTCGGCGAGACCTACGTGCAGCTGCTCCCGGAGGGTCAGACCGGCCCGTTCCTGCGTGACGGCGGACAGTTGTCAAACAGCCAGGTCGAACCGTCGGTGACGCTCGACGACATCCTCTCGGCGTTCAACGCCAAGACGCGGCGCGACTTCCAGATCTGGAACGAAGCGCTCGCCGCAGGGATCAAAGGCCGCGGCGAACAGGTCAACGCGTCCATCGCCCAGCTCGAACCGTTCGTGGAAAACGCCAACCGGCTGGTGACGCTGCTGGATGAGCAGGAAGGGGCGGTGCGGGAGGTCGTGCACAACACGGGCGTGGTGTTCAGCGCGCTCGCCAGCCGCGATCACCAGCTCGAAGGCTCGATCGCCAGCGGCGAGCGCACCTTCCACGCGGCCGCCGAAGCCAGCCAGGCGTTCGCGGCGGCGTTCCGCGCGCTGCCCGGCTTCGAGCACAACAGCACCGTGGCGCTCAAAGAAACCGACAAGTTCGCCGCGCTCGCCAACCCGTACTTCGAAGAATTCCGTCCCACCGAGCGCCAGCTCGCGGCGCTGCTCGCAGCGGCGAAGCCGTTCTCGCCGCAGTTCAACCGCTTCCTCTCAGCGCTCGGGCCGCTCACGCAGGCCGCGCAAAAGGACCTGCCGGACGCGAAGAAGTCGCTCGAACTGACCGTGCCCATACTCGAAAACTTCCGCCCGGTCCTCCACAACCTGGACCCGTTCCTGAAGTACCTCGGCGAATACGTGCCAGAGCTGCAGGCGTTCTTCGCCAACGTCACGGCGGCCACGCAGGGCAGCGAACCGAACGCCAACGTGGAAGAAGGCCGAGCCATCGACGGCGCCAGCTCGATCGTCAAGGAGCACCTGCTGACGGCGATGCAGGTGCTCACCCCCGAAAGCCTCGCCGTGTTCTCGAACCGCATCGGCACCAACCGCGCCAACGCCTACCCGCATTCGGGCGCCTACAACTCGCTCGCGAGCGGGCTGCCGGTGTTCAGCACGAGCAACTGCGCGAGCTCGGCCCCCGCCGTCGGTGGGCCGCCCAACGAAACGGTCAGCGAAGAACTCATCAGCCAGCTCACGCACCCCACCAACTCGGTCGAATCCCCGGTCGCAAACGAACCTGGCAAGTCGAACAGCATCCCCGCCCCCTCCTGCGTGCAGCAATCCCCGTTCACGTTCAACGGCGAAACCAGTCAGTTCGCGCACGCGGCATACAAGGAACAGTGATGGCCGACGAAGACGCCCCCAGCGAGCAGCCCCCGACCCCGGAGGGTGGCTTGACCTTTGGTGAGCGGATCACCGGACACGGCGCCGCCGAGGACGAGGACCGCCACCACTACCACGCGACCGACCTGGACCTGCTCGGCGACGGCGACGATGCGGCGTGGTCCATTCGCTGCCTGGACGTGCGCAAGCGCCTCGGCGGCGTGTGGGTGCTCGACGGGCTCAACGTCGCCTTCCCCGACGACACCATCACCGTCGTGCTGGGGCCGTCGGGCACGGGCAAGAGCGTGCTGATCAAGCACATCATCGGCCTGATGTTCCCCGACTCGGGCGAGATCATCGTCAAAGGCCGGTCGGTGAGCAGGCTGACGATGCCCGATCTGCTCGAGCTGCGACGCAAGATCGGCGTGCTGTTCCAGGACGGGGCGTTGTTCGGCTCGATGTCCGTGTTCGACAACGTCGCCTTTCCGCTGCGCCAGCACACCGACATGAGCGAGGCCGCGATCGCCGAGCGCGTCGTGCAGCGGCTGCGCGACGTGGGGCTGGGCGAGGCGATGGACGATGCGCCCTCGCAGCTGTCCGGCGGCATGCGCAAGCGCGCTGGCTTCGCACGAGCGCTGGTGATGGAGCCCGACGTCGTCATCTTCGACGAGCCCGACTCGGGCCTGGACCCGGTTCGCACGGCGCTGCTGTGCGAACTGATCCAGGAGATGCACGCGATCTACAAAGGCACCTACATCGTCGTCACGCACAACATCGCCTCCGCGCGCCAGATCGGCGAATACATCGCTGTGCTGTGGCGCGGACGCATCGTCGAAGCCGGCGATGCCGCGCGCATGTTCTCCTCGGAGAACGCCTTCGTGCGCCAGTTCCTCAGCGGGTCAGCTGAGGGGCCGCTGACCATGGACTGAGGGCTCCGCCTGGCGGGCGTGCGGGTGATTTCGGGTGCAAGCGCGTGGCTGCGAAGGGCGGGATCATGCTTTTGATGGGAACGGGTCGTGTGCATCGGATGGTCGCGGCGAGCGGGCTGCTCTTGCTGCTCGCGCTTGGCGGGTGCGGCGGCGCCGGCGCTCGCGGGGGCGCCTCTTCTGATGTGGCGGCGATCTCGGAACCGGTGCGCTACCTGCCCGGCGGGCTGCGCACAGTCGCCAGGCGCCCGCTGCCGGGAGTCGGCCACCTGTCGATCGTGGCCAAGCGCTACCGCTTCCAGCGACACGTCTATCTCGAACTCGACTATCGCGTCGAACGGTCCGATGGCGCCGCGGGGGAGAGCGGGGTTCGCGTCGAAGGCACGGCGCCGCTGTCCTGGACCTTCGGCGGATACTGCGCTGGTGCGGGCGCGGATGCGTCGGTGGTCGTCGTGGGGTTGCTTCGCGACCCGCGCGATTCGGTGCTCGTGTATGCACACGGCCGCTCGCGCCGTCTGCAGACCGCGCCGATCCCCGCCTATCTGCAGGCAGGCGGCGTTGCGGCCTTCACCGTGCTGGATCAGCCACCGGAACGGATCGTCGTGCGCACGCGAGAAGGCCGGACGGTGATGAGCGAAGACCTCGGCCGCGTGGGTCAGACGAGCTGCAGCGGGCCCAGCTCGTTGTCTTACTTCGTCAAGAAGAGCTGAGCTGGGGCTCCGCCTCGCGCTGCGGGGCGCCGGACGCGTCGAGGCTGCCTCGGAACGTCCATAGCGTCTTGCTCTCGGCCAGCGTGAGCAGCCGCCAACGGCGCTTCTTGGGAACCCAGCGGTAGATGCGTGCATCGAGCACGCTGCCGATCCCCTCGAGCACCCGGATCGCAGCACGCGTGTCGACCCCCTCGGCCAGCACCTGCGAGCTCAGCACGTCGACGATCTTGAACCGCGGCGACTCTCGCGGCGC
>DATJRV010000073.1:0-1092 GCA_035504435.1 Solirubrobacteraceae bacterium
CCTCGCGCCTGCGCACGAGCGATGGCTGTGCGAGTGGTCCGCACGCGAGCATGGCAGCGAGCTGCTCTTCGTGCATGGCTTCCCGCTGCTCACCAAGCCGTTCTACACCTACCCCGACCCGGACCGGCCCGGCTACTCCTACGGTTTCGACCTGCTGTTCCGCGGTGTGGAGATCGTGTCTGGCGGACAGCGGCTGCACCGGTACGAGGACTACCTCAAGGCGCTCGCCTCGCGCGGCATGGACCCGGCGCCGTTTGCCGGATTCCTGCAGGTGTTCGAGCACGGCATGCCGCCACACGGCGGGTTCGCGATCGGCCTCGAGCGCTGGACCGCGCGGCTGACCGGCGCGGCGAACGTGCGGCAGGTGACGCTGTTCCCGCGCGACTTGCACCGGCTCAGTCCGTGACGGGCTGAGCAGCCACCCGGCGCTGGCGCCGCTCCTAGTCGCGCACAGCGAGTGTGAGGACCCGGAGCGGCGTCAGCGATCACGCCTCTGTGAGCACAGGAGCGATGGGCTGCCGGGCGCCGATGCGAGCCGGGATCGCCGTCAGTACAGAGACCACGATCATGGTCCCGAGCACCGCGGCGACTAGCCACCAGGCCGGCGGGATGGTCGTCACCTGCGTTCCCCCTCCGTTTGCCAGCGCGAACAGCCCGAGACCGAGCGGGATACCGACCACTGCCCCAGGCAGTGCCGGCAGCAGTTGCGCTGCCACCAGGCCCGAGGTGAGCTGCCGCGGCGACGCGCCGAGGGCGCGCGTAAGGGCCGACGAGCGCCTCGTCTCCAGCACCGTCGCCCATGCGGTGACGATCGCGTTCAGCACGGCTAGCGCGACGAGCGCAACCGTGAGCACAACCAGCATCTGCTCGTCCCGTTCGACCACCGGATCGCCCAGCCCGCTCGATGCCGGGTTTAGCCGCGCGCCGGCCGCAGCGTGGAAAGTCAGCACAGCGACGAGACCTGCATCTGTGACCGCGATGCTCGCCGCGGTCAGCACTGCACGGCGCGGTCGGCGCGCGATCACCCGCAGTCCGACCAGTAGCGGCGCGGGCAACTGCCGGGAAACCCGGATCATCGCGCCTCTCCGCCGC
>DATJRV010000074.1:0-1597 GCA_035504435.1 Solirubrobacteraceae bacterium
CTCGGTCGCCGACATGCATGGAGAGCTGCGCGAGAGTCGCCTGCGGCATGGCGAGCGGCCACGGCCCGTCGTCGTCGCGCACAAGGGCAAGCGCACGCTCGGCGGCCTCGATCGCACCGGCCAGGTCTCCGGCGTTCTCGCGCATGGCGCTCAGCCAAAAGCAGGCCGCCAGCGCAGTGTCGCGGTCGGGATCGGCGGCCAGCCGCTCGAGGCGACGCACCGTTGCGGCCGGGTCGGCCGGGTCGCCCGCCAGCATGACCGTGGCCAGCCCGGACCTGCGGCTGCCGGTACCCGCCTCGGTATTCACGCGCCGCAGCAGCGCCTGCAGCTGAGCGAACCGCTCGCCACCGGCGATCATGATGTTCGTCAGCATGATCGCTACCGCCGCGCCAGTCGCTTCGTGCAGCTCCGGCGGCGGCTGCCAGTCGCGAAGCGCGTCGGTGACCGCGTCGGCCAGGGTGAGCAGGCGTATGTGCTCGCCGCGGAGGGTCCAGAACATCCCGAGCGCGGCCAGGAGCTCGACCAGCGCGCCGCGCTCGCCGTCGGCGATAGCGCCGCGCAGCTCGTCTGCCAGATTAACCTCCTCGGCGCCCAGAGCGTCGATCGCCGCGAACTGCCCGGCGCTCGCCAGGCGGGCGCCGTGGTCACTCGCGTAGTCGATGGCCCAGCGGCGAAGCGCGGCGCGGGCCTCGCGGTCCTCGCCCGCGTCGACGAGTTGCATCCGGCCGAACTCGCGCACGGTCTCCAGCATCCGGTAACGCACGCCGACCCCCGCCTCACGGACGCTCAGCAGCGACTGGCCGACGAGGCCCTGGACCGCTGGCAACGCGTCAGCGCCGAGTACTGCCTGCGCTGCCTCGAGCGTGAATCCGTCGTTGAACAGCGCCAGCCAGCGCAGCGCGCGTCGCTCGCCGGCGTCCAGCAGGTTCCACGACCAGTCGATGACCGCGAGGAGCGTCTGATGCCGGTCGGGCGCGCTGCGATCACCGCTTCGCAGCAGCGCGAAGCGGTTCTCCAGCCGGCGGTCGATCTCCTCCACCGACATCGCCCGCACTTGCACAGCCGCCAACTCGATCGCCAGCGGAAGGCCGTCGAGCCGACAGACGATGTTTGTTACCGCGTCCGCTGCGAGCCGTACGCTCGGCCTGGCCGCAACTGCGCGTTCGGTGAACAATTCGACTGCGTCACCGGTCTGCAGCTCGTTGAGCAAGTAGACGCGCTCGGCGGCGATGCCGAGCGGCGCCCGGCTCGTCGTGAGCACGTGCAGGTCCGACGTGACGGAGACGAGGAACGCCACCAGGTCGGCAACCGCATCAATAACATGCTCGCAGTTGTCAAGCACGAGCAGGCCCGGCGACTGCCCGAGCTGTTGCGCGATCCGCCCGCGGATGTCGGCGCGCTGCTCGCTGGTAAGAACCCGGCGACCCTGTATCGAGTCGCGAACGCCCAGGACGGACCCGACCTCTCCGACTACGTCCTCGGGAGAGCTGACCGCGGCGAGCTCGGCGACGTGCACAACCGCAACAGTCGCGTCGCGCGCGATCGCCTGCGCCAGCCGTGTCTTGCCGAGCCCGCCGGGCCCGACGACCGAGACCAC